>NZ_JAVRBG010000016.1:0-78549 GCF_031845265.1 Mesonia ostreae | reverse complement strand
AAAAAAATATAAAATAAATCTAAGATTTTTTTTGTTAGAAAGGAATAAAAGGTTGTATATTTGCACCCCGCTTTGGCGCGGTAGTTCATTGATTATTTAGGGATTGTTTTTCGAAAAAAAAAGTTTTAAATATTTTTTCAAAAAAGCCTTGTGATAGTAAAAATAAGTATTAGTTTTGCGTCCGCTTAGCGAATTAGTTGGGTGCGTTCTTAAAAAGTTTTGGCTTCTGAAAAAAAATAAAAATTATTTCAATTTTTATTTTGCCACAAAGAAAAAACGTTTTACATTTGCAGCCGCTAACACGATAAGTGTTAAGAGTTCTTAAAAAAATTAAATTTAAAATCCCTTGGATGGGCGAGAAAAGAAGAGGTTCGATTCCTTTTATTTTAACTAGAAAAGTTATGAGAGTAGCTTTTAAATAAGTTCATTGAAGTATTGAATTGACAGTGTATCTTTAGAATAGCGCAAGTTATTTAAAAAGAAACGAATAAAGATTAAGATTTTATAGAATAATTTTGAGTCTTTACTGAGATGTAAATTTCGGTAATTAAAAATTCCAGTTGATTAGTTATAGTATTGTAAAATTATAATGAAACAACGATGAAGAGTTTGATCCTGGCTCAGGATGAACGCTAGCGGCAGGCTTAACACATGCAAGTCGAACGGTAACATTGGTGCTTGCACCAGATGACGAGTGGCGCACGGGTGAGTAACGCGTATACAATCTGCCTATTACTGGAGTATAGCCCGAAGAAATTTGGATTAACCCTCCATAGTATTAAGAGATGGCATCATTTTTTAATTAAAACTACGGTGGTAATAGATGAGTATGCGTCCCATTAGTTAGTTGGTAAGGTAACGGCTTACCAAGGCAGCGATGGGTAGGGGTCCTGAGAGGGAGATCCCCCACACTGGTACTGAGACACGGACCAGACTCCTACGGGAGGCAGCAGTGAGGAATATTGGACAATGGAGGCAACTCTGATCCAGCCATGCCGCGTGCAGGAAGACTGCCCTATGGGTTGTAAACTGCTTTTATAGAGGAAGAAACCTCTCTTTGCGAAGAGAATTGACGGTACTCTACGAATAAGGATCGGCTAACTCCGTGCCAGCAGCCGCGGTAATACGGAGGATCCAAGCGTTATCCGGAATCATTGGGTTTAAAGGGTCCGTAGGTGGACTAATAAGTCAGTGGTGAAAGTCTACAGCTTAACTGTAGAATTGCCATTGATACTGTTGGTCTTGAGTCATTATGAAGTGGTTAGAATGAGCGGTGTAGCGGTGAAATGCATAGATATCGCTCAGAATACCGATTGCGAAGGCAGATCACTAATAATGTACTGACACTGATGGACGAAAGCGTAGGTAGCGAACAGGATTAGATACCCTGGTAGTCTACGCCGTAAACGATGGTTACTAGCTGTTTGGTCGATTGAGACTGAGTGGCTAAGCGAAAGTGATAAGTAACCCACCTGGGGAGTACGTTCGCAAGAATGAAACTCAAAGGAATTGACGGGGGCCCGCACAAGCGGTGGAGCATGTGGTTTAATTCGATGATACGCGAGGAACCTTACCAGGGCTTAAATGTAGTCTGACGTACTTGGAAACAGGTATTTCTTCGGACAGATTACAAGGTGCTGCATGGTTGTCGTCAGCTCGTGCCGTGAGGTGTCAGGTTAAGTCCTATAACGAGCGCAACCCCTGTGGTTAGTTGCCAGCGAGTGATGTCGGGAACTCTAGCCAGACTGCCGGTGCAAACCGTGAGGAAGGTGGGGATGACGTCAAATCATCACGGCCCTTACGTCCTGGGCCACACACGTGCTACAATGGTAGGGACAGAGAGCAGCCACTTCGCGAGAAGGAGCGAATCTATAAACCCTATCACAGTTCGGATCGGAGTCTGCAACTCGACTCCGTGAAGCTGGAATCGCTAGTAATCGGATATCAGCCATGATCCGGTGAATACGTTCCCGGGCCTTGTACACACCGCCCGTCAAGCCATGGAAGCTGGGGGTACCTGAAGTCCGTTACCGCAAGGGGCGGCCTAGGGTAAAACTGGTAACTAGGGCTAAGTCGTAACAAGGTAGCCGTACCGGAAGGTGCGGCTGGAACACCTCCTTTCTAGAGCAAGTACTTTTAAGTACACGCGCAATACTAGAATCGACTACGGAACTCTAAAAGAGTTTTATAAGATCTTAATTCTGTCAATTTATATACTAAAGATAATGCAGTCTCATAGCTCAGCTGGTTAGAGCGCTACACTGATAATGTAGAGGTCGGCAGTTCGAGTCTGCCTGAGACTACGAAAGTAGTTAAAGGAAGAAGGCTACAATTTAATTAATAATTATGAAAGATTAATTATTGCTTAAAAAAGTTCATAAAGATTATAAAGGAAATTCTGGAAGTTGAGTAGTGGTTATAGTCTAACTACTAACTACTATGTACTAACTACTGGTATATGGGGGATTAGCTCAGCTGGCTAGAGCGCCTGCCTTGCACGCAGGAGGTCATCGGTTCGACTCCGATATTCTCCACTTTTTAATTAAGAATTGATAATTATTAATTTTTAATTATTGAACGTTCATTGACATATTGAAAGAATAAAGAATACGAGAGAACTCTGTAGCTTATTTATAAGCACAGAAAATAAATATATTAAATTAATTTACTAGAGATAGTAAAGAGCAATTTAGGTAAAAGACATAAGCTTTTTAAGGGCGTATGGGGAATGCCTAGGCTCTCAGAGGCGATGAAGGACGTGATAAGCTGCGAAAAGCTGCGGGGATTGGCACATACAAATTGATCCGCAGATATCCCAATGGGGCAACCCACTATACTGAAGGTATAGTATCCGCAAGGAGGCAAACCCGGAGAACTGAAACATCTAAGTACCCGGAGGAAGAGAAAACAATAGTGATTGCGCTAGTAGCGGCGAGCGAACGCGCAGAAGCCCAAACCATACCGTTTACGGACGTTATGGGGTTGTAGGACCACGACATTTAACACTCGATGAACTAGAACAAGTTGGAAAGCTTGGCCAAAGACGGTGACAGCCCGGTATAGGTAAAGGAAGTGAAGATAGTGGTATCCTGAGTAGTGCGGGGCACGTGAAACCCTGTATGAATCCGGCGGGACCATCCGCCAAGGCTAAATACTACTGAGAGACCGATAGTGAACCAGTACCGTGAGGGAAAGGTGAAAAGAACCTTGAATAAAGGAGTGAAATAGACCCTGAAACCATACGCTTACAAGCGGTCGGAGCAGACTTCGGTTTGTGACGGCGTGCCTTTTGCATAATGAGCCTACGAGTTACCGTTGCCAGCAAGGTTAAGATTTTAAGAATTGGAGCCGTAGCGAAAGCGAGTCTTAATAGGGCGATATAGTTGGTAGTGGTAGACGCGAAACCGTGTGATCTACCCTTGGGCAGGTTGAAGCTTTGTTAACCCAAAGTGGAGGACCGAACCCGTTGACGTTGAAAAGTCTTGGGATGACCTGAGGGTAGGGGTGAAAGGCCAATCAAACTCGGAAATAGCTCGTACTCCCCGAAATGCATTTAGGTGCAGCGATAATTTAGTTTTATAGAGGTAGAGCTACTGATTGGATGCGGGGGCTTCACCGCCTACCAATTCCTGACAAACTCCGAATGCTATAAAATGATTTTTATCAGTGAGGGCATGGGTGCTAAGGTCCATGTCCGAGAGGGAAAGAACCCAGACCATCAGCTAAGGTCCCCAAATATATGTTAAGTTGAATAAACGAGGTTGAACTGCTTAGACAGCTAGGATGTTGGCTTGGAAGCAGCCATTCATTTAAAGAGTGCGTAACAGCTCACTAGTCGAGCGGTTCGGCATGGATAATAATCGGGCATAAACATATTACCGAAGCTATGGACTTATGACATTAGTTATAAGTGGTAGGGGAGCATTGTAACAAATTTGAAGGTGTACTGCGAGGTATGCTGGATTGGTTACAAAAGAAAATGTAGGCATAAGTAACGATAATGCGGGCGAGAAACCCGCACACCGAAAGACTAAGGTTTCCTCAGCTATGCTAATCAGCTGAGGGTTAGTCAGGACCTAACGCGAACCCGAAAGGGGTAGTGGATGGACAAGCAGTTAATATTCTGCTACCTGCTTTACAACAAAAGTGACGGAGGCATAAACTTGGTGCGTACTGACGGAATAGTACGTTGAAGTAATCGATAAGATTACGATAGTACACTTAAGCTACGGCGGCGGTGATAATCCAGGGGAGTGACTTCCAAGAAAAGCGAGTAAAGCAGCCTGTACCGTAAACCGACACAGGTAGTTGGGATGAGAATTCTAAGGTGCTCGAGAGATTCATGGCTAAGGAACTAGGCAAAATAGACGCGTAACTTCGGGAGAAGCGTCGCCCACAGCAATGTGGGCCGCAGTGAAAGAGTCCAGGCGACTGTTTATCAAAAACACAGGGCTATGCTAAATCGAAAGATGATGTATATGGCCTGACACCTGCCCGGTGCCGGAAGGTTAAGAGGAGATGTTAGCATTAGCGAAGCATTGAATTGAAGCCCCGGTAAACGGCGGCCGTAACTATAACGGTCCTAAGGTAGCGAAATTCCTTGTCGGGTAAGTTCCGACCTGCACGAATGGTGCAACGATCTGGACACTGTCTCAGCCATGAGCTCGGTGAAATTGTAGTATCGGTGAAGATGCCGATTACCCGCTGTGGGACGAAAAGACCCCGTGAACCTTTACTATAGCTTAGTATTGACTTTGGACAAGTGATGTGTAGGATAGGTGGGAGACGTTGAAGCTGCATCGCCAGGTGTGGTGGAGTCATTGTTGAAATACCACCCTTTACTTGTTTGAAGCCTAACTTCCACTGGAAGGACAGTGCTTGGTGGGTAGTTTGACTGGGGTGGTCGCCTCCAAAAGAGTAACGGAGGCTTCTAAAGGTTCCCTCAACACGGTTGGTAATCGTGTGTAGAGTGCAATGGCAAAAGGGAGCTTGACTGAGAGACATACAGGTCGATCAGGTACGAAAGTAGAGCATAGTGATCCGGTGGTTCCGCATGGAAGGGCCATCGCTCAAAGGATAAAAGGTACTCCGGGGATAACAGGCTGATCTCCCCCAAGAGCTCATATCGACGGGGGGGTTTGGCACCTCGATGTCGGCTCGTCACATCCTGGGGCTGGAGAAGGTCCCAAGGGTTGGGCTGTTCGCCCATTAAAGTGGCACGCGAGCTGGGTTCAGAACGTCGTGAGACAGTTCGGTCTCTATCTACAGTGGGCGCAAGAAATTTGAGTGGATCTGATCCTAGTACGAGAGGACCGGATTGGACAAACCTCTGGTGTACCAGTTGTTCCGCCAGGAGCACTGCTGGGTAGCTACGTTTGGAAGGGATAAGCGCTGAAAGCATATAAGCGCGAAACCCACCACAAGATGAGATTTCTTTAAAGGGTCGTGGGAGACTACCACGTTGATAGGCTATAGGTGTAAAGGCAGTAATGTCATAGCCAAGTAGTACTAATAACCCGTATAGCTTATGTACTCTTCCCCCGGGCAACTGGGGGAGGTAAATTCCTAATGCTATGTATATTATCTCGAAGTCTTTTTTATTTTTTCCATATGTCAACTTATTAGATGGCTGTTTGCTATAACAATCAAACACCTATCACCAGTTTAAGGTGATTATAGCAACGGGGCTCACCTCTTTCCATTCCGAACAGAGAAGTTAAGCCCGTTAGCGCAGATGGTACTGCTTATTGTGGGAGAGTATGTCGTCGCCTTTTTTTATAAACCCTTTACTTAGATTAAGTGAAGGGTTTTTTTTATGACCTTTTTTTAAGGATTAGACTAGGTAGATTTAGAGATAGGCCATACGATTGTAAAGCGACTTGGGACATTGTAACACTAGATTAACGCAGCGGGATACTCCCGAAGCTTTGGGGGTGCACCAGTCTTTATTTGGAAAATACATCTAATTATTTTTTGACTCGATTACAGTTTCGCTTTCCGACTACTTCAAAGAGATTGTGGCTTCGATACCCCCGAAATTTCGGGGCTGTTGAAAATAACTCAGCCACGTTACACTATTTTAGTTTCTATAGCAATAAATGTAATCACCTATTTTGTATATATTATCGAGATATCTATTCATAGTAAAGCATAAATCTAGATTAGAGTAAGATATTACTTCAGAAATTCGATAAGCATAATATAGAAAAAAATTCTCTTAAAATTATTTTTCTTTTAACTTTCATTTTTATTTTGACTTGAATCAAAGTAGTTGACTATAGAACATTTTTAGAATTAACTGTATCTGCTGAATTTGTTCAAAGAACATTAGATGCAATAAAATAACAACTAAAATAATTACATCTTTAAAACCAAAAAAGCCACTCAAAATATTTATACTTTGAGCAGCCTTTTATATAACTTAAACGGATATGATTTTACAATGTAAACTTACCGCTTATTGATACTTCCCCCAGAAACAGATTGTTTAAGCTTTTTCTTTTCTGGATCTCCATAATAATTAATAGACCCACCAGACGATGTATTAGCTTCTAAGTATTCTTTTGCTTCTATGCTTATATTGGCTCCAGAGCTTGTTTTGATTTTAGCATTTTTCACGAGTAGGTTTTTAGCATCAATTTCTGAACCGCTACTAGATTTCGAATTAAAGTTAATTGCCGTTCCTTTTAACTCTACAGAAGATCCGCTTGATGTTTTTATGTCTGCATTTTTAGTTTTAATGTCCAGCTTTATGGAAGAGCCACTACTGGTTTTTATGTCTAAATTTTCTATAGTAATTTTTTCATTGCTGGATAAACTGCTTCCGCTGGAAGTTTTGAAGCTAGCTATAGGTTGTCTGTGATACACTTTTAGTAGCTTGCTTCTGGCTCTATTGATAGTTTTTTCAGATTCTATTCTTAAGCTTCCGTTATGGAGTTCATATTCTAAAAGAGGAATTAAGTTTTCATTTGCTTTCATGATTATTTTATTTTTATCGGAAGAAATTAATTCTACTTTCCAACCCATGGCAATAGAAATTTCGTCAAAATCTTCGTTTAATGTTTTCTCTCTGGAAACTATTTCTCCCTTTCCCGTAACGCCATTATTAAAGTTAGCATTACAGGATAGTAGTAAAAATGATATAATAATACTTATAAATATTTTGGTTAGGGTAGTTAACATGATACTTTAGTTTTAATTATTAATCTTCCTATATTTTTGATTTACTTACTGATAGAGTATCCTTTTTTGCTTTTGTAGATTCTTCATTATCTTGATACCAATCTTCGTTGTCTTCTTCATCATCCATTTTTTCCTCATTTAAAAAAGAATCTTTTTTTGAATCTTTAAGAAACCGATTTTCAGAAGTGTCCGTATCGCAGTTAAAACAGTTTAGCTTGTTTTTTTCTACTACTAAGTAGTTAGATTCTTGTCCGCTTTCTAAAATATCTTCATACCTAGAATAGTTTCTATGGTATGTTCTGGTGTTCTCATCAGCAAAAAGAATAGATCCCTCAGGAAGGTATAAGGTAACCTTAACTTCTTGACTGAAATATTTATTTTTAAAATCCGTTGTAAAAAATCCGTCAAGGTATAGCGTGTTATTTATAAACTCCGTACTGAATACAATCTTATTAGCTCTTTCTCTAGCTTGGGTATAATCGTGTCCATTAGCAGATTTTACGATTTCAACTTTTGCCAAACTGTCGGTGATAGATTTTACTATGAGTCTGATGTCTTTAGAAAAGAGGATTTTTTCATTATTTTGATTGTATTTTATTTGCACATCGTCATCTCTTTCTAAAGAAGTATGCATCCAATTGTTATCTCTCATCTTAAGATATAAGGTGTCTTTAGAACGAATAGGGAGGTCTTGTTTGATGACTACATCTTCTTCAAAAGCTCTTTGTGAGGCTTGTCTTATTCCCAAAAAAGCAATCGTAAAAATACTTAAAAGCCATACTGCCAATAAGGTTAGTTTTGCAAAAGTTCCTATAGATTGTAAGTTATGAACGACAATTTTTAACCCTAATAAGAAGAGTAGAAATAAAGGTATCGCCGCTGTAAGGAAGAGGATTAGACTTGCCAACCAAATGGGAACCCCAATATCTACCATCTCTATATAATCCATCCAAGGGGCATTAAATATCCCAAAAGTTCCTAAACTTAACATACTAAAAAGCAGAGCGATTAAACCTACTCCTGCAAATAAAAGGATAAGAATTCCTATAAATTTTCCTATAATTTTTAGAAAGGTGACAATGAAATCTCCTAAAGATTGAAATAATTGAGAGCTCCCTTGATTCGCTTTTTGGGTGTATTTTTTATAATCTACATCTTTAAACTTATCAGAAACGGTATCAAAACCCTCTTTCACCTTTTTTTCGATATTGCTAATATTGATAGGCTCGCCCTTCATTTCTAATTTTTCTGAAGTGGTAAGCGCTTCTGGAACAATAATCCAGAAAATAATGTAGACGAGAATAAAACTTCCTGAAGATATGATGGTAAGCAGTACAAAAAGTATTCTTACCCAAATGGAATCAATATGTAGGTAATGCGCTAGTCCAGAACTTACTCCTGCGATGTAACTATCGTCACGGTCTCTATAAAGTTTTTTAGGTTTTTTGCTTTTAGTAGTATTATTACGATCACTTCTAGGTTCTTCATCTTCAAAAATATCATCATCTACTCTATAATCTTCGGGTTGCCCCATGATTTCTATGACAGCTTCTACTTCGCGAATGCTTACGACTTGCTTTTCAGACCTCATTTTTTCTGAAAACAATTCAGCAATACGAGCTTCTATATCTTGAATAATCTCTTCTCTTCCTTGAGCATCTGTAAAAGATCTTTTAATAGCATTTAAGTAATCATTCAGCTTTAAAAAAGCATCCTCATCGATGTGGAAGAAAATTCCGGCTAGGTTAATATTTACGGTTTTATTCATGAGAGTTATTTTTTTGAGTTGTAACAATAGTGACAGCCGTTTGAAGGTTGTCCCAAGTAGTAGAGAGTTCGGTTAAAAAAAGTTGTCCGGTTTCGGTTAAACCATAGTATTTTCTTGGCGGTCCGCTAGTAGATTCTTCCCATCTATAACTAAGCAGACCTGCGTTTTTAAGTCGGGTTAAAAGCGGATAAATTGTCCCTTCTACAACCAGTAGTTTGGCGTCTTTAAGGGTTTCTAATATTTCTGCTACATAGGCGTCCTTATCTTTGAGAATAGAGAGTATGCAATATTCTAAAACCCCTTTTCGCATTTGCGCCTTGGTGTTTTCAATTTTCATAGGCTTTCATTTTGAGTGTTGTGAAACTGTTCATTTTTTGATGATGATGTAAGAAATGATTTCTTATTTAGGATGTGAAGACTTAAAGGGTATTTAAAATTCTTTCCCTCACTAACACTTATACTTGCTTGTATCACGCATAATACATCAAAAAGGAAAATGGCTAATCCAGTGATAATAACTACAGCGAAATAAATAAGATATGGACCAAGGATAAAGTCTTTGGTGTTGGAAATGTTAAGGCCGTTTTCTGAAAAGTAGAATTCATTTAGGTGTCCAAAATTAAATCCTAAAATAATAGCAGCGATGAGACTTGTGCCAATCCAAAGCGCGTAGTAAACATAAATTGTTAATTGAAAGTTGAGCGATTCTTTACTTTGCTCTACCACAAAGGCTTCTTTTTTCTTAACCACTAAAATACTTAACGGAATTAATAGATTTCCAAATGGTAAGAAATACTTGCTAAAAGTACTTGCGTGAGTGGCGACAGACCAGGTTTTATTTTCTATAGTAGGCATAAGACATTATATTACTATGCAAATATATGTCTATTAAAAGGTATTATGCAATACAAAGTACTAAAATTTAACAAATAATTTTACTCTGAAGGTGAATTAGGTATCTAAAAAATGAATAACTTACGTCAAAAAGATATGCTTAGTCCTAGTAAAATTAACTGGTTTACGTTTTTTAAGTTACCTGCAAGTTGGTGGAGCGGAGTGAGATTGAAAAAAATTAACGAAGAGGCTTGTGAAACCTCTGTAAAATTTAGGTGGATTAATCAAAACCCTTTCAACTCGATGTACTTTGCGGTTCAAATGATGGCTGCAGAATTAAGCACTGGAGCTTTGGTAATGATCTACATACGCAGTCATAAACAATCTATATCTATGCTAGTGGCTAGAAATAAAGCTGAGTTTACTAAAAAAGCAACTGGGCGAATTACCTTTACTTGTCTTGACGGAATTAAAATTAAAAAAGCGATCGAAAAAGCATTAGAAACCAAAGAACCTCAAACTTGTTGGATGCAAGCTAAAGGACTGAATGAGAAGGGGGAAATGGTTTCCACTATGGATTTTGAATGGACCATTAAAGTGAAATCTTAAAAAAAAGTTAACCCCATACGTTAAATAATTATAATTTTTTGCATATTTTTAAGCTAAAGTGTAAATAAATGCTTAAATTCAGTTTCAATTTAAATATATCGTTTATAGAACACCTCTACCTTAACTAACTTATAATAATTTGAATTATGTCTAGAGCGATGTTTGAATACACCAAAACCGTCTTGCAAAAGGTGAGTTTTGATGTTGTTTTGTTTTGCAAAGAAGTTGAAAAAGCAGTTTCCCGTCTTTTACCCCATGAAGTGGATGAATTGAGAGACTATATTTTACTTTTGGTAAGTCAAAACCCGAATCTAAAAGATTCGTTAATCTATTTAAAAGCATAAAATAAAAAAATGCGATGTTTTTAAACATCGCATTTTTTTATTTTTTAGGCAACGGACTAATAATCTTTACATTTTGAAATGCTATTGCTCCTTTTATAACTCCAGCAATAATTTGATGCAATGCCTCTATTATTTGAATTTTTAATTCACTCTTATGAAAGATAATACTCACCGATCTTGCTGGTATAGGTTCTTCAAACATTTTTAAATTTTCTTTCTCTTTCTCGTGTAAATCTAAGGTGTGTAAATAAGGCAATAAAGTCATGCCCATTCCTTCATTAGAAAGTTTTATTAGCGTTTCAAAACTTCCGCTTTCTAATTGAAAAGAACTCTCCTCATAACTCTTATTCGTTTTGCATAAGTTAAGAATCCCTTCTTTAAAGCAATGACCATCTTCTAAAAGTAAAATTTGATCAATATTTAAATCATCTACATTTAATTTCTTGTTAGGGTATAACGGGTGGCTTGGTGGCACATACGCCACAAAAGGCTCGTAATATAAAGCCCATTCTTTTATATTCTCTTGTTCTAGTGGTGTTGCAGCAATCGCGGCATCTAGATGACCGTCTTTGAGCTTTTCAATAATAGCTTCGGTATGCAGCTCTTCAATCTTAAGTTTTACCTTAGGATATTTATTGGTGAAATTCCTTAAAAACATGGGAAGCAACGTGGGCATTACGGTTGGAATTATCCCTAAGCGAAACTCTCCTCCAATAAAACCTTTTTGCTGATCTACAATATCCTGAATTCGATCACTTTCATTTACAATATTTTTTGCCTGATGCACTATTTTTCTACCTACATCGGTTAATTCAATAGGTTTTTTAGATCTATCAAATATTTGAATCTTTAATTCTTCCTCTAGCTTTTGTATTTGCATACTCAACGTAGGTTGCGTTACAAATACTTTTTGAGCAGCTTTGGTAAAGTTTTGATATTCGGCGACAGCCAAAACATAATGCAGTTGAGTAATCGTCATAGTAAAAAGCTTTATAAAGCAAAGATACTTATACCATCAGATAAATTTATTAATGTTTTCTAAAAATATAAGATTTTCTTATACTTGAAACTTAATAGTCACTTCTTTTACCGTTGTTTTTACTTCAAATTTGGCATCCTCCCAAGTAGGAGGTCCCACCAATACAGGATTGTTTGAAACCCCGTATCTCTCTTTAGGCATTCCGCTGGATTAAAAGTCCATTTGTTTATTTCCGTTTTATCATGAAAAGAAGAGATAGCATAGCTGCCGTAAGGAACATCTTTAAAAGTTATGATCGCTTTACCATCCTTAATTTTAGAAGTTGCAGAAAAATCCGGTTTGGTCTTCATAAAACCTTCCTGTGGACATACCTAAAAGAATTTCTCCATCATCATTAGCGATATTCTCAATAATGATGTTCATGGTTGCGGTCCCTTGCGCAGTAATCTGCTGAGAAACTGCCATTAACAAAAGTAAAAATAAAGTTTTCATAAGTTGAGTTTTTAGATTGTAGCACAAAGTAAAACATATCCTAAGTTATAAAATATTGTAAGAACTCAACTGTAATAAGAGAAGAATGAACTGTAAGCTATTCTATAAAAGACCCCTGGCTTTAATTTCTAAATACTTATTTATGGTATTGATAGAAAGGTCGTTTGGGGCAGTTAATATGGTCTGTATGCCATGTTTTTCTAATTCTTTAGCCATAAAATATTTATCGTTCTTAAACTGGTTGGCGATGGTTTGCTCGTAAATGCTAGATAAATTTTCTGGGTCTTCCTCGCTAAATTTTTCCAACTCTGTATTTTTAAAGAAAATTACCACCAACACATGCTTTTTAGAAATGGCTTTTAAGTAGGGGAGTTGTCGTTGTAAAGAAGAAATATGCTCGAAGTTGGTGTAAAGCATCAATAGACTACGCTGGGTAATTTTTCTCTTTAAATGCGCATATAATAACCCAAAATCACTGTCTAAAAACTTAGTGTCTACGTTGTATAACTGATTTAAAATAAGTTGCAGCTGAGTCATTTTACTGCTGGCAGGTAAATAGTTACCAATCTTATGAGAAAAGCTAAGCATACCTACTTTGTCTTTTTTCTTAAGTGCAATATTAGAAAAAGCCAAAGTGCTATTAATCGCATAATCTACCAATTTAAGCTCATCAAAAGGCATTTTCATCACTCTACTTGTATCGATAATAGAATAAATAGGTTGAGATTTTTCATCTTGGTATTGATTCACCATAATCCCTTGATGCTTGGCAGTTGCCTTCCAGTTAATGGTTCTTATATCATCTCCTTGCACATATTCTTTAATTTGTTCAAACTCCATCGTATGACCAATACGTCTTATTTTTTTAAGACCTATTTGAGAAATTCGGTTGTCAATTGCCAAGAAATCGTATTTCTTCATTTGAATAAAAGAAGGAAACACTTTTACCATTTGATCCTTATTAAAGGTATATCTTCTTTTAATTAGGTTGATAGGAGACGAAACATATGCATTTAAATTGCCAAAGACATATTCGCCGCGTTCTACTGGTCTTAATCCATAGGAGGTACTTATTTTTTTCCTTGGCGGAATAGAAACTGTTTTTAAAAAATATCTCTTTTGGAACTGCACTGGAATCTCTTCAATAAGCTCTACGTTTACCTTTACGGAAGCTTTACTCTGAAGCTCTATATTTACTGAATTAAGGTCACTATTCGAGAATTTGTCGGGTAGAATGCGCTCGGCTTTTAAGCTATTTTGCTTAAAAAGCAGCACCATATCTGCTAAGGTGAGTAGTAAAAAAGCTAAAGCTAATAACCATACATAAGCATACATGGGCGTAAGCCAATAACTGACTAAAAATAGCACAGCAAAAACGCCTATCGCAAGGAAGAAGCGGGTATGAAAATATAAAGATTTAAAAAACTGAATCACGCTTACCTTGGGATTTCAATAGATTTGGTAATCATTTCCACTACATTTTCAGTAGTCATGCCTTCCATTTCTCTTTCTGGAGAAAGAATAATTCGGTGTCTTAATACGGGATTTAATACTTTTTTTACATCTTCAGGGATTACAAAATCTCTTCCGTAGACCGCAGCGTAAGCTTTAGAAGCATTCATAATCGCAATAGAGGCTCTTGGTGATGCTCCTAAAAATAAATGGGAATGATTTCTCGTTCTACTAACAATTTCTGCAATGTAGTTGATGATTTTTTCTTCGATCACTACCTCGTGAACCTGACTTCTAAACGTATTTAGCAATTCTGGAGTTAGTACAGCTTCAATTAAATCTAAAGGTTTTTTCTCTTTTCTTTGGTGGTGAGATTTTAAAATCTCTACCTCTTGTTCCAAATTAGGATACTCTACTTTTATTTTAAATATAAAACGATCCAGTTGTGCTTCGGGTAAAGCATACGTCCCTTCTTGTTCTATGGGGTTTTGTGTGGCAAGAACCATAAAAGGAGGATCCATTTTATACTCCTTTCCGTCCATGGTTACTTGGCGTTCTTCCATAACTTCGAAGAGAGCAGCTTGGGTTTTTGCCGGCGCCCGGTTAATTTCATCAATCAAAACGATATTCGAGAAAATAGGTCCGGGTTTAAACTCAAAATTAGAACTCGTCGAATTTAAAATAGACGTTCCCAAGACATCACTCGGCATCAAATCTGGTGTAAATTGAATTCTATTAAATTCAGTTTTAATCGATTTTGCAAAAAGCTTCGCCGTAATGGTTTTTGCAATCCCTGGCACTCCTTCAATCAAAACGTGCCCTTCTGCCAAAAGACCTACGATTAGAAGTTCTATAAAGTTTTCTTGACCAATAATTACTTTCGCCAATTGTGCCTTTAAACTTTCTACCGCTTGTTTTAATTGCTCCAAATTAAGCCGGTTATCAAACTGGATAGATTGTTCTTTTTCTAAATTATTCTCTGGTGATGTTGCCTCGTTTTCCATTCAAAAATTAGGGTTTGAAGTTGGTAATTCTATAATTGATTTCTTTGAGTTCTTCTTTAGAAATCGCAGTATTTTGTTGCTGAAGTTGTAAATAGTCTATAAGTTCTTTTACATCTTCATAGGGATGATCTGTTTTATGAGCAATATCGCTAATTAAATTGGTATTGCTCGCTTGAGTATTGATATGGTATTTTTGTCTTAAATCTAAGTAAAATTGATCGATCATTTTATGCGCAATGCCAGTATGATCATTTCTTTCTAAATACATTCCTGCAATGGTTTGGGTGTATTCATAGGTTTTATTCTTTAACGGATTTCTTATCGGAATGCTTTTTTGCTTCCTTTTCCCTTCAAAAAGTACAAATACAATAGCTCCAATCAATATAAAATAATAGGACCATTTTAAATACTTATTGTTGAGCAAAATATAAAGCGGCGAAGTATTGAAGGTTTTTCCTCCAGAATAATGGTTGTCCCAATAAAAATGAGCGGCATTCATATCTAAATAGGAAAGTACTTTTTGAGTATACCTGTATTGCTGTCCCTTAGAAAGTAAGAAAAAATTACTGAATACTTCTGGAGACGAATGAATTAATATGTTGCCTTTTCCAAACGGAGCTTCTATAAAATTGATAAAATCTTCAGGTTCTTTTAGGTTTTCGTCTTTAATCTTTACCAAGCCTAAAACGCGTTGATTAAGCGTATCTATCTCATTAAAATGGACAATTTCTTTATCTTTCTGAAAAGTGTGTAACGAATCTGATATTAATTGAGGATTCACTAAGTTATACTGCGGAAAATTTTCCAATCCGTTTTTTCTAACTCGGCTCTTCTGACTCAGTTTTAAGGTGTCTAAAAGAGTGCTGCCAATATTGTTACTTGCTACGAAAAGCGTATTCCCTTTGTCTACCCAATTCAGTAATTGTTTTGCTTCGGCTTTATCAAACATTAAAGAGTTTCCTATAAAGAAATAGGTTCCTGACTCAATTCCGCCGTATTTTAAAAATTCAAAAGGCGGTACGTTAATTTCTTCTAAATTGGAGACCTTTTTTTCTAGTTCCTGAAAGAAAACAAATGTTCCTAAAGGAATTTTATCTTTGTTGGAGTAGGAGGGAAACCAATTGACAGGCTCTTTTTGATTGGCTTCAAAAAAAACCAAAGAACCCAATAGGAGAATCAAGACTCCTAATAATATTTTATAACGCTTAGTCATGCGAAGGAGAATTAATTTGCTGTTTTAGCGTTAAAAAATCTTCCTCTGCAGTTTTGTATTGCTGCGAATTGATAGAGAAATTTCCATACCATACAAAATCGTACAAGTGGGTTAGTTTTTCAAAAGGATTGCTAAGTTGGTCTGATTTGATTTCCTTCAGGTAATCTTCATTTGTTTTTTCTTGCTCGTACGCAATCAGCTGATTGTCTTTTAGTTCTCTTAAAATAAGAAGGTAGTAAAACCGTACGGCTAATCTTAAATCGCCATTTGCGATGGCTTCCTCAATGAGCGCTTCAATATTTTTATTCTCTATGATTTCTTGCTCTTCCGATAAGAAAACTTCTTGCTCCTTATTTTTAGTACCCAAACCTTTTCCAGGATTTAGTTTGATAAAAAGCCAAACGATGAGGGCTATAATACCACCAATAACTAAGTAAGGAATAGATTTCAGTAAAAATCCTACAAATCCTTTGGCTTCTAAATCGCCGAAAAGATAATTCCAAATCGTATCAAAAATATTAAAAAGCCAGCGCTTAAAATTGCTCCACCAGCTTTCTACTTGCTCTTCTTCTAAATAGTTAAACGCATCTTGTTCTTTATATTTCTCTAAGCTTTCTTTCTGAAAATTTACAGGAGTTACATTTTCTCTCTTGTCATAGGTTACTTCTTTAATAGAATCGTTTTTGACTAAGGTTTCCGCTTGTACCGAAAAGCTAGATATCGCACAAAAAAGAAGAATAAAGAGTAGCTGCCGCATGGTTTATTGGTTTCCTAAGCTTTCAATTTCTTCATAAGTACCAGATTGATTTTTCTTTTCATTAAGGTTAAAATAGATGAAAATACAGGCTACAACAAAGATGATGTAAAATAAATATTGACCAATACTAGAAATGGTAGTTAGAATCACGTAACCCCAGTCAAACATAGAACTAGGATCGCTAAGACTTCCTTCTTGAGACATCGTAAAACCTTTTACAAACATATAAATGATAGCTGGTAATTGAAAAATAAGGCTAAGAATATAGACCAAAATATACGTAATCAACATAGCTAAAAACGACATCCACCAGTTGTTTTTTATCAATTGAAAGGAATACGAGAAAGATTCTCCAATGCTTAAATTATCAAACGCATAAATAGAATACATAAAAGTAAGTACTACGCCAATATAGATGCCTGGTAAAAAACAGAGCATAAAACCTACAAAACTTAAAATCCCTATTAGAAAACTCATTCCTAAGTAATTAAGCCAATTCTCTTTTACAGCGATGCTCACCTTTTCAATCACAATAACTCCTTCATTTTTTATATAGGATTTTACGGCATAATGAATAGCGCTCACTAGAAAAGCATAAAATATAGCAGAAGCAACGAGCAAAATAAGAGAACCTAGAAAGATAGAAGAATAAAAATCTGCTAATCCGTTAGAAAAATCATCAGAACCGTTCATAATAGAAATAAGATCGAAGCTTTGCTGACTTGTAGAATAGGTGTAATAGGTAATCGCAAAAATCAAAATGATAAAAGGGATCGCCACGGTACTTAAAAGCACTTTAAATAAAGGCTTTACATTCTCTCTTATAAATTTGAAGGTATCGCTTAGAATTTCTCCAATCTCTCTTTCTTTCTTAAATTGTATGTAGGAATCAAACATGCTTTAGTTGTTTTTTATGAAGTTGAATAGGATAGATAATATAATAGTAAACAATTAAAAATAAGGATGCAGCAATTATAAAAATTGCTAACCAGTCTGGCATTTGGGTTTGGCGCGTTACAAATCCTTCTAAAAAACCGGCAATTATAAAAAATGGAATTGTACTGATGATAATTTTCAGTCCGTCTTTTATTCCGTTAATAAAAGATTGAAGTCGGGTGTAAGTTCCAGGAAAAAGAATACTTTTTCCCACCACAAGACCTGCGCAACCAGCAACAATAATTACAGAGATTTCTATGGTTCCATGAATCCAAATGGTTCTTACAGACTCCCACAACAAACCTTTGTCGTAAAAAAAGTATTGAAAAGAACCCAACATAATCGCATTTTTCATCAATACATATAAAGTGCCTAGACCTAAAAAGATGCCGAGAACATAGGCCATTAAGCCTACCCGAATATTATTAATAGTAATTCCCAAAAACATATTCATCTCTTGCATTTCTTTATAAACGCGCATGGGATCGCCTTTATCTATGTTATCTAAAGTCATATTAACATAGGCATCTCCCAAAATAGAGCGTACAAAAGCTTGCTCATTGGCAGCAGAATACGCACCTACGATACAAAATAGCGCAAAAACCAAGAAACTAATCAATAATTGCTTTTGATGTAGGTAAAATTGTTCTGGAAATTCCTTCAAAAAAAATGAAAATATTCTTCCTTTCGACTCTTTTTTAGTCTTATAAATCTTTTGATGCGCTTTCGCGGATAAAGAATTAAGGTAAAGTAATGTTTTACTTTTTGGGTAGAAAGTTTGCGCGTAACTTAAATGATCTGTGATTTCAATATATAAAGCGGAAAGTTCATCGGGTGAAATTTTTGCATTATTGTCAATAACATTTTCAAATGTTACCCATTTGTCCTTATTTTGCTTTACAAAAGCAGCCTCACGCATAATTAAAAATTAAGATTACCAAAGAAACATATTAAATGGATAACTATCAAATTGAAACTGCTCAAAATGTGGAGATATATCAAAATATCGCCAACTTAGGAGAACGTATCTTGGCATTTTTAATAGATACATTAATTATCATTGCCTATGGTCTTTTAACAGGAATAGCGGTTTCAAGTTTAGGCTTAGGGCGTGAAAACGAATGGATCTATATGGTGGTGATAGGTTTGCCTATGTTTTTATACCATTTGTTAATGGAAACCTTTAACAATGGGCAATCTTTGGGAAAAGCAGCTATGCATATTCGGGTAGTTAAATTAGATGGCTCAAAACCTGCTTTTTCTAACTATGCCATTCGCTGGTTGCTGCGAATGATAGATATTACGTTTACCACTGGCGCGGTTGCTGTATTTGCTTTTTTATTTAATTCTAAGGGGCAACGCTTGGGAGATATTGCAGCCACAACAACGGTTATTTCTGAAAAACAAAAAATAACGGTTCACCATACCTTAATGGCATCGCTGCCAGACGGGTATCAGCCCAAATATCCACAGGTGACCGTATTTTCTGATGAAGAGATGCAGCAAATCAAGAACATATTTCAAAAGGCGAAAAGAGAACAAAAGCATGCGGTAATTTTAGCCTTAGCCAAAAAATCATCTCAAATGATGCAGATTAGCTTAGATGAAAAACCTCTTATGTTTATCGATACTATTATTTTAGATTATAATTTTTATACCCAGCAGTAGATGGATTACTTATTAATTATGGACATTTTGGGAACCGTTGCGTTCGCCATTTCAGGAGTATTGACGGCGATGAAAAAGCGGATGGATGCGTTTGGTATTTTAATTATTGCCTTTGTAACTGCGGTAGGTGGAGGTACCCTAAGAGATATTTTAATTGGTTTCCCCGTTACTTGGATGCGCAACCTAACCTATGTACACGTGATTCTTATTACCACCATTGTAGCTGCACTTTTTAGAAGTAAATTGGTGTACTTAAGAAGATCCCTTTTTTTGTTTGATACGATTGGGATAGGTCTATATACCGTTGTAGGAATTCAAAAAGCAATCTCTATTGGGTTGCCTCCTGCGATTTGTGTTGCTATTGGGACTATGAGCGCTTGTTTTGGTGGGGTAATTCGAGATATTTTATGTAATGAGATTCCGGTAATTTTCAGAAAGGAAATTTATGCTACTGCTTGTATTTTGGGAGGGGTAAGTTACTTTGTATTGGTTAAATTGGGATTGTCGCAAAATATAACCTTCATCATTTCTGGAGTCGTGGTAATTTTAGCAAGATTACTCGCAGTGATTTTCAAGTTACAGCTACCTTCCGTTTACGGAAAAGAAGAAGAGTCTAACGAAGCACCTTAATTTTCATAGTAATGTTTTTCTTAGGCCATTCACTTTGGTCTACTTCTACTTGCGCTATTTTATCTACCACATCCATACCGCTAATGACTTTGCCAAAAACAGTATGGTCATTGTCTAAATGATGCGCGCCATTTTCCCCTTGAACAATAAAAAACTCAAATGGGGAAGAAGCTTTACTTACATTTTGTTCGCTATATTTCGCTGCAGAAAAGGCACCACGTAGATGTGTGTTTTGGACTTTAAATTCATTGGGAATTAAATAGGAGCCTACTTTGTGTCTTACTTGGTGTGTTTCTTCCAAATCACTATTACCACCTTGAATGACGAAATCTTTGGCGACGCGATGAAAAAAGGAAGTATCGAAATAACCCATTTTCACCAATCTTAGAAAATTAGCACGATGTAGCGGTGTATTTTTATATAATCTTACTGTAATGTTTCCAAAAGAAGTGGAAATTTCTACTAAGGTTTCTGGGTTCTCCTTTGCGTATTGGGTTAAGAAGGGTATGAGTTTTTCTTGCTCAAGAGTTTCAATTTCATTTAAATCTACACTAAAATTCTTTCCGCCTTTAGGTATTTTTACAGCATTTAAAAGACTATCCCGCTTTTTTTCTTTTTCAAGTTCTATTTTTGTCTTCTCTATCTTTTTTTGTTCAGATTTAGTATCTTCACAACTAAGATTGATTAAGAGAATTAACGCAATAATAAAGGAATATCTAGATGACATTTTCTGAATTTAAAAAATCTATTTCAAAAATAGAAAAAATTGATTTATTTGGGGAGAAAGCGCATATGGAAATGTCACCTAATTTTAGGACCAAAGAATTAAGGGAGTTGGATGTGGTTAAAAAGAATCCGCGTAAAGCGGCAGTTCTAGCTCTATTTTATCCTAATAAAAATAATGAAACGCATATTGTTCTCATTCTTAGAAAAACATATAAAGGAGTGCATTCTGCTCAAATTGGTTTCCCTGGCGGTAAAATTGAATTAACAGATAAAGATTTAAAAGACACCGCAATTAGAGAAACCTATGAGGAAGTGGGGGTGCGCCCAGAGAATATTAATATTTTAAAAACGCTTACCAAAATCTATATACCGCCTTCTAATTTTTGGGTGCATCCTTTTATAGGAATAACCAATCACACTCCAAACTTTGTAAGACAAGAAACCGAAGTAGAGCGAATCTTAGAAGTGAAACTAGAAGATTTTTTAAATGATTCTAGCTTAGTGCAAAAAAGATTAAGCACTTCTTATGCTACAGATGTAGATGTGCCAGCATTTCTTCTGAATGGTCATGTGGTTTGGGGAGCAACAGCTATGATGCTTAGCGAAGTAAAGATGGTCTTGAAAAACTTAATATAAAGAACGCTTTTTGTATATTAGCCGTCTTTTAAATTTAAAAAATAACTATGGGATTATTCAAAAGAAGTCCTTTTGGTCACCTTTTATTTATAAAAAAATGGATCATTAGAATTTTAGGTGTAATTACGCATCGTCGTTACCGCGGATTTAATCAATTACAAATTGAAGGATCTGAAATTATAAAAGACCTTCCAGATAGAAATGTGCTTTTTATCTCCAATCACCAAACCTATTTTGCAGATGTAGTAGCGATGTTTCACGTCTTTAATGCTAGTTTAAGCGGAAGGACAAACTCCATAAAAAATGTAATGTATTTATGGAATCCTAAATTAAACCTCTATTACATCGCCGCCAGAGAGACCATGAGAGCTGGAGTATTGGCAAGAATTTTTTCATATGCGGGCGCAATTACTGTGGAACGAACTTGGAGAGATAAAGGGAAAGATGTAAACCGCCAAGTGAAAATGAGCGATATCACCAGTATTGGAACTGCTTTAGATGACGGTTGGGTGATTACCTTCCCTCAAGGAACGACCAAACCTTGGAAACCTATACGAAAAGGAACGGTTCATATTATTAGAAAATATAATCCGGTGGTGGTACCTATTGTCATTGACGGGTTTAGAAGATCTTTCGATAAAAAAGGAATTAGAGTCAAGAAAAAAGGAATCTTACAATCTATAGTGATTAAAGAGCCTATGGAGTTTACCGATGAAGAATCTGTAGAAAGCATTATTGAAAGGCTCGAAATGGCAATAGAACAGCATTCTTCTTTCGTAAAAGTAATCCCTAAAGAAGTTCTCTTAGAGCAAGAAAAATTAAATGAACAAAGAAGATATAGCTATAAGGAGTAAAATTTATTTTAAATTTTAACATCAATTTTATACTATGGCAGGATGCTTGTAGTTATTGATACAGATGTTAAAAACTAATTTTCAATTGGTTATGATTAACATTTAATTAAATTTGAATAATAATTAATTAAGCAAAACTTACTATATGTTAAAAAGAAATTTTGTCCAAATCTTACTTACCTTAACCGTTTTCTCTTCTGCTTTTTCTGCCTTAGCACAACAAAGTGCTCTCCCCTTTACAGATTTCAAAAAAATTGTTCCTCTAAAAGAGGCATCAGCTGCACCGTTACAAGTGTTGTTAGAAGATGAAATTTTGAGTAATCCTAAATGGAAAAGATTAATTGACAATAAGAAAATGTCTATTGGTGTTGTTGATTTGAATAATGTTTACGAAGCCAACTATGCTGGAATCAATAGTACAGAAATGATGTATGCGGCGAGCTTACCAAAAATCGCTATTCTTTTAGCTTCTATGGATGCTATAGAAAAATGTGAATTGGAAGAAAGTGATGCCGTAAAGAAAGATCTTAAAGCGATGATCAATCGCTCAGATAATCATGCTTCTACTAGGATGATTGATAGATTGGGATATAAAAAAATAGCAGACGTACTTCAAAGTCCGGCTTACAAGTTGTATGATGAAGCACAAGGTGGTGGTCTTTGGGTAGGAAAGCGTTATGCAGCCTCTGGTGCAAGAAACCCAGACCCTTTAAAAGGATTAAGTCACGCCGCTACCGTAAAGCAAGTATGTAGATTCTATTACAAAATGCTTACTGGTAACTTGGTTTCTCAGGATAAGTCTAAGCAGATGCTGGATATTATGGAAGATTCTAACTTACATCATAAATTTGTAAATACTTTAGACAGAATAGCTCCAGAGGCTCGTGTATTTAGAAAATCGGGTTCTTGGAAAAATTACCACGCCGACTCTGTGTTAGTTTGGGGAAAGGATGGAAGGAAATATATTCTTGTAGCGTTGATAGAAGACGCTAATGGTGAACAAATTATAAGAGATTTAGTGGAACCAATTGAAAAAGTTATTAAAAAATCACGTTCTTTGGAGACTACATAGTTTCCTTAAATGATTAAGATTTTTTTACAAAAGAGTTTTGGAATTCGGAGCGGCGAAGTAAGGATTTCGCTACTAATGCAACTCTATATATTTTTAATAATCACAACGCTATTGATAGTCAAACCTACTATTAATGCGTTGTTTTTATCTCAATTAACTTCAGATGCTTTACCAAATGCCTACCTTCTTGTAGCTTTGGTAGCCATAGGAAGTTCTTTTTTTTATAATCAAGCGCTCAAAAGATTCTCTTTATTAAAAATTGTTACGGCGACTTTAATGGTTTCCGCGGCAATTTTTCTTTCTTTAAAATTACTGCTCAACTACGATTACTTCTCAACAGAGTTGCTATATTTCTATTATGTTTGGGTTGCAATTTTTGCTTTGCTTACCACCTCACAATTTTGGGTTTTAGCCAATTTGGTGTTTAATATTCGGGAAGCAAAACGGCTTTTCGGATTTATTGGTGCAGGTGCAATTACAGGAGGAATTTTTGGAGGTTATCTTACCAATCTTTTGGCACCTTCTATAGGGAATGATAACTTGATGGTAGTTGCCTCTCTCATCTTATTGGGATGTATTCCATTGCTGCACTATATCTGGAGGAAGAAAATAAAAACCCTTGGTTACTTTAGACAAAAGCAACGTTCTTATGCCACCAATGAATCTTCCTTTAAACTCATTTTAAAATCCAAACACTTAACGTATATCGCAGGAATTGTGGGAGTTAGTGTGATTACCGCAAAACTAGTAGATTTTCAATTTAGTGATTTAGCCTCCAAAGCAATCACAGATTCTGATGATTTAGCATCCTTCTTTGGGTTTTGGTTCTCCACTTTCAATCTTGCTTCTTTGATGATTCAACTTTTCCTAACACGTAAAATTGTGGGAGTTTGGGGAGTAGCATCTACCTTAATTCTTCTTCCGGTTGGGATATTGATAGCGGTTGGGGTTTTTATTATTTTTCCAGAGCTTTGGGTAGTAATCTTAATGAAATCTGTTGATGGAAGTTTAAAACAATCTATCAATAAAGCGGCTTCAGAAATGTTGGTGCTTCCAGTGCCTACAGATATTAAAAACAAGACGAAATCTTTTATAGATGTCGTAGTAGATAGTATTGCCACAGGAATCGCAGGATGTTTGCTTATTTTTGTGATTAAAGGTTTGGATTTTGGACCTGTTCAAGTTTCTCTACTCATTTTAGCACTGGTTCTGATTTGGTTTTACTTTATCTATAGGGTTAGAAAAACCTACTTTCAGTCTTTTAGACAAAACCTGATTAACTTCAGCAACAATCATCATTTCAATAAAAGGAAAAAAGGAAGTCACATTTCTACCAATGCCACCATTTTAAAAGTATTGCAAGAAGGGGAGGAGTCAGAGATTTTGTATATGCTAAGTAAGATTAATGAAATTAAAGACAAACGTTTAAAAAACGAGGTGGTTTCTCTTTTAGATCATTCTTCCGTAGCTGTAAAAGCAGCAGCCATTAGAAATTTATATTTACTCGATAAGGGGACAGCGGTAGAGAAAGTAGAAAAATTAGTCAATCAAAAAGACGATGAGGTTGTTTTGGCGGCCATGCAGTATTTACTTACACATACAGATATCAACGACTTAAAAATTTTTGACACCTATCTTAATCAGGAAAATCAATACATTTCTTCTGCAGCCTTATTTTGTTTAGCTAAAGAATCTCGGGATAATCAAAAATTGGCAGAGCGCTATAGTTTGGATAGAAGATTAGAAAAAAGTATAGAATCGGTGAATCTTCCCAGCGATCATCACAGGATTCAAGAAACCGTAGAGTTGATCAAGGCGATAGGTTTTTCGGGAATACCTAAGTATTATTCTTTTATCAAAGCACATTTCAACAATAGAAATGACGAAGTAATTAAAGCCGCGATTGAAGCCTCTGGGTATAGCGCTCACATTCTTTTTATAGATGATTTGTTAAGTTTTCTTGAAACAAAAGAATTTAGGGAAAATGCAGAAGAAGCACTACATCAGTATGGTTCTGGGGTGATAAAGATGCTGCTGAAGCGTTTAAAAAATAATTTAATTTCAGAAAATGCCAAACGCTTTGTACCTAATATCTTATCTAGGTTTAATAACCAAGAAAGCGTAAATACGTTGTTTATGCTGCTGCGGAATAAAGATATCATCATTCGCTTGGAAGCTGCTAAGGCTCTGCAAGTTATGAAAGAGAAGAACAAAGGCCTAAAATTCAGTAAAAAGGATGTGGTGCGATTGATTTTGTCAGAATGCAAGCTGTATCATAATACTTTAATTGCGATGGAGTTGCAGAAGAAGATTACCAAAAATTATAGATTAGAATTGGTTGGCGATAGTGAAATGGAAGAATTTTCTGCCAGAAATAGCCTGATTGAAATTTTAGAGAAGCGCCTAGATCATGGCTTACAACAAATTTTCACTTTGTTAGAGCTAGAGTATAATTCTAAGGATGTTAACATTGCATACCTGGGAATTAAAAGCGAAAAGCAAGAAGTACGTGCCAATGCAATCGAATTTCTAGATACACTTTTGCAGCCTAATTTAAGACATACCTTATTGCCTTTGGTAGAAAACACTATTCTTAGCGCTAGCAATGAAGAGTTGGACTCTAGTTTGATAGAAGTTCCTAGTGAATACAGGTGTTTTCAGATGTTACTAAAAGGAAAGGATGTACGAATAAAATTGGCAGTTTTATATTTATTGAGACATATTGAAGACAAAAACTATTTAAAACTAGTGCACCGCATGGTAACCGATAAAGATATTCGCATTAGAAATTTTGCCGCCTTAGCAGTAGAAAATTTAAAGAAAGTAGATTAGATTTCTTCCTCATTAATAACCTCATCAATCCTAGATGCCAAAGCCATGTGGTCATAAGCAGAATTTTTTCTTAGGACGTTGGTCATTAAACAAACCATATATTTTTTGCCGTTAGGATGCTCTACAATGGCAACAGAATTCATATAATTATATACATTTCCGGCGTATTTTCCGCAGCTTTGTCCATTAGATCTATCGCAAGAATATAAACTACCCGATTTAAAATAAACGGCTGCATCTTTAATTCTTGAAGAATAAGCATATCTAATTCTTCTATCGGTTAAATACAATAAGCGTTTAATCTCTAAGCTAGAGTTTTCATCGATTAGGTTCCCTTGCTCTAAGGTTACCAAATATTTCATTAAACCAAGCGGAGTGCCAATACTACCACCAATATCGCCTACAAATTTATTAGCGCCAGATGTAAAAAAGCTTCCCAATCGCCACTCATCTTTACTTATACCTATGTCTCTTAAAGGTTCATTTACAATTTTATTCGCTAATAAAGTAAGCTCTTTTTTTGGAGTGTCTTTAAAATATGTATCTATTTCTTCTTGAGTTAAATATTCATATTTGTCTTTAAAAGCAGCCATTAATAATGCTTCTCGCCACACTACATTGGTAGCGCCATTGTTGCTTACAGATACAGTGTGGTCTAACCACTCATACAAGCTAAATTCATCTTCTGTTGTAACTTTTCTTTTTACCAATTTATCGTTTTCTATATCGTAAACAGGAACCGTATGGTGGTCATAAATTGCCCATTCGCCAGCTCTTACCACTTTATTTTTTAGTAAAGCAGTTCTAGCATCCCAAGACTCTGGACAGATATCGTGCAATTGCTTAAAAAGAGCTGTAACTACTGCTAATTTACCAACGCTACCAGGTTGATAGCCTATAGATTCTTTATGTTCGGCGTATTTCAACTCTTTAGGATTGGTCATATCCAAAACCGTAAGTGAATAATTACCCGATGGGACAACTTTTTTTAGCTTTTCAGCGAAAGCTTTATCTTCCGTTAAGATTGCATTTACAGAATCTTCTTTACGCTCCGTTAACTGTAATTCTATACAATTAAGCGGTAATAAAGCTCCATTTGGTAATTTTAAGGTTTGGGTAGTATCGTTGGCTATTTTCTCTAAACGGGCAAGTCTAGCAATCTTGGTAGAGGAGTAACCGTCTATTGGATAAAAGGAATACAAGCCTCCCATAATACTAGTAGAGATGACTAAAAAAGTAAGCGTTATTTTATTAAAAATATTCATAAACTAGAGATTAGTGTTTAGAGAAATTGTCTTTGTTTGATCTACTTTTGGACTTATAGACTGGAGGTAAGAAGAACTTAAGGCATTGTCATTTTCCACAAACGGACGTATTTGAAAAAGCCAGAGTTTATCACCTTCAAAACCTAGTTCTACATCATAAGGACCCGTGTTAGAAATTTCTGTTTTCTGCGGAATTGTTAAGCGAATCTTTTTAGAAAACTCTCTTATTTGATTGATATTTTGTTGTGATAAAATAGATTGATGAAAGGAAGTGGTCCTTTGCTCTAAACCTCCGTTTTCTGGAAGCCTATTGTAGTTATTCTCTCGAGAAGGAGAAATTAAGCTAGCCCCATAAGGCATTTCAATAAGCCAAGATTCTGCCGATTGCCCATCTACTGCGCCACCAGCTCCTTTGCTGAATGCAACGGTAAGGTCATCTTCTTTGTTATTGCTAATGCCTTTAGTGATTAAAACGCCGCTATAATCTACATCTACCGATGGAAT
The DNA here is from genome assembly GCF_031845265.1 of Mesonia ostreae. Lineage (NCBI taxonomy): Bacteria > Pseudomonadati > Bacteroidota > Flavobacteriia > Flavobacteriales > Flavobacteriaceae > Mesonia > Mesonia ostreae. Next base: position 50,792 of record NZ_JAVRBG010000016.1, on the reverse strand, counting down.
AATTAAAATAGAAGGAAATACATTTTCTGGATTGGTTAAATATTTTTGCCTCCATTTAAAGCTTCTTTCGCTATAAGGCGAAGCCCAAACATCCCGAATTCCTTGAAGCACTTTTTCTTTATTCACCACATTAAATACGGTAAGGTTTAAACCAGCACCAGTAAAATTACCTAAGTCTTCCATATTGGTATCACTACGTAAAAATACTGGGATTTCACCAATAGACTTATTAAAATTAAGCTGAAAACTTTGCTCTAGTTTCTTTACAAATTCCGGCTGAAGTTCCATTTCTTGAATCGCATCGTGAAGCTGGAAAAGTCGGTCTAATTGACATTGTTCAATTTCATATTCATCTACATGATCTTCGCGCATTTCTTCCGCTTCAGCGAAAGTAGCTTTTAAATAATCCCAATAAGAACCGCTTTGCAAAGGCATAGGTTGGTTCATATGTGCTTTAAAAATCCCAAAGGGAATTACAGAGCCATTCACCACATTATTAGGAAACATGGCTTTTAACTGCCCTAAGTTGGCTGCTTTAGGTCCGCAGTAGATACCAGAACTTCTAGCATCAATCTCTGTTAAATTGAGTAAATCGTTTTTCTGTAACTTAATTTTATCTATAGGAACCGCAATTTTAGATTCTTTCTTATTAGAAGATTTTTCTTCAAAAAGATCTTTTTCTTCCTTGCTCATAGCAGTAGCTTCTTTAAAAACTATGGTACCTTTTGGAGAAACGGCATAAAATACTTCTTTCTCATCATATTTTTTAAAGTCCTTAAAATTTTCAGCAGAAATAACGCTGTTGGGAATACCTAAATTACGCGCTAGAAGTTGAACGTGAGATACTAAGTTTCCTTCTGCTACGGTAGCAATTCCGGCAACGGGTTTTAAATCTGCAGGCGGTTTTTGGAAAATATAAATATTATTCGGGTTTATCTCTACATCTTCATTTTCTACGATAATTAACTTACCCCTAGCGTATCCAGGATTAAGTCCTCTAGCATCATTGGGGTTTTTAAGATTGAGTAAGGTATTAGAAAGCTTAGCTTCTTTTTTTATAAAATCGCTCAATTCACTTACGGTTTCTCCTAGTTTTAAAGCGATAGAAGAGCGTACGGCATTGTCTATAAATCCAATAATTTTAGGTTCAAAACCTGCGTATATGGTGATGTCATCTTCATAAATGGCATTAATTAGCGAAGCGCTCCATTCTACTTGGCGTCTTGCAGCATTTTCTACAGTTGCTAATTCTTCCAAATTGGTGTTTTTAATAGTGTTTAACTGAAGTTGATTTTCTATTTGGTTCCATTCCCACCACTCAATATATCCCGCGCTTGCTGCAGCTTGCGCCAAAGTATATACTTTGTAAATTTGATCTTGTAATGTTTTTGGTTGCCATTTAGATGAATTCTTAAAAACAATGGCTTCTAAATCAATTAAAACATCTAACATTTGTAAACGATCTGACGGGCTTTTAACGGTATAAATTTGCGTTCTAATATCGCACATTAAACTAGAAGTGTCTTCTATCAATTCAATAGGCGATAAAGAATCTATGGAGGTAGCGGCAAATTTTTCTAATTGTATTCTTATGTAATGTTCATTTGGCAAAACCATTGCATCTTTATTAAAACTAGATAAGTTAACAGGCGCGTAGAAAGTTTTCATCGCTATAGTTAGTGAATCCAACTCATTCATAACATTTTCATCTAACTCTTTTTGGTGTTTTTTAGAAAAATCTTCTACCAATTGAATATCAGATTCTGTAGGTTGGCCGTGTATTTTGGTACGAATATCCATAAACTTAGGATTCTCATCGGCAATCGTCTTACTTAGCGTTCTCATAATTTGCGCATAAGGAGTGTCTTCATTATGAGGAATTTCTAAAAGAGATTGCTTAATGAGCAAAAAGTTTTCCTGCAACCTAGAATCACTGGTTAAAAGCCAATTGTAAAAGTCTTTTCCCCATTCTTGTTCATCTTCAGATTGTACAGAACCTCTGTAAAACTGAGCTCTACGCATAATCCAACCATCATCTACCCGGTTGAGGTATTTATTAAGCATGTATTGTTTTAATCTAGACTGATCTTGCGAAGCATCCCAAAAATCATTCTTATCTGTATATGCTAAGATATCTGCAAAGAAAAGGTGATTCTTTTTATGAAGTTCTTCTATTTCAGTTTTATAGCTGGCGTGTTGTATTCCGCCAATTTTATCGGGGCAAGGATCTTTAGAATCTCTAGTGGTGCCATCGTCACAAAACCATTCTATCTTTTTGTAAGGCCCACGTATAAGTTCTTTATAGTTAGCTATTCTGCTCTCAATTTCTTCATTAGAAATTTTTTGAGCCATAGAGATTGTAGAATAGGTAAAGACAAAAAGGGTACAGGCAAAAACAATTAAATGCTTCAACATATAGTAAGGTTATGGTTAGTTATAAAATGCTTTCAAATCTAACTATAAGTTTTGTTAAAATAGTCTAAAAGAAATGTTTAAGCATCACAAATTTAGAAGTCTAAGTTTTTTAGTTGGGTGTAATTGCGAAGTAGTTTTTTAAGTAAAATTCCGTAAAGTAAGGTGTAAACTCCCCATAAAAACAATAAAAATAGAATTATTGCTATAAATCCAATCCCAATAATACTAATCCAACCTATTTCCTCTAGATTTTTTGAAATTTCAGGCGTGTATAAAAGTGTATAAATGTAAAATAGCATCATGGTGATCCCAGAAGAAATTAGAACAAAAAGAATGTAGTATTTTACTACTTTTCTAGTTTTTAAGATGTTTCTCATGAGCAAGTAAGAAGAATCTGCTACAGAAATACTTCGGTATCTTTTATAAAAAAATACGACAAATGCAATCGTAATTAAATAACTAATAATGTAAATAACAATTGTGGCGGTCTTTAAGTGAATACTGTCCACTTCATTCCAAAATTGCTTGTCCATAAAAAAGACATTTAGAAGTATCCCAAAACTTAACTCGATAAGGCTAATAATAAAAATCCATTTCACTACAGAAGAAGACTTTTTATGTAGCATTTTATACAGTTGTTCTGCCTCAAAGTGCGGAAGGTTTTCTTCCTGATTTTTCCAATCTTTCTTTAATAAATCTAATCCGTCCATAATCTAAGCACTTAAAATATTCTTCAGTTTTTTCTTAACTCTGTTCATCTTCACTCGCGCATTAACCTCTGTAATACCTAAAGTTTCTGAAATATCGCTATAATTTTTTCCTTCTAAATAAAGAAACACTAATGCTTTATCTATATCGTTTAATTCTCTAATGGCAGCATACATAATTTTTAACTGCTGCTCTGTGGTGTCGTCATATTCCTCTGCTTTAATCTTAAAGTTAAACTGCTCTATATCTTGCGTATGAGGTTTTCGCTTCGACTTTCTATATAGCGTAATTGCTGTGTTTAAAGCTACTCTATACATCCAAGTACTAAACTTGGAGTCTCCTCTAAATTTGGGAAAAGCTTTCCAAAGCTGAATAGTGATTTCTTGAAAAAGATCGTGGTGCGAAGCTTTGTCATACGTATACATGCGGCAAATTTTATGCACAATATTTTGGTGTTCCTCTAGTAACTTAACAAATGTATGTTCGGTTTCTTTTTTCACTAATCCCAATTACAAATTATTAGTAGTTTTATTTCTGAATTGTTACAAGTTAAATAGAAAATATCGTTAAAAAGAAAATTTTTAAACGTACCCTATAGGTTTCCAGTTTTATGTAAGAGAGAATGAGGTAGAATGTGTAATCTTAGTTTTTGGCATCTGAATTTTTCTTTACGGAAAAAAACCTAACCAAAGTTTTTACTTTCTTGAGTCCGTATATACTTAATACCGAAATGCAGGCAGGCGTTCCTAAACCACCACCATAACCATTAAAAAAACTACTGGCGTTGAGGTAAAGCATACTAAAAAGAATCCCCGCTAAAGCAACTTCTAAGTAATACGGAAGAATTTTCTTACTTACCATGCCAACAAAAGAGGCACCAAAAAAGATCACGGGAATATGAAAGTTGAGATTTTCTGATACTATTTGCGGAAAGAAATAAAATCCTAATGCTAAAATTAAACTCGGTAAAGCCGAAGCTTTTACAGGTTCTACCGCTAATTCTCTGGTAAGACCATAGGGAATTACCGCACCTAAAATTCCGAAAAGAAGATATATTGCGATTTCCATTAGGTAAAGAAAATATAGGTTAAAAAATACGAGACGGCAACGCCCACAAAAGCTAAAGTCCCCAACTTTCCGCCAAAACCTTTTAATTGATTTGTTGAAATGCAAAAATAGATTCCGCTTACTAATCCGGCGAAAGCTATAAAAAGATAATGATGTTCTAGAAATGCCTGACCCATTCCTATAAAAGAACCGCAGTAAATGGCCATACGAATAGACTGACCTTTATGCGGAAAAGGAAAATTTTTAGGCACAAATCCACCCAAAACACCAACCAAAGCCGAACTGATCACAGCGCTTATGCCTAACCCAATATATAGATAGGTCGTGGCTAAAGCACCAAGTATTACCGCAATTATGAGATACCAAGCCCCTAATTTTAGTTTTCTATCTTTTTGAAAGAGATACAAGTAGCCAATGGAAACCAAAACCAAAATAGCCGAAGTAAACACACTGGCGTACAAGAGGTTTTTTTCTTCCGTAATTATGTGATATATAAAGAGTAGATGTATCACATAAATGAACAAAAGCGAGAGGGTAGAAAGGTATTTTTTCTGGAAGTATTGGATAGGTATTGCTTTTTTTGAAGTTACAAAGATGCGTGTTTTGCACAACAAAATCCAAAAAAAAAAGAATTACAATTCGTACCTTAAATCTTACAATTGAGTATTTTCTTTTTTCCGAATACCTACTTTTAGAAGATATTTGTTGTGTAATTGATAATTTCATGAGCCCAAGACATCTTAAAATATTGTTTAGAATCTCTATAGGAGTGACTTTAATCATCCTATTATTAGAGTTTTTCTTTGCAGGCTTGGATTATACCATCTGGTTTGACGGTAAGAAAATAGGGATTCAATTTCTTTACTGCTTTGTGATTACACTTTTCAATTTTGTATATTTTGTATGGTTGGAGAAAAAATACGATTGGCACAGCGAGAGTAAAAAGCGATTTATTATAGGAGTGGTGGGGTCTACTTTTGTAAGTTTATTTGCTTTTGGAATTTGCAGGATAATTCATTTAGTATGGATTGAGCAAAGTATGCTCTTTTCTGAATTTCTCCAAAATGAAACTCCTAGTAGGTATTTGTTTCCGTTCCTATTATCGGTAATTGTTAGTTTGTTTCTACACGCTGCTTATTTTTATAAAGTGATACAAGAGAACAGAGTAACCGAACAAAAATTAATTGCCGGAACGGCATCGGCTAAATTTGATGCGTTAAAAAATCAGTTAGATCCGCATTTTTTATTCAATAGTCTTAATGTACTTACCTCTCTTATTGAAGAAAACCCCAATGCGGCGCAAGATTTTACCACTTCACTTTCTAAAGTCTACCGTTATGTGTTGGAACAAAAAAATAAAGAATTGGTCGCAGTAGAAGAAGAGCTACAATTTGCTAAGCGTTATATAGGTTTGCTAAAAATGCGTTTTGAAGACAGTATACAATTTCATATTCCAGATAACCTCTTACAACCAGAAGCTAAAATTGTTCCGTTATCGTTACAATTGCTTCTAGAGAATGCGGTAAAACACAATGTAGTTTCACCCAACCAGCCTTTAGAAATAGTAATTACCGAAGAAAAAGAATTTTTAGTCATAAAAAATAATCTGCGGAAGAAAAACATATTAGGGAAAAGCTCAGGTTTTGGGTTGCAAAATATTCAGCAACGTTATGCTTTATTAACTTCCCGAAAGATGCTTATACAACAAGACAAAACCACTTTCACAGTAAAGCTTCCTATGTTGACTAAGCAAATCAGCATTATAAAAGAATCTATTAAAACAGATGAAGACATGACCAAACGAGAAAAATTAGAACGCGCGCAAGAACGGGTAAAAGCAGAAAAAGCTTTCTTCGGAAACTTAACGGCATATTGTATTGTTATTCCTTTTTTGTTCTTTGTAAATTGGATGAGTAATGGTTTGGGAACGCCGTGGTTTTTATTTGCCGCCATAGGTTGGGGGATAGGCTTATTTTTTCATTATATAGAAGCTTTTGATCACAATCCGTTTTTCGGAAAAGACTGGGAGCAACGAAAAATAAAACAGTTGATGGAAGAAGATGATTTTAATAATTAATGACTAACAACTAACAACTTACTCAAAATGGAAACAGATAAAGAAATGCGTTACTACGAAGCAAAAGAGCGTGTAAAAGAGATAAAAGCCTTTTATATACATTTAATCACTTATATCGTAATCATAGGTTTTTTAGCTTTTTTAAATTTTAAAGATGGTTTCTATGAATATCCTTGGTTTTTATGGCCAGCGGCAGGTTGGGGCGTAGGATTAGCTTTTAATGCGGCAAGTGCTTTTAGAATTAATCCCTTTTTTAATAAAAATGGGGAAAAGAAGAAAATTGAGCAATATATGCAGGAAGAGGAAGAAGTAACGCAACAACGCTGGGAATAAATTAGCAAACTTATGAATGTAATTATTATTGAAGACGAAAAGCCTTCCGCAAGAAGATTGCAGCGTATGTTAAGCAAAATGGGAGTGGAGACAAATACGGTTTTGCACGCCGTAAACGAATCTATTGCTTGGTTGTTAGAGAATCCGCATCCCGATCTTATCTTTTTAGATATTCAATTAAACGACGGACTTTCTTTCGAGATCTTTGAAGAGGTTAAGGTAGATAGCGCGATTATTTTTACAACCGCCTACGATGAATATGCCTTAAGAGCCTTTAAATTAAATAGCGTAGATTATTTATTAAAGCCCATAGATCAAGAAGAATTAATGCGGGCTTTTGAGAAGTTTAAACGAAAATACAAACAACAAAATTCTGCGCATTTACCCTTAACGGAATTAAAAAATATCTTAACTCAGCAGCAAGCGAAGGTCTTTAAAAAAAGATTTGTGACTAAAGTGGGACAGCATTTAAAAATGTTTCCAGTTGAGGATATTTCTTGTTTTTACAGTGAAAATAAAGGCACGTATTTGCAAACCTTAGCAGGTAGAAATTACTTGATAGACCAAACGATAGAAAGTTTGGAGGAAGACTTAGACCCCGATTATTTTTATAGAATCAGTAGAAAATATGTAGTGCGCATTAATGCCATTGAAGATATGCTAAGTTATACCAATAGTCGCGTAAAGCTGAAGTTAAAAAATTTTAAAGCGCATGAGGTGATTGTAAGTAGAGAGCGCGTAAAAGATTTTAAAGAATGGTTAGCGCAATAATAGCATTATTCTTCTAAATTGTTTTCATTAAATGCTGAGGGCAATAATTGCGGAATAAACTTAATAAGTATAGGTAAGAGCACACTTCCTCCAGGCATGATAAATATAGCCAACGAAGGAATAGATTTGCAAATATCTAACAATTGGTTTTTTACTTTCACGCGTTCTTCTTCCGTTAAGTTTTTGTGGGTAGATTTAGAAAGTAAAACCACCAATTCTTTACTCTCAAGCAATTCTCTAATAAGTCGGTTTTTATTTCTCAGGACCAACAGTTTTACCATACGATTAGAGTTTTTATACAGGTTATTAAGCGCATTAGAGCTTTGAAAGTAGGTAATCTGATTTTTAAATTCCGTAAAGAAAGATCGCATTTCTACAAGAGAAATATCTACACTATTACCTTCTAAACCTAACTGAATTCCTAGTTTTTTGATAAATTCTGCTTCTTCCTTTTCAATCTTTTCATCATTATAAACTGTGACACAAGCTAAATCTATTAAATAATATTTTTCTAAAAGATCATTGATAAGTTGGGGATCGTAATGATATTCTTTATCAAGATCTAATTTATGAAACCTAAAAGAGCTTTTAAGCATTTGTAATATCAACTCGTCATATTTGGTTCTTTCTTTTTTTGCTTTAAAAGATTGGTACACTACACCAGCAACCATATTTTCAAACTCTTGCAAGTAGATATGAATGTCTTCTTTTTTTCTAAGAAATTCCTGAAAAGCCAACACATCAATAAAAAGTAGCGCATTGGTAATAAGATGACTAAAATTCTTCTTGATAATAGAATTGTTAATCTGTATTCTTTCCTGTAATATTTTCTCTAGTTTTTCTTCAGGAGAAATTTTAAGCTTTAAAAAAGTAAAAGGAGAGGCGCTTTTTTTCTGTATTTGAGTGTAAAACAATACAATTTCATCGACTGCTTTTTCTAAAGGTAATTCTGGATGTTTTGAGCTATGAATATACACCAACGCGTCGAACATATTGATTTTTGTCAACTCCTCTGTGGTGTATTTTAAATCTGTCTTTTGTAAAGGCGATACCGTTTTAATACTATTGGCATAAATAAAACCACTAGCTCTAAGCTGTTGGTAAAATGTAGTTTCAGAAAAGCTAAAATGCCCTTGTTCTTTATCTAAATAGCGAAGGTATTTTTTAATCCAGCCAGAAGCAGAAGGGTTCATGCAGTTTTTTGGTGTAAAGATAAAAATTTATCGATTTTAAAAACCAAATCGTTTTATTTTTCGTAAGTATTGGAAAGTGAGCTTTTAAAACTGGAAAATCAAGTTTTTAAAAATTGCTATGAGAATCACTTTAGGTTTTTGAGTTTTTAGTTAGTTTAGAAAAGCCCTTCAAGAAATTGAAGGGCTTTTTGATGTGTGTACTTTTAGAAAGCATCGAGGTTTTAAAATCAGCTATTTTTAACCATTCCTAAAGTGTACAATTGCTCCATCGTAGGAGTTTTGCTTCCGCCTTTAGGCTCTAAAGTAATCCCGAAGGCTTGAGAAGAGTTGGTATTATCTAACATAAAAATCTTATTTTCATCTTCCGTAAAGCTAGATAACATTCCAATACTGGTAGGCGTTAAAGGCTCTAAAGTTAAAGACCAAACTTGGTATTCTTTATCTTCTGGCGGCGTGGGTAAATTCTTAGCATCTATATACACTTTATTAGTAGCTTTATCCCAATGCACAGCTGCGTAAGCTTCAGGTGCAACCTTTTGTCCTTCAAGCGGAACGGTTAGTATATTCTTATCTCTAAATATGCTGAGTAATTCTTCTTTCTTTTCCGCGGAAGCGTTTGCATCATCAATTTGTTGTTCCATCTGCGCTTTTTGGGCATTAACCACGTTTAAATTTTCTCGCAATTGATTGCGATCATTTAACACGGAGAAAAGTCCTATAAGTAAAGCAATACTGGCTGCCCAACCTAAATAAAGTACAATATTTGATTTCTTTTTCTTTCGATGAATCGGAATTGTTTTTGGGTTGTCTTCTAAATGCAGCTTATTTTTTATAATTGCGTACATTTTTACAGGGTCATAAGGCGCCACGGCAGAGGAGAGTTGAAGTAGCGAATTTTCAATTTGTTCTACTTCTTTCTCAATTTCTGGATACTTTTTTAGCTCTGTACTTACTTCCTTAGATTCTTCTTCGGTTAAAGCACCGCATATATAGAGTTCCAAAACGCCTGACGATATGTATTCTTGTATATTCATTACTTTACCAAAATATCTCTAAGTGATTGAATGCAGTTTCTGCTTCTTATTTTAATAGTTCCTAAAGGGGTGTCTAGCTCCTTGGCGGTTTCTGCTTGCGTAAACCCTTTAAAGTAGAGAAGCTCAATAATTTGTTCGCAATAAGGCTTTAGAGCTTTAATGTATTTTTTAATTCCTATGGCATCTACCCGATTGGAGAAACTGCTCTTGTCTTCTAATATATCTACGAAAAAGTCGGCGGTTAAGTTTTTCTTACTGTTTTTAAAGGCCTTAGATCTTGTTTTATCTATAGCAGTATTTCTTGCGATGTTAAGTGCCCACGTAAAAAATCTACCTTTGGATGAATTATAAGCCTCTGCGTTATCCCAGATCTTTATAAAAGAATCTTGCAAAACTTCTTCTGCAATACGTTGATCCCTCACAATAGTATAAATAACCCCAAATAAACTTTCTGAATAACGTTCATAAATACGTTCGAAAGCCTTAGGATTTTTGTTTTGTAACTCTGCAATGAGTCCGTCTGGTTGCATACGCGATAATTAAAATTGGTATGGTATAAATGTAATAATTTTTTAATAAAAAAGGCTACAAATAATATGTAGCCTTTATAAAAATGTAAAAAAGATGTAAATTTTTACTTCTCTAGCATAAAAGTTCTAGTGCTTTTGTTATATGGACCATCAATAAGATTACCATCTGCATCTAATAATTCTAGTTCTACCGTGTTTTCTCCCATAGGTAAACCTTCCATAACGTAAGGTACCCAATCGTCTATCATAAATTCTTCTCCATTAATTGTAGCTCTTACTTTATTAGCATCTGTGGCAAGATCTGTATTTACTAAAAAGAAATCTAACATTACTTTTTTCGTGTCCACTCCTTTATAAGTTCCTTTTGGTCTACTGTAAAACATATGTGGCGCTTCAAAATCTACCTCCATCATTTGATCTTGAGTAGGTTCTCCTACAGAGAATTTTTTCACTACATAAGAGTTTTCATTCTTTACCGCTTCATGATATGATCTAGATAAGAACGCAATCATTACGTGATCTCCTTGTTCTAAAGTTTTAGAAAACTTAGATTCATAGTGAGCAGAATAAGGCTCATTGTCTAAGATAAAGTGGATGTGTTGCCCTTTATCTGAGGAAGCTAACATATTAGGTTGCTCTGGTTCAGTTTGTGCGCCTAATTCATAATTTGATACTTCAAAATCAAATTCTATCTCCTTTTTAGACTGTTTAGTATCGGTAGGAGATTTCAGTTTTAGACCAGAATTAGCAAACTCTGGCGAACCTTCTAGTTTGGTCAATGTGATCTTTTGATCTTGTTGAGCATTATCTTCTGTAGAGCTCATCTCGGTTTCTGTCTTTTTTTCTTCCTTCTTAGTATCATTGTTACAAGAGGTTGCAAAAACTAAAGCGATAGCCGATAAGATTAAACTTGTTTTTTTCATGGTTGACTTTTTTAAATTTAAATCTAATTTAAGGGGTTAAATTTTAATGAGCATCAATTTTAAAAAAGCTTAACATAGTTTTAGATATTAGAATGCCATATGGATTCTTTTCACATATTTTTTAACACTTAAAAAAATTAAAAATTATTTTTAAGTTAGATTTGTGAGACTAAAAACTTGTTGTATATTTGCCCGCAGTTTAAAAAGCAGAACTGCTTTGGTAATTATAAATAAGATATTCAACGAAGATTAAAGATATTTTAAGATGAAAAGAACGTTTCAACCCTCGAAGAGAAAAAGAAAAAACAAGCACGGTTTTAGAGAGCGTATGGCAAGTGTAAATGGTCGTAAAGTGCTTTCTAGAAGAAGAGCTAAAGGTAGAAAGAAACTTTCTGTATCTTCAGAAAATAGACATAAACACTAATGTTTTTTATTAGTTGTTAAATATAAAGGTGTTGCCATTGCGTAACGCCTTTTTTTATACCCAAAAATTACTGTATTTTTTATAAGTGTCATAAAATTAAGCCATTGTAATGCCTAAAAATAACAACCTCAAAAGTATCTTAATTATTGGTTCTGGACCAATCGTTATAGGACAAGCCTGCGAATTTGATTACGCAGGAACACAAGCTTTACGTTCTTTAAGAGAAGATGGAATAGAAACTATTCTCATTAACTCCAATCCCGCAACTATAATGACCGACCCAACCATGGCCGATCATGTATATTTAAAGCCTTTAACCACAAAGTCGCTTATAGAGATTTTAAAAGAACACCCACAAATTGATGCTGTACTACCAACCATGGGAGGACAAACAGCACTCAACCTTTGTATTGAAGCGGATGAAAAAGGAATTTGGGAAGATTTTGGAGTGAAGCTTATTGGGGTAGATATAAATGCTATTAATATAACAGAAGACCGCGAACAGTTTAGAGAGCTTATGCTAAAGATTGGGGTAGGAATGGCTCCTCAAGCTACAGCAACTTCTTTCCTTAAAGGAAAAGAAATCGCTCAAGAATTTGGTTTTCCATTGGTAATTAGAGCTTCATATACCTTGGGAGGAGCAGGAGCAAGTATTGTTCATAAAGAGGAAGATTATGATGATTTACTCAGTAGAGGCTTAGAAATTTCTCCTATTCACGAAGTGATGATTGATAAAGCCCTAATTGGCTGGAAAGAGTATGAGTTAGAATTACTTCGCGATAAAAATGATAATGTAGTTATTATTTGTACCATTGAGAATATGGATCCTATGGGGATTCATACGGGAGATTCAATTACCGTGGCGCCTGCTATGACTCTAAGTGATGAGACCTTTCAGAGAATGCGAGATATGGCCATCAAAATGATGCGTAGTATTGGTGATTTCGCTGGAGGTTGTAACGTGCAGTTTGCCGTGAGTCCAGATGAAAATGAAGACATTATCGCGATTGAAATTAATCCGCGTGTTTCTCGTTCTTCCGCCTTAGCGTCTAAAGCAACAGGATATCCTATTGCAAAAATTGCTGCAAAACTAGCCATTGGGTACAATCTAGACGAATTAGAAAATCAAATTACTAAATCTACTTCGGCTTTATTTGAGCCCGCTTTAGATTATGTGATTGTTAAAATACCCCGATGGAATTTTGATAAATTTGAAGGCTCAGATAGAACTTTAGGTCTCCAAATGAAATCTGTTGGAGAAGTAATGGGGATTGGCCGTTCATTTCAAGAAGCCTTGCAAAAAGCAACACAATCTTTAGAGATTAAGCGTAATGGCTTGGGAGCCGATGGTAAAGGTTATAAAGATTACGATCAAATTATTCAGAAATTAACCTATGCCAGCTGGGATCGCGTATTTGTGATTTATGATGCAATACAGTTAGGAATTCCTCTAAGTAGAATCCACGAGATTACCAAGATAGATATGTGGTTCTTAAAGCAATATGAAGAATTATTATCTCTAGAAAGAGAAATATCTAACTACACTATTGACAATCTAGATAAAGATTTGCTATTGGAAGCAAAACAAAAAGGTTTTGCAGATCGTCAAGTGGCTTATATGTTAGGTTGTCTAGAGAGTGAAGTGTATAATAAACGTGATGAACTTAACATTAACCGCGTTTATAAATTGGTAGATACGTGTGCGGCCGAGTTTAAAGCGCAGACTCCATATTATTATTCTACGTTCGAGAATCAAGTAGAGCGTCCCGATGGAACAAAATATACCGATAACGAAAGTGAAGTAAGCGACAAGAAAAAAATCATCGTTCTAGGTTCTGGTCCTAACCGAATTGGACAAGGAATCGAGTTTGATTACTGTTGTGTACACGGTGTTCTCGCTGCCGCGGAATGTGGCTACGAAACCATCATGATTAACTGTAATCCTGAGACCGTTTCAACCGATTTTGATATTGCCGATAAGCTTTATTTTGAACCTGTATTCTGGGAACATATTTACGATATAATTCGTCACGAAAAGCCAGAAGGTGTAATTGTTCAGTTAGGTGGGCAAACCGCCTTAAAGTTAGCTGAAAAATTAGATCGCTACGGAATAAAAATTATGGGAACCAGCTATGAAGCCTTAGATTTAGCTGAAGACAGAGGAAGTTTTTCCACCTTATTGCAAGAAAACAATATTCCTTACCCAGAGTTTGGAACTGCCGAAAATGCAGATCAAGCCTTGGCACTAGCCGATGAATTGGATTTCCCTATTTTAGTACGTCCGTCTTATGTTTTAGGAGGACAAGGAATGAAAATTGTCATTAACAAACAACAGTTAGAAACGCACGTAGTAGACTTATTACGTAGCATTCCAAATAATAAACTTTTATTAGACCACTATTTAGACGGAGCTATAGAAGCAGAAGCGGATGCGATTTGTGACGGAGAAAATGTGTACATCATAGGAATTATGGAACATATTGAACCTTGCGGAATTCACTCTGGAGACTCCAATGCTCTATTACCTCCTTTTAATTTGGGAGATTTAGTACTTCAGCAGATAAAAGATCATACCCATAAAATTGCATTAGCATTAAAAACAGTGGGATTGATTAATATTCAGTTTGCAATTAAAGATGATAAAGTATTTATTATTGAAGCTAATCCTAGAGCTTCTAGAACGGTACCTTTTATCGCAAAAGCTTATGGAGAACCGTATGTAAATTATGCGACCAAAGTGATGTTAGGTGAAAATAAAGTAACCGATTTTGACTTTAATCCGCAATTGAAAGGATATGCCATTAAACAACCAGTCTTCTCATTTGATAAATTTCACAATGTAAATAAACAATTAGGTCCTGAAATGAAAAGTACAGGAGAAAGTATTTTATTTATCGATAGCCTAAGAGATGATGAGTTTTACGACTTATACGCTCGTAGAAAAATGTACTTAACGAGTTAAGAAAAATAAATTATAGATTTAAGAGGCTGTCTAAAAAGTCTATTTCTGTCATTCTGAACCTGCCCGAAGTGAATTCAATCAGGCGGGCTTGATTCAGGTTCTCATACTGATTTGCGAATCAATATGATGAGATTCTGAAATAAATCCGCCTGAATAGTACGGGCAGTTTCAGAATAACAGTATTCAAATCTTTTTAGACAGCCTCTTTTGTATTATGAAAATTAATTATCTCTTCCAACATGTTTCCAGATTCCCTGTTTAGTTTTACTTAAATTCTAAAACATATACTGATGAAAAAATTTCTAAAACCCGTAGCCTTTTTAAGTTTGAGTGTGCTCACTTTAATTTCCTGTAGTAATGATGATGAAAACTCTAACAGCGATCAAGTTATTCAAGCTGAAGAGCTTCCTGCTTCAGCAAAAACATTTGTGACCACTTATTTTCCAAATACAACCTACACAAGAGTAGAGAAAAACAACCAAGTAGAACCCGACGGAACTTTATATGAAGTAAATCTATCTAACGGTTTCGAAGTTGATTTTTCTTCGGAAGGAAATTGGTTAGATGTAGATGGACAAACCCAAGAACTTCCGCAAGGAATTGTACCCGAGTCTATAGCTAATTATGTAATTCAGAATTATGCAGATTTACAAATGATTGGAATTGATACGGAAAGTACAGAGTATGAAATCGACTTATCTAATGGTCTTGATTTATATTTCACTCTTGCAGGAGAATTTGTAAGAGAAGAGAACAATTAAACCAATCCAGTTGAAGGATTAAGTCTTTAAAATCCTTCTCTTTTGAGTAGATTTAGTATAGATGAAATTTTCCGTAGCTTAAGATTTTAGTCTTCTGGATAAGTTAAAAAGCGTGAGATCCCAGTATATATCTGGGATTTTGGCGTTTTATACCGCGAAACGCAAAACGTTTACCATAAGCGCTACTCCAATAGCAATTCCAAAACTCAGTAAAGTACCTATAAGAATATACTCGGTAAGCTTTCGGTCTTTAGATTGAGTGAGATCGCTAAAGCGGAAGATAGATTTAGCAGCAATTAAAAAGCCTACGCCTTCCCAATGTTGTGTAATAATAAAAACGTACACCAATAAGCGTTCTAAAATACCAATATATTTCCCTGCATTGTTGAGCGAATCATCTTCGCCTATTTCCGTTTTTGGAGTATAGACAGAGATAAGTGTTTTTATACTTATGGAAGCGGGATTGGTCACCAAAAATGCTCCTAAGAGATAGAGCCAGAGTTCTTTAGGAATATTTATCAATTGTAAATTTCCTTTTCGAGCAAATGCAATCACAAAGATGACGATGAGGTGTAAAACCTGATCTATAAAAAATAATGACCGCTTATTCCTGTCGTTTTGTAAACTTAATTTTCCAGCATCTATGATAAGATGAGTTCCACCAACAATAAGTGGAATATACCACAAGCTAAAATCCCACATAAATAAATAGCTTAAACCTATATGAACCAGGATATGGAAATACAGTTTTGGCGAAGCTAACTTTCTACGCTCTTTATCTTTTACCCAACTGTAAGGCTGAAAAAGAAAATCTCCCAAAAAATGCGCGAATAAAAGTTGCAGTGCCAGTAGCATATTATAGTATAGATTTTATTTTATGAGAAAACACTTCATTAAAAGCTTGAAGCTCCTCCCAAAAAGCTCTCTTTTGACGCTCGCTTACCGTATTTTGTTTAATTCCGATAAGAAGACCTAGTTCCTTTTGGCTATGCTTAGGATTTTCCATCGTGAGTTGAATTACTTCCGCCGAGTTGACTGTCCAATAATCCATCGCAATTAAGGTCAATTGAAAATAAGTATTTAATTCTTTATCTAAAAACTCTTTTCCTGTTTTTATGGCGAGATTGGTCTTCTCTTTCTTTAAATTTTCGAAGATTTCTCCAGATCGTATAAAAGCAGAGCCGTTAGATTCGGTTATTTGGGGAGCTTCATAGGTTTTATCACCCATCCCAATGGCCATTCGTACATCCAAATTTTTAATCGTCTTGATTACCGCTTTTATATAGATCGTACTCCAAAAAGCTTGTAAGGGGTTCTCAATTTCTACCTGAAAGCTATCTCCTCTAAAAATCTCCCAAAGGGATTTTTGCGGCTGAATGATTTCTAAGGCATAACGCAGCTTATTTAGGTATTCGTCTGGACTGTGCTTGCTTCTAGAAGCCACAATATCTCCTGTGATTATACTTGTCATATTCAAATATCGGTATTTAAAACGATATATACAATTATCGTCTAATTAAACGATAATTTCGATTATCGCTTTTTAAGGCGATATATATTAAAAATAAGAAAGGAATGCTGAGCTCGGTTTAGATAGAATTCAAAAGGATGATTTATGCTAGAAGCCAAGCTTTAGTTTTTATCTTTGCAATATCAACCACACCAATTTAATACTTCAAAATAAATCTATGATAAAAGAATTAACCTTAATTTTTGCTGCCTTATACGGCGGCTTGGCGATTATATTTGGTGCTTTTGGAGCGCACGCACTCAAGAAAATCTTCAATCAGGAACAATTAGTTAGTTTTGAAACCGGAGTCAAATACCAAATGTACCACGCCCTTGTACTTTTAATCGTAGGAGTTCAATTTCCTTTGGTAAATACAGTAGAAGTAATCATGGTTTGGTTATTTATACTAGGAACTTTTCTCTTCAGTTTTAGCATATATGGTCTCTGTATTACTTCCGCCAAGGGAAATAAAATAAAACTACTAGGACCAGTAACACCATTAGGAGGTTTGCTTTTGGTAGCGGGTTGGGCGTGTATGCTCATTTATATTCTTTCGTACGGAAAATTCTTATAACAAAAAAACCACCTTTTTTAAAAGGTGGTTTTCATAGATATTTCGGTAGTTTTTACCTGCTCAATTTTAAAGTTTGAACACTTTTACCGCCATCGGTAGATTTCCAAACTTGACTTTTCTTCTTATCGCTTACGATAATCCAAGTTTTGTTAAGTGCAGATTTATCTTTTGCATTTTTATCTTCATTTTTAATAACGATATAGCCCTCACTTAATTGGTACTTAAAATTACTTTCGTCCATAAAGTCATTTTGAAAAACACTGTAGCTTATATTTTTAGTTCCTTTTCCATTTCTTTTAAATTCTATGCTTCCAATATTTTGAGCGGAAGTATTTTGCCCCTTATCGTTCACCACTTCATAAGTATCAATATTCCACGTGTTCACAATGTTTGGAGAGCAACTAAAAAGACAGATGCTTACAACTAAGAGTAATAATTTTGTTTTCATAGATAGTTTATTTTTAGATAATATACCAAAAATACGATAGCAAATACATATTTTTATAGAGGTTTAACCTTTAAGGTAGTATTACTCGGTATTTTTGCAGTTCATCTAAATACTTTTTAGATGAAAAATCGGTTTCATGAAATTCTTCAGTTCTATGTTGCTTCATCTTCATACGCTTTACACATTTTAGAAAGCGTCGTATTTCATTTTCATTATCTAAAATAAGTCCGGGGATTTTCACCGAATTTCCTTGATCATCTTTAGCTACCATCGTAATGTAGGATGAATTACAATGCTTTACCACGCCAGTTTGTATATCTTCTGCTTCCACTCTAATCCCAATCACCATAGAAGAATTTCCTACATAATTTACAGATGCTTTCATCGTTACCAATTCGCCAATTTCTATAGGATTTAAAAAATCTACCGTATCTACACTTGCGGTCACGCAATATGCACGGCTATGTTTAGAAGCGCAAGCAAAAGCAATTTGATCTAGCAGAGACAAAATATGACCTCCATGAATTTTTCCATTAAAATTAGAGTGGGAAGGAAGCATTAATTCGCACATCTCGATTTGAGATTCTTCAACATTTCTAAATTCTATATTCATAATTGTTTTCTTTGGGCGCATCCCTAACGGGTCGGGCTTTACGCTATATCTTTTTTAGATTTCTGCTCTCGCAGAAATCTAAAAAAGGATGCCGCTGCAATCCCTTGCGCACTATTTTTAGTTCATTAATTAAATTGGATGAAGCTTAAATTTATCTTCTAAAATGAGGTGAATTAGAAAGTTCTACTTCTGTGATAAAATATTTGGTATCGCCCCAAAAAATAAAAGTCCCGTATCTTTCTACATAGGTAAGTTCTACATATTCTCCTTGATAGGTATTCAGTTTCTCAATGACTTCCTCTTCTTGATCTAATACTGAAAACGTAAAAATTTGAGCCCCACTAATCCCTTGACTTATTTCACCTTCCCACGTTTTTACGATTACGCCGCGATTACTAAATTTAATAAGCTCTCCCGCTCGTGTACCTTTACTATAAGGAACAAAGTAAATAAAAGAGTAAAAAATAATAGCCACTAGCGCTATACCGAGTAATATATAAATAAGTGTTTTTTTCATTTTTCTATAAATTAAGTATCCTCATCATTACTAAGACCCACCAATTTTTGATCTATTTGTTTACTGGCTTTTGCGCCAAGTTTCTTCAGTTTTTCTACTCTACGAATCAAGTTCCCTTTTCCCGTAAGCTTTTTCATTGCCGTCTCATAACTGCCTTGTACGGTTCCTATCTGTCTTCCTAGCTTTAATAACTCCTCGGTTAAGTTAGCAAAAGAATCGTACAAAGCGCCTGCCTGAGTAGCAATTTCAATCGCATTTTGTTTTTGCTTTTCATTTTGCCACATACTATCAATGGTTTTTAAAACCGCAAGTAAGGTGGTAGGTGTAACAATAATAATATTTTTATCAAAAGCATCATTGTATAATTGAGGATATTTATTTGAAGCAATCGCAAATGCCGCCTCAATAGGAATAAAAAGCAATACAAAATCTGGACTTTCCATTTGGTAAAGTTGATGGTAGTTCTTTTTACTTAATTCATCCACTCTTTTCTTTACAGAAATCAAATGATTTTTTAAATGCATCGGCTTTTGAGTCTCGTCGTCTTCATTCATATAACGCTCGTAAGCATTGAGAGAAACTTTGGCATCAATAATCATTTTCTTTTCTCCAGGTAATTTAATCACTACATCGGGCATAACTCGTTTTCCATCTTGGGTAGTAAAGCTTTGCTGTACAAAATATTCGCTATTTTTTTGAAGTCCGCTGCGTTCCATGACTCTTTCCAAAATCATTTCACCCCAATTTCCTTGCATTTTAGTATCACCTTTTAAAGCTTTGGTAAGGTTTGTAGCCTCTTCACTAATTTTTACATTTTGTTCATTGAGAAATTCGAGTTGTTTTCCTAATTCGGCGTGTCTTCTTAAGGAATTTTCGCTGTTTCGATCTACTTTTTCTTCAAAGACTTTAATTTTCTCTTGCAGCGGATGTAAAATATTTTGAATATTTTCTTTATTCTGAAGTGTAAACTTTTCTGATTTCTGCTCTAAGATTTTATTGGCTAAATTTTCAAACTCTTTCTGAAATTTTTCTTGCAGTTGCGCTACTTCATTCTTCTGTTCTTCGTTACGTTGTTTTAAATTTTCAAACTCTACATTTTTCCGCGTAAGCTCATTTTTAAAGAAATCTTTCTCACTTCTAATTTCCTCGCGGTCTCTTCCAGTTTCCTTAATTTCTTGCTGCATTTCCGCTTTAAGCGTCAAAAAATAAGCTTCAGATTTTTCTTGTTGCTCTTGTAAAGCATTCAGCTCTAATTCTTTCTGTTTACCAAAACTTTCTAAGTCTGCCGTTTTTTTGCTACTATTTAGATGCTTTATCAAGATGCCTAATATAATTCCGCTAAGAAAAATAAAAATTCCGGCAATGATAAGAAGATGAGATTCTTGCATGAGATTCTAGTAATAAATCTTTCAAATATACATATAAGCACTCCTAAGTTAAAATACTTAACTTTTAATTTTGAAGCTTTTACTTACGGCATCAAACTGAATAAGGTCGCTGGGGAAAAGATGTTCTAGGTGTTTTTGTTTGATGAGTTCTTCTGGCGTTTGTTGAAATACTTTTCCATCATTTATCAGTATAATCTGATCACACAATTGCAAGGCTAAATCGATTTCATGGGTAGCAAACACAATGGCCTTTTGAGTGGTTTTAGATAGCTTTTTCAGCAGTTTTAAAACAAAGGCTTTGTGGTACAAATCGAGATGAGTGGTGGGCTCGTCTAAAATAATAAGCGGAGTATCTTGCGCAAGTGCTCTGGCAAGCATCACTTTTTGTAACTGTCCGTCACTTAAACTGCTGCACTTTCTATCTGCTAAATCCTGAAGATCTATCAACTCAATCGCATTATAAATAGCCTCTTTATCTTGTTGACTTAAAACGCCCAGCCAATTGGTGTAGGGGTGCCTTCCTAAGGCAATTAGTTCTTTGACGCTTAAATTTTTTGAAAAATGAGTTTCGGTAAGCACAATGCTTATTTTTTCTGAAATCTCTTTTGCTGATATTTTCTCTAAAGCAGTGTCTTCTAAAAATACTTCTCCAGAAGTGGGCTCTAATTCTTTGGTAATGGTTTTTAGTAAAGTAGATTTCCCCGATCCATTAACGCCAATCACCGCAATCAATTCTCCTGGATGAATGTTGAGGTTTATATTTTTTGCCACCAACTTATCTTCATAACCTATACTTAAGTTACGCGTAGTTAAAATGGAGGTAGAGGTTTGCTTTTTCATACTTAAAACAGGAGTTTCTTTTTTCTTACCAAGAGCCAAATGACTACGGGTGCGCCAATTAGAGAGGTAATAGCATTGATGGGAAGTGTAAGTCCGCTTCCTGGAATTTGAGCAATGCTATCACAAATAAGCATTAAAATGGCGCCACCAATTAATACAGCGGGCACTAGAATTAAATGGTTGCTGCTAGGTATAATTTGACGTACCAAGTGCGGAACGGCCAATCCTATAAATGCAATGGGACCTGCAAAGGCTGTAATGCTTCCGGCGATTAAACTGGTTGCCAAAATGACCAAAAAGCGATTTCGTTTTAAATTCGTCCCTAAACTTTTTGCGTAGTGTTCTCCCAATAAAAGGGAGTTAAGATTTTTAATGCAAAAGATGCTGAGAATAATCCCGATAAGCCAAAAAAGAAATAAAATTCCTACTTCTACCCAAGACAAATCCCCTAAACTGCCAAACGACCAAAAAACATATTGTTGGAGTTGTTGAGACGAGCTAAAATAGGAGAGTACACTTACTACCGCAGCGGTTAAACTGGCAAACATTAACCCAATAATTAACAAGGCCATGGTGTCTTTTATTCTAAAAGAAGCGGCTAGAATTGCCAATAAAACCAAGAAACTTCCCAAACTAGAGGCAATCACCAAAGTCCATTTAGAAAGCATGAATCCAGCTGCGACTCCGCCAAAAAGACTACTGCCCATAATAACCAAAGCCACGCCCAAACTTGCACCGCTACTCAAGCCTAACACATAAGGACCAGCCAACGGATTTCTAAATAATGTTTGCATTAGCAATCCGCTTAAGCCTAAACCAGAACCTACTAAAATAGCGGTAAATGCTTTTGGTAAGCGATAATCCAAAATAATATATTGCCAACTTTCTTTGCTAACATTCAGATGAAAAATAGATTTTAAAACTTCGTCTAAAGGAATAGCAACCGAGCCTAAACTAATATTTAGAAACACCGAAAGAATCAAAATGAGGATTCCAACCCAAAAATAAGTAGCTAGGTTTTTCAAGTTAATCTAGAGGTTTAAAAAACGTAGTTTCATAATTGGTTAATAAGTCTGGATGAAATATTTTAATCAAATCTTTTAATACAAGATCTGGTCTATTAGGAGCTAGTTCATAATATAAAACTCCACCTGTTTCTCCTAAAACTCCTGCATAAGAATAAATTTCTTTCTTTTGGAAAGCCTTAAACTTGTCATAATGCTCGCTTGCATTTGTCATCGTTTCATAGGCAGTAAAAGACCCCGGCGCAATCCAAAAATCTGCATCTTGAGCATTTTCTAAGACACTCTCAAAAGCCATAGAAATACTGCCGCTGCCTTGAGTATCTTTATACAAATAAGTTGCATTGGCGTCTTTAATAAATTTTGCTTGCCAAGAATCTCCATAAGGCAAATACCATACATCTTTGTACATAGAACCGCAGAGAACACTAGGCTTCCCTTGAGCGTTTGCAGCTATTTTTTTTGCTTCGTTGTACGAAGTTTCAATTTCTTTAAAAATACTTGAAGCTAAGTCTTCTTTGTTATAAAAGGCACCAAAGAATTTAATCCATTCTGCTTTACCTAAAGGATTCGCTTCTATCCAATCACCATTGTAAACCACAGGAATGCCGCTTTTTTGGATGATATTGAAGGTTTTATTACCACCTTCCATCGCAAATCCAATCACTACATCGGGTTGAATATCTAGTAAGACTTCAGTATTGATTGCTTCATTTTTTCCTAATTCTTTTACTTTTCCCTCATCGATTAAGGCTCTTGTCTTTTTGGAGGAAACATATTTGGTATTGGGAAAACCAACTAAAGTATTTTCAACACCTAAACTTTCTAAAGACGGAATATGTGTGGTGGAAGTCACCACCATTTTCTTTACAGGAATAGTCACGCGTTGATTATAGCTCAATTCTTTTGGAAGCTCAACTCCTTTTTCTGCCAATACGTAAGTGAATTCTTCTTCGGCTTTAGGCCAGGGACTGTTCACTTTTATAATTTTATAATCTTCATAATTGGTAATAGAAAATCCGTTGGCATAGTCAATAGCCACCTCTTTTCCTTGCAGAGCGTTTATTTTTGTTTCTTTCTTTTCTTGTTCTTTGCAAGAAACGATGATAAGTAAACTTAAAATGAAGAATGTATTTTTCAAGATGTAATATTTTCAACAAAAGTAAGATTATTTCATTTTCTGATGCTCAAAGTGAGTAAAATGTTTACTTTTGTCTTCAAATTGGTTAAACAGTTATAGTCAATCAGCTGTTTATTAAAAGGGAATTTCGTTAAATTCGGAAGCTGTTCCCGCAACTGTACGCTTAGTCTCTGTAGAGAGATGCTTTTGATTCACTTCAATCCACTGTTTTTTTAAAATGGGAAGGATAATCAAAAAGACGCAAGCCAGGAGACCTGCCAGTATTTTTAATTAAAAAACTGAGACTTTCGGGTAAAGGGTCGGGCGTGTATGAAGTACTTTATTCTTACTCTTTTAGGTATTCTTTGTTTCTTACAAGGAGCGGCTCAAAACGATACGATTAACGTTTTGGGAGAAGTCTTGCTACAAGATATTCGTCTAAAAGACTCTTCTTATACCAGAAATTATACGGTGCTTAATGATAGTGTTTTAAAAAGAAATCAAGCTTCGTTAACCAATCTACTCAATTTTAATTCTAACGTTTATTTTAAAGAAAATGGTGCAGGGATGGTTTCTTCTCCTTCATTTAGGGGAACGACTGCTTCACAAACTGCGGTGCTTTGGAATGGGATCAACATTAATTCTCAAACGACGGGACAAACCGATTTTAACACCATTAATACTCGTGGCTTTGACCAGATTGTCGTTAAACCTGGTGGTAGCGGAGTAGAAGATGGTAGCAATGCGATTGGCGGAAGTATTTATCTAGAAAATATATTAGAATATCATAAAGGTTTTCGAAATTCAGTGTTCTTGAATTACGGCAGCTTTAATACTTACGGAGTTAATTATAAAACTGCTTATTCAGAAAAAAACACTTCTTTTTCTTTAGGCTATTCAAGAAATGGCTCAGATAACGATTATCCGTATTTAGGTACCGAAAGAAAGAATAAAAACGGAAACTATCATAATACGAATATCGCTCTTTCAGGTGGAATTAAATTATCCCGTTTTGATGAGATTCGTCTTTTTTCCAATATCTACGACGGAAAGAGAAATTTTTCCTTGCCCACCCCCAATGCCTTGGCTACAAAATATTACGATTTCAATACGCGGAGTTTATTAGAATGGGGTAGGAATTATAAACGAATTAGCTCCAGCGCCAAACTTGCATACATTACAGAAGATTACGAATATTACCCTAATGTAAATAATGATTTTTTCACCTACGGAAATGTGGAAAGTTTATTTGTAAAATATAACCTGAATTATAGATTGACCAAAAAAATAGCGCTTCAGGGGAAATTGAATTATACTCGGAATGACGGTGAGGGATCAGATATTTCTCAAGAAATTAGAAACCTAGGATCGGTAATTTTAGGAATTAAACATCAAATTAGCGATAAGGTTTTATATGAAGTAAGTCTTCGGCAGGAATTAAACGAAGATTATGAAAATCCCTTTTTATATTCCGCAGGAATCAGCACTCAATTTACCGATTTTTATCACTTAAAGATCAACACTTCCAAAAGTTTTAGAATCCCTACGTATAACGATTTGTATTGGCAAGGAGTGGGGAATACAGAGCTTAGTCCAGAATTGTCTTACCAAGGAGAAATTTCTAATCTATTTAAATTTTGGAAAAATACGTTTCAGTTTACGGTCTATTATAATTCCGTAGAAAATTTACTGAGTTGGGTTCCGGACGTTTCCGGAGTTTGGCGTCCTCAAAATACAGAGCGTGTAGAAATCTACGGACTAGAAACGATGTTTCACTTTCAAGAAGAGATAGGAGCGCATAAGTTCGCCTTAGATGGAACCTATGCGTATACGGTTTCAGAAAATCAAGCGACAAAAAATCAACTTATTTACGTGCCTTATCACAAGTTCACCGCTTCACTTTCTTATTCGTTTAAAAACTTCTCTACGTATTACCAATACTTGAATAATGGAGAGGTATATACCACCACCGACAATGCGCCAGAACATATTCTTGATAATTATATGATAGGTAATTTGGGGCTAGAATATGCTTTGGGAAAGCAGAAAAAATATAAACTAGGAATACAACTTTTAAATCTTTGGAACGAATCTTATGCGAGCGTTCTCAACAGGCCTATGCCTGGCAGAAATTTTAATGCATATCTAAATTTAAACTTTTAAGATGAAAAAAAATAGTAATGTTTGGCTTTTACTTCTTATAGCTGTCTTTCTAAGCAGTTGTTCTAAAGATGATGAAACAATTGAAAACCCTACTTTACCAGAAGGAGAATATACTAATGGTTTTTTTGTGCTCAATGAGGGAGGTTTCACTTATAGCAATGCGTCACTTTCTTTTATAAGTGAAGAGGGAACGGTTTACAACGCTGTATTTTCTGCTGAAAATAATAGGAACTTGGGAGACGTAGCTCAAAGTATGGGGTTTCATGAGGACCTTGCCTATATACTCATTAATAACTCTAACACCATTGAAGTGGTAAACCGATATACGATGGAATCTGTCACTACCTTGGAAGAGGGAATCTTGAATCCTCGATATATTATTTTTGATGACAACTTTGCTTACGTCACCAATTGGGGAGATCCTGCAGATATTACCGATGATTATATAGCGGTTATCAATTTAGAAAATTACGAAGTGGTCCAAAAAATAGAGGTGGCAGAAGGACCAGAGAAGCTAGTCAAGAAAAACGGAAAGATTTACGTGGCTCATAAAGGAGGTTGGGGCTACGGTAATACTATTTCTGTGATCAATACTGCGACAAATTCCTTGCAGACTTCTATAGAGGTAAATGATGTGCCCGATGGTTTAGTCGTAAAAGGCGATTTTTTATATGTGTTATGCTCTGGAAAAGCAAATTGGACTGGAGAGGAAACCAATGCAAGCCTTTTTAAAATCAATTTAGCATCACAAACGGTAGAAGAGGAACTAGAATTTTCAGAAGAAATTCATCCAGGATTTTTAGTAGAAAACAATAACAAGTTACATTACGTAATTGGTAGAGATATTTTTCAGCTAAATATAGCTGACTTTAGTTTGCCTTCTTCTCCATTATTTTCTACCGAAGCGCAAAATGTATCGGTATTATATGGCTTTAGCATTCATAACGATGTAATCTATATTGCAGATGCTAAAGATTATACTTCAAACGGAGAAGTTTTTACGTATTCAACTCAAGGAGAATTGCTTCATAATTATTCAGTACAACTTATCCCTAACGGATTTTATTTTAACAACTAATATTTTAAAACAAGAAAATCATGACAAAGAATTACACATTTTTAATCGTATGCATATTGGGATTAATTTCGCAATATAATTTTGCACAAAACACGTATGATGACGGCGTTTTTATTTTAAACGAAGGTATGTTTGGAACCAATACAGCTTCGGTATCTTTTTTAGATGATTCTAATAATTTATCTAACAATGTATTTGCAAATCAAAATACAGAATTAGATTTAGGACAAGTTGCTCAAGGAATGGGATTTGAAGGAGATGAAGCTTATATTGTTTCTAATGGTTCTAGCGAAATAAATGTAGTAGATAGAGTTTCTTTTTCGCACATAACAACTATTACCAGTGGTATAGATAACCCACGTTACATAGCATTTGATAATGGACTTGCCTATGTGACCAACTGGGGAGATCCTACAGATACCACAGATGATTATGTGGCGGTTATAGATTTACAAAATTATACGGTAATAGATAATATAGCTGTAGCTGAAGGTCCTGAAGAGATTGTTAAAAAAGGGAACACTCTTTTTGTGGGGCATCAAGGAGGTTATGGCTACGGGAATTCAGTTTCTGTTATAGACTTAACAGATTATAGTGTTTCTGAAATTACCTTGGCTGATATTCCAAACTCTTTAGAAGTGGATGATGATTACCTATATGTACTTTGTGGAGGAATGCCTGCTTGGACAGGAACGGAAACACAAGCCAAGCTTTTTAGAATAGATTTAACGGATAACACCGCTATTGAAGAATTTGATTTTGCAACAGGAGAACACCCAGATTTTTTAGAAGTTGAAAATGGAATAGCATATTATGTTCTAAATAATAATATTTTTGAATTTGATTTTATAGATACTTCTTTATCAACAACTCCATTTATAGATACCACAACAGAGAGTTTACAGATATCTTATGGTCTTTCTTTAATAGATGATACTTTTTATTTAGCAGATGCGTTAGATTATGTAACAGATGGAATTATACATACATACGATGTTACAGGAAATTTTTTAAATAGTTATACGGTAGGATTAATTCCTAATGGAATTTATAAATATGAGGCCGAAGACTTATCTGTAGAACAAACGCAAGAAGAACTTCAATTGGCAATCTACCCTAACCCAACGGTAGATAAATTATTCCTAACTACGCAACAAGCAGCAGAAGTTAGTATTTATAACTTAAATGCTAAGTTAGTTAAAAAAGCAACCTACACCAATAACGGGATTTCTGTAAATACACTTTCCACTGGGGTTTATTTAGTGCGTGTTCAGCAAGAAAATACACAACAAACCTTAAAATTAATTATTAAGTAATGGTAGTAAAGAATTTATCGATTTTCGCATTTCTTCTGGCTTCTGCAACGGTATTAAGTCAATCTTATGCACCGCCAGCAGGACAAACAGGATCTACGGCAATAGCTTCAGATAATTCAATTTTTGTAGATTGGGCGAGTGGAGTAGAAATAGAAAGAGGATATGTAAATATTGAAGAGCCCACTTTTGAGCATGAAGGGAGTAATTATGCAACTTATGGAGATCCTAGCAATGCAATAGGTGTAGTTTCAAATTCAGTAGTGAGTTTGGGAGACGCAGGAGAAGCAATTTTAACCTTCCATACGCCAATATCAAATGGGAGTGGATACGATTTTGCAGTTTTTGAAAACTCATTTAGCGAAACTTTTTTGGAGTTGGCATTCGTAGAGGTAAGTTCAGATGGAGTTAATTATTTCCGTTTTCCTTCTCATAGTGAAACCCAAACACAAACCCAAGTTGGCGGATTTGGAAATCTAGATGCGACTTACCTTAATAATTTGGCAGGAAAGTATAAAGCTTTATTTGGTACACCATTCGACTTAAATGATATTGATGACGATCCTTTATTAGATAAAAATAGTATTACTCACGTAAAAATAATTGATGTAGTAGGAAGTATAGACCCTAACTATGCAAGATATGGTTCTCAAGGAAATGCTATAAACGATCCTTTTCCAACTCCTTTTTATTCAAGTGGTTTCGATTTGGATGGCGTAGGAGTAATTAATCAGCAAAATTTAAGTGCGGGAGAGAAAGAGGTACAACGTATTGCTATTTACCCCAACCCAGCTACTAACTTTATTAAAATTGAAAGTGAAAATAGGGTTGATAATGTTGAAATTTATTCCACTTTAGGAAAATTAGTGAAGAAGTATATAAATTTATCTAAAGAGCAACGATTAGAAGTTTCAGAATTGCCTAAAGGAATTTATATGGTTAAAATAAATTCTGTAAAGAAAAATTATTTGTTTAAATTGATAAAGGAGTAATCGGCATCTAAAACAATGTATTAAAAATCCCGCTTCTAGAAAAAGCGGGATTTTTTGTTTGAAGGTTTATTCATTTCCCACATACATGCGTTGATAAGTAGCATTGTACATTTTACTTTCGCCCAAAGTTTTAAAATTTAACGATTGATTTCTTCTAGACGGTCTTCCGTTGCCCAAAATATCATCTAAAGCGGCTTTTAGTAAAGTTTCATCTGGGTTTCCTAATTCTCCTAAGTTAGAGAAATCTTCGCTAACTTCTATGTTAGGTGTTAAGCCATTTACATAATCTGTAAATCCGTTGGCGTTAACCGATTTTAAAATTAAAGGTTGTACGGCATAGGTATGACCTAAATTAAGATTAGTTCCATTTCTAGAAAAGTTGTTAGAGTCATAAAAAGTTCTAGAACCCTGAAATTTCCCTACGGTCGTCGTTCCTACTTGCACTACATCTATATAAGGTGTTAAAGTGCTAATTAATAATTCGCTAGCAGAAGCCGAACTTCCGGTGGTTAAAATATAAACTTTATTTAGGTTAAGGTTATTTATGTTAGCGCCGGTACTTATTTTATTATTAAATAGAACTTCTTCATCGCTAAAATTTTCGTTAAATACTTGGGTAGAAAATAATTCGCCGTTAAATTGCCCTGTTACCATACTGGCTAAATCGTTACAGGTTTCAATGCTTCCGCCGCCATTATACCTTACATCAATCACCAAATCTTGAATACCGTCTGCGTTAAAATCCGCGAAAGCGTTATTCAGCTCCGCATCAAAATTATCTCTAAATCCGTTATACATCAAATAGCCTATTTTTTGTTGCTCTACCGTTAAAGTATTGGCTATAAAAACAGGATTTTCTGTGTATTGCTGCTTTTGTAGGTTGATGCTGGTTTCTAACGGGGTTAAGGTTCCATCTTCAAAAGTTGCTAAACCAATGCTGTAATTATCGGGAGAAAGTAAGCTTTTAAAATTTGTAGCGGTAAGAATTTGATCGTCTACGCGGTTAAAAATCATTCCTCTTTCTACCATGTTTGCTTCCGCAGAAGTATTGGGAAGTATATAGCGAACATAGCCAAACACCTCACCGCTAGATTGTATTTGTACGAGCCCAAACTCCATTCCGTTATTTTTGGTGATCCCATTAAACTGCTGTTCTAATTGCCTATAATTATCTACTAAGAAGCTAAAACGATCCTGACTATATAGAAGGCCATTGAATAAATCTTTTGGTGTCATAAAAGTGTTGAGGTAGGCATTGCGTTCAGCATTATCAGAAAATCTATCATCGGCTAATACTGGTTTCTCAGCTTTATATAAATAATGTTTACGCATCACCTTATAGATAAAATCTTGAATCTCTAGATCACTGGCTTGTATTTTTTCATCATCTAGATCTTTAAAACACGAGCTAACGGAAAGTGACGTAATAATTAGGAGTAATAAACAACTTAATTTTTTCATAGTATGGGATTAATGAGTGCTAAAGTTAAACACAATTTAATAAAAACGAATTCCTTTGTAACAAATATTATATGGAAGCGTCAAGCTTATAGAAACCACCAAATAAAAATACATTGAACCAAAAGTTATTTTTAGAATTTGTGAATCCTATAAAAGATAAAATTTATCGTTTGTCTTTGCGGTTATTGGTTTCTAAAGATGCGGCAGAAGATGCCACGCAAGAAGTGATGATTAGGTTGTGGAAGATGAAAGATAAGCTAGAAGATTATAGGAGTCCGCAAGCTTTAGCCATGACGATTACCAAGAATTATTGTTTTGACCAATTAAAAGCCAAGAAGAACAACAACCTAAGAATTATACATAGCAATTACGAAGATGGAAAGAAGACTTCTTTACAAAATGAAATTGAAGCAAAAGATGAGCTTTTAAAAGTAAAGGAAATTATTAAAAACTTAACGGAACAGGAACAAATGTTGATTCAGTTAAGAGATATAGAGCAGTTGGAATATGAAGAAATGGTAGAAATCACCGAAATGAATCCTACTGCGATTAGAGTGGCACTCTCAAGAGCCAGAAAAAAAATTAGAAAAGAAATATTAAAAAAACACAACTATGGAATTGCATAAGATAGTGTCGCTTTTAGAAAAGTACCTTGAAGCAGAAACCACGTTGAAAGAAGAAAAATTACTGCAAGATTATTTTTCTTCGGGCAATGTAGACCCAAGTTTAGAGCAGTACCGTCCTTTGTTTCAGTTTTTTGCGACAGAGAAAGAGATTGTTTTAGCAGAAGAAGAAAAAGTGATTACGCTTCCGCGGAAGCTAAACAAAAAGAAATTACTGCTTACACTAAGCTCCATTGCAGCGATATTGGTTTTAGCACTAAGCGTTTTTCAATTCTCCGATTTTCAAAAAGGCCATACGGTGGTAGAAGGAAATCACGAGCTAGCGATGAAAAATACACAAGATCTATTTAATATGGTCACGGGAGCGGTAGCCAATAGTAAAGAGAATTTAATGTATTTGAGGGAAATTCAGAAAACAAAAAACAAATTGATAATAACGAAATAAATAAATAAAGATGAAAAAGAGTATTCTAATAGTTATGGCCATTTTGATGGCTCCCGTATTTGGGAACGCACAATCCTTTGAGCGTTATGAGAAGATGCGCGAAGTAAGCGCTATGGTGATCACAAGTAATATGTTTAAGCTTTTAGCCGAAATAGATTTAGATAGCGATGATCCAGAGATGCAGCAGTATATTAATCTTATAGAGAACTTAAAGAATATTAAAGTGATTTCTACGGAAAATACTGGAATTGGAGCAGAAATGAAACAAGACTTTAATAGTTACATAGGCTCTAGCTCTCTAGAAAAACTGATGAGCTTTAAAGATGATAAGAAAAATGTACAGTTTTATTCTAAACCCGGAAGCCAAAAAAACTATGTAAGCGAATTGCTGATGTTGATGCAGGGAGAGGATGATGGTAAACCTATGACGGTTGTACTTTCTATTACGGGCGATATAGACCTTAAAGAAGTGTCTAAACTAGCCAAAGATCTAGAAGTACCAGGTGCTGAAGAATTAGAAAAAGTAAATTAAGTTAGAGAAAACATGAAAAAGAAAATAAATATTTTAATGCTGTTGGTAGCTGGATTAGCCTTGGTTTCGTGTAATAATGAACCTACGCTGCAAAGTTATTATGTAGATCATCAAGACAATAAGAACTTTATGATCTTAGATTTACCGGCAAGCTTACTCCTAAGTGATAACTCTCAATTAGAAGAGAAAGATCAAAAAGTAATTAAATCTATAAAAAAAGCTGTGGTTTTAGCGCTGCCCTTAAACGGAAATAATCAAGAAATCTATGAAAAGGAACGCGATGTCGTAGAAAAGATTTTAGACGATAAGAAATATAATTTATTGATGCGTATGGGATCTGTACAAAGCGGAGTTAGAATTGCTTACTTGGGAGAAGAAGACGCTATAGATGAGATTATTGTCTATGGAAATGATGAGGAAAAAGGCTTTGCCTTGGCTAGAGTCTTAGGAGATAATATGAACGTAGGCGAAATAATGAAGTTGGCAAAATCTGTTGGGAACGGAGAGGTAAATGTCAATATAAATTCGTTAGAACCACTAATGGATATGTTAGGCAATCAAAAGGATAGTTTAAATAATAGAATAGACAAAAAACAAGGGCAACAAGAAGTTATAAAAGATGCTTCGGAAGATACTATTCAAGAGTCTGTGTAATCTGTATAAATTTGAAGGAAATAATTTAAAAAATCCCGAGTTTGGCTCGGGATTTTTTTATTCAATCTTAATTTTGTCTCCTAAAAATTTAGGCTTTACTCCAATAATTATATCTATAAAAGCTTTAGTTCTGGCAAAATATTCTCTCACGCTGGTTTTAAAGCCATAGTGTTGAGAAACATCTTGAGCGTTATAGCCAATGGCTTGGATATTGAAATGATTAGCTAAATAGATAGCGCGTTCATTATGAAAATTTTGAGAGATGATGGTAATACTGTCTTGTCCAAAAATTTCTTTTGCTCTTACCACAGAGTCTAGAGTTCTAAAGCCAGCATAATCTAAGAAAATCTTATCTTCAGGAATTCCTTTTTTAATGAGTTCTTTTTTAAAATCTTGGGGTTCGTTGTAATAGATGCTTCCGTTGTCTCCACTAATTAAAACAAAATCAATTTTATGGTTTTTAAAAAGTTCTACCGTAGCATCAATGCGATATTTAAAATATAAATTAATCTGTCCGTTCACTAAATACTTTGCGGTTCCTAAAACCATCCCCACTTTATTCTTTTCTATGGCTTCAACCTTAGAAAAAGTTTTGCCTATGGCTCCTTGAACTACAATCATATTAGAAAGCAGTATAAAGGCAAATAATAAAACAACTAATGAGATAAAGACAATAATTAGTTTTTTAATCATGGGAAAGATCTTTGCTCTTTTAGTCTCTCTTGAAGCTTTGAAAATCACGAATATTGATGTTGGAATACTGCGTCTTTTGATTTAACAATCGCTCATATTTACGCGTACGGCCAAACCACCTTCAGAGGTTTCTTTATATTTAGAGTTCATGTCTTTTGCAGTATCCCACATAGTTTCAATCACCTTATCTAAGGGGACTTTAGCTTTACTCGCATCGCTCTCTAATGCAATTTCGGCAGCATTAATCGCTTTTATGGCTCCCATCGCATTGCGCTCAATGCAGGGCACTTGTACCAATCCCGCAATAGGATCACAAGTTAAACCTAGATGGTGCTCCATCGCAATCTCACTCGCCATTAATACCTGTTCTGGAGAACCACCTAGAAGATGTGTGAGTCCGCCAGCAGCCATAGATGAAGAAACACCAATTTCAGCTTGGCATCCCCCCATGGCAGCAGAGATGGTAGCTCCCTTTTTAAAGAGACTTCCTATTTCTCCTGCAACGAGCATAAATTCTTTTAAATGCTCAAACGTAGCGTCGTGATTTTCTATAGTCATATAATACATCATTACGGCGGGTACGGTTCCTGCACTTCCGTTGGTTGGTGCCGTTACCACTCTTCCCAGAGAAGCATTGACTTCATTAACGCTGATAGCGTAACAACTTACCCATTTTAAGATTTCTCTAAATTTTACCTCAGTATTCCGGATCACTTCTAGCCACTCTTGGGGAGTATTGTATTTTCTATCGCCTATAAGTTTTTGATGCATTCCGTGAGCTCTACGCTGTACGTTTAATCCGCCAGGTAAGACTCCGCTAGTATGGCAACCTTCATACATAGATTCTAGCATCACTTTCCAAATGTCTTCTAAACCTTTATGGATTTCTTCTTCACTGCGTAGCGACTTCTCATTTTCTAAGACAATTTCTGCAATATTTTTATTTTCTTGTTTACAAAATGCAAGCAACTCGCTTCCTTTTTCTATAGAATAAGGAAACTGAGCAAAGACTTCATTATTTTGTTTGGCATTTTTTCGTTCTTCTTTCACTACAAAGCCACCGCCAATAGAATAAAAGGTTGCGGTAGAAGTATTTCCATTTTCTAAAGTGGCAGTAAATTTGATTCCGTTGGGGTGAAAATCTAAGAAGTTTTTATTGAAGATCACTTGCGTATTAGGATCAAACTCGAGTTGTTTTTCTCCGTTCAGCTCTAAGCGTTTAAAACTATTAATGGTATCAATAATTTCATCGAGTTGAGAGAGATCCATCGTTACGGGGTCATATCCGCAGAGGCCAAGTATAGAGGCAATATCTGTAGCGTGTCCTTCTCCCGTAAGAGATAAAGAACCATATAGGTCTACTTTAACTTCTTTTACTTGATTAAAAATATTTTTCACTTTCAATTCTTCAATCCATCGTTGGGCAGCACGCCACGGACCTAAAGTATGCGAGCTTGAAGGTCCAACCCCAATCTTTAACATGTCAAATACACTAATGCATTCTCTCTTCTCCATTTGAAAACTATTTTAAAAATTTACCAACTACAAAGATGGCAGAAATAATTGTGCTTTCCATAGCTGTCAAGCTTTTTTATTCCGCTTTAAGCGAAAATAGAGATAGTACCTTAAATAAACCAACGCTTGTCATTATATTAAGGTTTTAAAAAAGTATAATGACAACCTGTCACATTTTTTTTGCTGGCATAGAGATTGAATTATGCTTACCGAATTAAAAAACAAAAAATTAAAATATATAGTTATGAGTAAAATAATTGGAATTGATTTAGGAACTACCAACTCTTGTGTTTCTGTAATGGAAGGTAATGAGCCAACGGTAATTCCTAATGCCGAAGGTAAAAGAACAACCCCTTCTGTAATTGCTTTTGTAGAAGATGGAGAGATTAAAGTAGGTGATCCAGCAAAGCGTCAAGCGGTTACCAATCCAGAAAAAACGATTTCTTCTATTAAAAGATTTATGGGAAATAAATTCTCTGAGTCTTCTAGAGAGGCTGGTCGTGTAGCTTATAAAGTGGTTAAAGGAGATAACGATACCCCAAGAGTAGATATTGATGGTCGTTTGTATACGCCACAAGAACTTTCTGCTATGATTCTTCAAAAAATGAAGAAAACAGCAGAAGATTATTTAGGACAGGATGTATCTGAAGCGGTAATTACCGTTCCTGCATATTTCAACGATTCTCAGCGTCAAGCAACTAAAGAAGCGGGTGAAATTGCTGGCCTTAAAGTAAGAAGAATTATCAACGAGCCTACCGCAGCAGCATTGGCTTATGGATTAGATAAAAAAGGACAAGACCAAAAAATTGTAGTATTTGACTTTGGTGGTGGTACGCACGATGTTTCTATCCTAGAATTAGGAGATGGAGTATTTGAAGTATTAGCTACAGATGGAGATACACACTTAGGTGGTGATGATGTAGATGAGGTGGTAATCGATTGGTTGGCCGAAGAGTTTATAAAAGACGAAGACATTGATTTACGTAAGGATCCTATGGCTTTACAACGTCTAAAAGAAGCGGCAGAGAAAGCAAAGATTGAGTTGTCTTCTTCTAGTCAGACTGAAATTAACTTACCTTATGTTACCGCTACTTCTAGTGGACCAAAGCACTTGGTAAGACCTTTATCTAGATCTAAGTTTGAGCAATTAATTTCAGATTTAGTAAAAAGAACCATCAAACCTTGTGAAAAGGCAATGAAAGCTGCCGGAATTTCTAAAAGTGATATTGATGAAGTAATTTTAGTAGGTGGTTCTACAAGAATCCCTGCAGTACAGGAAGCGGTAGAAAAATTCTTTGACAAAAAGCCAAGTAAAGGAGTAAACCCAGATGAGGTAGTTTCTTTAGGAGCTGCAATTCAAGGAGGAGTTTTAACAGGAGATGTAAAAGACGTTCTTTTATTAGATGTAACGCCACTTTCTTTAGGTATTGAAACTATGGGAAGCGTGAACACCAAATTAATTGAAGCCAATACGACGATTCCTACTAAGAAATCTCAAGTATTCTCAACGGCGGCAGATAATCAGCCTTCTGTAGAAATTCACGTGTTACAAGGTGAACGCCCTATGGCAGCCGATAATAAGACGATTGGTAAATTTCACCTAGACGGAATTCCACCAGCACAAAGAGGAACTCCACAAATTGAAGTAACTTTTGATATCGATGCGAACGGAATTATTAAAGTAAGTGCCGAAGACAAAGCAACAGGTAAAAAACAAGACATTCGTATTGAAGCTTCTTCTGGATTAACTGAAGAGGAAATCGAGAAAATGAAATCTGATGCCGAAGCTAATGCTGAAGCAGATAAAAAGACGAAAGAAAAAGTAGATAAGCTAAATGAGGCGGATGCTATGATTTTCCAAACCGAGAAGCAAATTAAAGAGTTTGGAGATAAACTTTCTGATGATAAAAAGAAACCTGTAGAAGATGCTTTAGATGAATTGAAAAAAGCATACGAAACTAAAGAGTTGGAGAAAATTGAGCCAGCTTTAGATAAGTTGAACGAGACTTGGAAGAGCGTTTCTGAAGAAATGTACAAAGCCCAAGCCGAAGCACAACAAAATGGAGCTCCACAAGGAGAACCTGGAGGTAATGCTGAAGGCGAAGAAGCTAAAAGCGGAGACGACGTAGAAGACGTAGACTTCGAAGAAGTGAAGTAATACGCTTCCAAGAATCTAAATAATAGAAAAGCACGAAGATTTATTCTTCGTGCTTTTTTTTGGGCGTAATCCTTGCAGAAAAAGCAAGGGTCGGGCTTTTCGCTATATCTTTTTTGCTAGAAAAAAGCAAAAAAGGATGCCGCTGCAATCCCTTACGCAACAAAGAAATTAAACCAGATTTTTTTTTGATGTAAGCTAAATTGCTTTAATTTGTAATTAACATAACTCATACTCTATGAACCTTAAGAAAAAAGAAATTTACATTCCAATTTTGGTAACCATCGTCGTATTTGCTACCATGGGCTTTGTTCTTAAAGAGTTTGTGGATACTAGTGCTTGGTCTGCAGCTATCGGCGGTGTAATAGGATTTTTATCATTATACTTTTTTAGTTTAAGAAAAAAAAATAAAACGAAGTAGTTAAACTTAAAGAGAAAATTTTTGTGAATAAACCACTTCGTAAAAATCCTGATTAATCCTGTAATTTTTTGTACTTAAAATCGACAAAATTTTAAATTGCATTATTTTTTAAATTAAAATAGTCAGATGAATTAAACGAATTTTGACTAATTAAATAATACTAATCGCAACTCCCAAAAAGAGGTGCGTTTTTCTATATTAAAACTATGAAAAATAAAACCTTATATTCTATTTTAGATTTAGCTTCTGTAGCGCAAGATTCTAGTATTAAAGAGACCTTTGCAAAGAGTTTAGATTTAGCTCAACAAGCAGAGAAATGGGGCTACCATAGATTTTGGTTGGCAGAGCACCACAATATGAAAAGTATTGCCAGTGCAGCAACATCAGTATTGATAGGTCATATTGCTGGAGGAACTCAAAAAATACGAGTAGGTTCTGGAGGCATAATGTTGCCCAATCACTCTCCTTTAATCGTTTCAGAACAATTTGGAACTTTAGGAAACTTGTATCCCAATCGCATCGATTTAGGTTTGGGAAGAGCACCAGGAACAGATCAAGAAACGGCACAGGCCATTAGATCAGATCGAATGAAAGCCGTGCATCAATTTCCAGAGGAGGTAGATAGAATTCATCATTTCTTTTCCGAAGAAAATAAAGAGCGAGTGCGTTCTTATGTTTCAGAAGGAGTAGAGGTGCCTATTTATATTTTAGGATCCAGTACAGATAGCGCTCACGTTGCTGCTAATAAAGGTTTACCTTATGTATTTGCCAGTCATTTTGCACCCGCACAATTACATAAAGCTTTAAGAATTTATCATGAAAACTTTCAACCTTCAGCATATTTAGATAAGCCCTACACCATTGCAGGGATTAATGTGGTTGCTGCAGATACGAATGATGAAGCCGAAATTCTTTCCACGTCTATGTTACGAATGATTTTGGGTGTGGTAACTGGTAATATTGATTATTTACAAGCTCCGACTTCTATGACAACCGAGTTGAAAGAAATTGCCAATCATCCTAGTATTCAGCAAATGATGCGTTATGCTTTTATAGGTGATAAAGAAAACGTAAAAATTAAAACAAAAGCGTTTTTAGAAGAAACTCAGGTAGATGAGGTCATAGTTGCGTCTTATATTTATAAACAAGAAGATCGCTTAAAATCTTATGCCATGTTTTCTGAAATTATGCAGGAATTGCAAGAGTAAAAAATGAGTTGTGCCTGACTAAGATAATAGATTGCTTCTTGTTTAGATAATAGATTTAACTTTTATTATCTAGTTAGTAATAGTTTCCTATTTAAGAGTTATTGATTTTGAAGAGTGAACCGACTCAAAAGCATCAACAACTTTCATTCTAAACCTGCCCGTACCATTCAGGCGGGTTTATTTCAGAATCTCACCAAATTAGTTTACAAATCACTACGAGAACCAGAAATAAGCGCTTCAGAATGAATTCACTGCGGACGGGTTCAAGTTAACAAGATCTAGAACTTCAATCAGGCACTATGAATTAAAAAAACGCAAGCCTTTTGAGCTTACGCTTTTTATTTCCGTTAAGAAAAAGTTTTCACTACATATTCACTTAATCCTTCAGAGAGTTTAATTTACGGAGGTTCTTGATTGTCACGTCGAGCGGAATCAAGACGTTTTTGCATAAACCTTCAATTGCCCTCAAGCTTAAAAAAATTATTTTTTACTTACCTTCTTGTCTAATTTTAAGATTTTACGATGCTGTTTGATTAAATCTTTTAATTCTTTCCCGTACTTAGATTTTCTAACTTTCTTATCATAAGAATTATAAACGGTATCTAAATATTTTACATTGGCATCAAAAGCCTCGGTGATGATAATGTAAGGCGAAGCTTCTTTGTCTTTATGTGTAATCGCGTAGTTAACGGTATACAAATACTTTCTCTTTAGTATATTTTCATAAGATTTATTCACGGCTAAAACTTTTTCTTGATCTCCAGCTTTTTCCGCATCAAAACTGGCTTTGACTAAATCTAAATTTTGCTCGCTAAATCTTTTGATAATGCCTTCGTATTCTTCTAGAACTACCTGATTTTTAGATCCGGTAATCTTAGCATCACTTACAAAATTATTTAGACTAGAATTAATGGTCATTTCTCCTTCTTCCGCAAAGAAATCTACAATATCATCATTTCTATCGCCGTCTGATTTGTCTAGGTAAAGAAACATAATTTCAGGCTCCTTTAAAAATGCTTCTAGCGTATAGTTCGCATCTCCATCAATAACCACAGAGTCTACATTCACTACCAAGGTATCTTCTATTTTTTGTAAATAAAGCTTACCTTGTTTAAGTCCTTTAATGTTTCCGGTAAGCGTAAAATTGGTTTCTTTGGTCTGACAAGAAACGATAAGCAATAAGCTAACTGCGGCAATAAATATTTTTCTCATTTTCTTTTTTAATTGGGTGCAAAGATGCTTTTTTTATTGAATCCCACCAAAGGATTTTAGTACTTGAAAGATGAAATAATAATTAAAAATTTCTTCTGAATTGGGTTTTATAGTTTATACTGATTCAATAATTAAACTATCGATTACAATGAAATATTAGTGGAAGAGAATCATTCTTAAACTCCAGCCGAAGCTACTTCCATCAATACTGCACAAAGATAAGCAGCCCAAGTACCAACCACATAACCCATCACCGCCAAAAGTACGCCTACCGTAGCTAAAGAAGGATGAAAAGCAGCAGCAACTACGGGCGCAGAAGCAGCGCCTCCTACATTTGCCTGGCTTCCTACCGCCAAGAAAAAGTAAGGAGCCTTAATAAGCTTGGCAACTCCAACCAGTAAACCAGCGTGAATTGTCATCCAAACCAAACCGATAGCGATAAGACCTGGGTTTTCAAAAATCATCAATAAATCCATTTTCATTCCAATAGTAGCCACTAGAATGTAAATAAAAATGCTTCCTATTTTACTCGCTCCTGCACCTTCATACTTTTTTGCTTTAGTAAAAGAAAGTATAATCCCAATAAGCGTAGAGATGGTAATCATCCAAAAGAAAGTAGAGGTAAAGGAAGATAGGGCAGAAGACTTGTCGTTAAAAACCTCAAAATTATTAGATAAACCAGCAGAAATCCCATCGGCTCCCCAATGTGCAAAACCTACTGCTCCCAAAGCTAATCC
The DNA here is from genome assembly GCF_031845265.1 of Mesonia ostreae. Lineage (NCBI taxonomy): Bacteria > Pseudomonadati > Bacteroidota > Flavobacteriia > Flavobacteriales > Flavobacteriaceae > Mesonia > Mesonia ostreae. Next base: position 10,359 of record NZ_JAVRBG010000016.1, on the reverse strand, counting down.
TAACATAATCATATAGTCGGCTAGGCTTGGAGTTCTACTGATGCCAGCGGTATAATCTTGAACTTTATTTTTAAGTTTAGTTATAGCCGAAGAGTCTGCTTTTAACCACTTGTCAATTTTTTCGGTTTTTGCAATTCCCATTAAAATTACGGCCATCCATAGATTAGCCACTACAATATCTACGAAAACCATTCCGCCATATTTCTCTGGATTAAACTTGAATATTTCTAGCATGGCTGCTTGGTTGGCGCCACCACCAATCCAACTTCCTGCAAGAGTAGCTAAACCTCTCCAAATCGCATCTGGTCCAGAACCACCAACGGTTTCGGGAGAGACGGCCGAGATTAATAAGATGGCCAAAGGACCTCCAATCACAATCCCAATAGTTCCTGTAAAAAACATAATTAATGCTTTGGGGCCTAGATTAAAAATTGCTTTTAAGTCAATGCTCAAGGTCATTAAAACTAAGGATGCGGGAAGGAGATATCTACTAGCAACAAAATAAAGCTGAGATTCTTCGGCACTTATAATTCCTAGCGTATTGAAAATAGCTGGAAGTAAATAGCACATTAAAAGTGCGGGGACTACTTTGTAAAAGCTTTTCCAAAATCCAGTTTTGGCAGATGAAGTGTAAAATACTGCAGCCAAGATGAGCATTAAAATTCCGAAGACGATAGCATCGTTTGTAAAAACAGGTGCGTTTTCCATAAAAATGTTAATTTTTGGTAAATATACTTACTTTAATAAAACATCAAATAAATTACCAAGAGACTTCTTATTTTTGTTGAATAAATGCACGAATGCTCTCCATAAGTTTTGGAGAAATAGCAAGATCTTTATTATAATACGTTTTTTGATTCACCATATCATTTTGTCCCTTAACATCCACTAACACGTAATTCATATTTTCAATCAACTTGTTTGAAGCAGAGGGTTTAACTTTATTTAGTTGCTCAAAATTATCTAAACTTGCTTGTAAGTCTTTCCCTCCATGCAGAAGAAGTACGGGTATATTAAGCTTTTTGATTTCCTCTTCGGGAGAATATGCCATCCAAGAAGCCATAAAAGGTTGTAAGTTTTTTCGCAAGATAGATTCTAATGCAGGGCTGTAATTATACACTTTTCCGCGTTCTTTTAATTCCGCGAAAGCGCGAACCGCATCTTCACTTAAACCAGGAGCCTGATTCTTAATTTGATCGATAATAATTTGATCAATGCTTTCTGCAACTCCGCCAATGCTAATAAAACCATCTGCTAATTCTTGAGCCGCTAGCATTCCCACCAAAGAACCTTGACCGCGGCCTATAATATATAGGGAAGAAAATTTATTTTTATTTTTAAAATATTTTAGAGACGCGATAGCATCTTCAACAAAAAAGTCAAATCTAAAATCTCTTTCTCTAAGTTTTAATTTTTCAGCTCTAAAAATTCTCTTGTCATACCTAAACGTAGCAATTCCATTTTGCGCTAAAGCTTCGGCTAGTTTTTTTGTAGCATTATTGATCTGTGTTCTCTCATTGCCGTTACGATCTACAGCTCCCGCATCATTTAATATAATGGCTAACGGACTTGAATTAACTGAGGTAGGAGTAACCAGCGTTCCTTCTACAAACTGATTTATCTTTATGTCGTGAGAAACAATTTTGGTTTGAGCCATTGAAAGTTGAGCAAAACCTATCAATAATAAAATATAGAACTTTTTCATACCATTTAATTTCTTTGAATAAAGAACGATACTTTAAACCGAATGTTGTTTATGAATGCGGTGAAGTTATGATAAAGAAAAACTTTTAATTGAAGTAAATTATTACTTTTGCAGAAAAAAAGTTTTGAAGAAAATTATCTCCTTAAGTGTGCTTTTGTTGTTTTGTGTAACTTCTATAAAAGCATTGGCTACCGAAGATTGGGGCCAGAATGGACATCGGTCTACAGCACAAATTGCGCAAAAACACCTTTCTAAGAAAGCCATAAAAAGAATTACTAAGTTATTGGATGGTAACAGCATCGCAATTGCTTCTACGTATGCAGACGAAATTAAAAGTGATAAAGCCTTTAGAGGTTATAATAAATGGCATTATGTAAACATTCCTTCTGGGAAAACCTATGCAGAAGTAGAGAAAGAGCTTGGTGAGAATGCAGTTTGGGGAATTGAAGAGTGCATTTCTAAATTACAATCTGAAGATACAGAGCGTAGAGATAAGCAATTTTATCTAAAAATGTTGATTCATTTAGTAGGTGATTTGCACCAACCTTTACACGTAGGTCACGCGTATGACAAAGGAGGAAATGATATAGATGTAAAGTGGTTTGGGAAAGATTCGAACTTACATCGGGTGTGGGATTCTAATATGATTGATAGCTACGATATGAGCTTTACGGAATTATCTACGCACGCTCGAAAACTTTCTAAAACAGAGATTAAAGATATAGCCAAAGGAAACGCTGAAACTTGGGCTTTGGAGTCACGAACTATGGCAGAATCTATTTATCAATCTGTTGAAGAGAATAAAAATTTAGGATACCGTTACATGTACGATTGGTTTCCGCAATTAAAAATTCAATTGCAAAAAGGCGGCATTAGATTAGCCAAAATCTTGAACGAATTATATGGTTAGGCTATGATTGTTTCGCTGAACCAAGCAAAAATTTACAATTACTACTACTATATAATCCCTCACAGCATAACTGTGGGGGATTTTTATTAGCGCTTAGAAATTTTATTTTGAGAAATGCTCTTTTGTCGGCTAGACTTAAAAGTCTTTGTATCCTCAGGTCTTAGTTTAGCGTGTTTTGTTTTTCTTCCCTGTACGCGAGCTCTCCACATTCTAAAGCTAGAAGCTTTCATTTCGCGTTGCATGATTTTAATTACCTCGTCTTCGGTGACCTTAAACTGAAATTCTATCGCTTCAAAGGGAGTTCTATCTTCCCAAGCCATTTCTATAATTCTATCTAATTCTCTTTCCGTAAAATCTTTTTCTATATTCATTTTATAATTCTAAAGGTTAAATTAATTCGTTCTCCCACTTTTTTTTTGGTTTTTGGGATTTCGTGTTTCCAGTAATGTTGTGTAGTTCCTTTCATTAACAAGAGACTTCCGTTTTCTAGTAAAATTTTATGTCTCTCTTCTTTTAAGTTGTTGTGTTTTAATTTAAAAAATCTTGGCGCACCTATACTAATAGAAGCTATCTGCGGATTAGATCCTAACTCCTTTTCATTATCTGCGTGCCAGCCATTACTATCTTGTCCGTCTCGATATAAATTCAAAAGACAAGTGGTGAAATGAATTCCGGTAATGCGCTTTAATCGATCTCTTAAGATTAAAAGTTCTTCGGAAAATAATTTGGGTTCCATTTTAATACCAGAATAAGAATATGTTTTTTTATTCTCAGCAAATAAAGCTGTAAGTCTGGGTTGGGCGTAAGTTTTGCCAAAGACTTTAATATCGTCTTGCTGCCAATCAACCTGAGTTCTTAAGGTTTCAAATAAAGAATCGCATTCAGATGCTTCTAGAAAATTGCTTTCATAATGAATATCGGCATCGGGTAGAAATAGAGGTATCATAGTACGTTGTCACGGAATTATATCAATTTAATTATTTAATGTAGTATTCTTAATTTGAATTATTTTTTGTTTAGATGAAATCGAAAAATTAATGCATAGTTTTAACTACGGATTTATTTATTGATGAAAATTAGGCGTAAATGAAACAAATTATATGCGAGAATAAGTAGTCAAAATGGTATTAATATTGCAAATAAAAATAAGCCCACCAAATCAATAAAAATTGAAGCGGCAGTCTTAATATTAAAGCCCATCTAGGAATACCCGCTCCAGCTTTCTTTGAACTTAACATATAAAAATGCACTAAAAGAAATACCAATAACATAGATATAATACCATAAATAGCCCAGTCTTTATAATCTTTAAATAGAAGGAGAGTACCCAATAAAATTTCTGCTGCTCCACTTAAATAAACCAAACTGAGGTGTACTGGTAAATACCTAGGCATAATCCTTAGGTACGTTTTGGGTTTTATAAAGTGAAGAGTTCCAGCGAGAATATACATACCGCTCATAAGGTATAAGTGCCAAGTAAAGTATTCCATAGGAGGAAAGGTAAATAAATCACCCATAATACACATAAGGTTTAACTATTTTTAAGTCTTGTAGAACAAATATTGTACAGGTAATTTCATTCGTTGTTCTTTTTAATAAAATTATTTCCTTTACTTCCAGCGTTTTAAATCTAACATGAACAATTTACAAAAAAAACTTACAATTTCTTTTGTTATAGTGGAATAAAAGGTTGTATATTTGCACCCCGCTTTGGCGCGGTAGTTCATTGATTATTTACGGATTGTTTTTCGAAAAAAAAAGTTTTAAATATTTTTTCAAAAAAGCCTTGTGATAGTAAAAATAAGTATTAGTTTTGCGTCCGCTTAGCGAATTAGTTGGGTGCGTTCTTAAAAAGTTTTGGCTTCTGAAAAAAAATAAAAATTATTTCAATTTTTATTTTGCCACAAAGAAAAAACGTTTTACATTTGCAGCCGCTAACACGATAAGTGTTAAGAGTTCTTAAAAAAATTAAATTTAAAATCCCTTGGATGGGCGAGAAAAGAAGAGGTTCGATTCCTTTTATTTTAACTAGAAAAGTTATGAGAGTAGCTTTTAAATAAGTTCATTGAAGTATTGAATTGACAGTGTATCTTTAGAATAGCGCAAGTTATTTAAAAAGAAACGAATAAAGATTAAGATTTTATAGAATAATTTTGAGTCTTTACTGAGATGTAAATTTCGGTAATTAAAAATTCCAGTTGATTAGTTATAGTATTGTAAAATTATAATGAAACAACGATGAAGAGTTTGATCCTGGCTCAGGATGAACGCTAGCGGCAGGCTTAACACATGCAAGTCGAACGGTAACATTGGTGCTTGCACCAGATGACGAGTGGCGCACGGGTGAGTAACGCGTATACAATCTGCCTATTACTGGAGTATAGCCCGAAGAAATTTGGATTAACCCTCCATAGTATTAAGAGATGGCATCATTTTTTAATTAAAACTACGGTGGTAATAGATGAGTATGCGTCCCATTAGTTAGTTGGTAAGGTAACGGCTTACCAAGGCAGCGATGGGTAGGGGTCCTGAGAGGGAGATCCCCCACACTGGTACTGAGACACGGACCAGACTCCTACGGGAGGCAGCAGTGAGGAATATTGGACAATGGAGGCAACTCTGATCCAGCCATGCCGCGTGCAGGAAGACTGCCCTATGGGTTGTAAACTGCTTTTATAGAGGAAGAAACCTCTCTTTGCGAAGAGAATTGACGGTACTCTACGAATAAGGATCGGCTAACTCCGTGCCAGCAGCCGCGGTAATACGGAGGATCCAAGCGTTATCCGGAATCATTGGGTTTAAAGGGTCCGTAGGTGGACTAATAAGTCAGTGGTGAAAGTCTACAGCTTAACTGTAGAATTGCCATTGATACTGTTGGTCTTGAGTCATTATGAAGTGGTTAGAATGAGCGGTGTAGCGGTGAAATGCATAGATATCGCTCAGAATACCGATTGCGAAGGCAGATCACTAATAATGTACTGACACTGATGGACGAAAGCGTAGGTAGCGAACAGGATTAGATACCCTGGTAGTCTACGCCGTAAACGATGGTTACTAGCTGTTTGGTCGATTGAGACTGAGTGGCTAAGCGAAAGTGATAAGTAACCCACCTGGGGAGTACGTTCGCAAGAATGAAACTCAAAGGAATTGACGGGGGCCCGCACAAGCGGTGGAGCATGTGGTTTAATTCGATGATACGCGAGGAACCTTACCAGGGCTTAAATGTAGTCTGACGTACTTGGAAACAGGTATTTCTTCGGACAGATTACAAGGTGCTGCATGGTTGTCGTCAGCTCGTGCCGTGAGGTGTCAGGTTAAGTCCTATAACGAGCGCAACCCCTGTGGTTAGTTGCCAGCGAGTGATGTCGGGAACTCTAGCCAGACTGCCGGTGCAAACCGTGAGGAAGGTGGGGATGACGTCAAATCATCACGGCCCTTACGTCCTGGGCCACACACGTGCTACAATGGTAGGGACAGAGAGCAGCCACTTCGCGAGAAGGAGCGAATCTATAAACCCTATCACAGTTCGGATCGGAGTCTGCAACTCGACTCCGTGAAGCTGGAATCGCTAGTAATCGGATATCAGCCATGATCCGGTGAATACGTTCCCGGGCCTTGTACACACCGCCCGTCAAGCCATGGAAGCTGGGGGTACCTGAAGTCCGTTACCGCAAGGGGCGGCCTAGGGTAAAACTGGTAACTAGGGCTAAGTCGTAACAAGGTAGCCGTACCGGAAGGTGCGGCTGGAACACCTCCTTTCTAGAGCAAGTACTTTTAAGTACACGCGCAATACTAGAATCGACTACGGAACTCTAAAAGAGTTTTATAAGATCTTAATTCTGTCAATTTATATACTAAAGATAATGCAGTCTCATAGCTCAGCTGGTTAGAGCGCTACACTGATAATGTAGAGGTCGGCAGTTCGAGTCTGCCTGAGACTACGAAAGTAGTTAAAGGAAGAAGGCTACAATTTAATTAATAATTATGAAAGATTAATTATTGCTTAAAAAAGTTCATAAAGATTATAAAGGAAATTCTGGAAGTTGAGTAGTGGTTATAGTCTAACTACTAACTACTATGTACTAACTACTGGTATATGGGGGATTAGCTCAGCTGGCTAGAGCGCCTGCCTTGCACGCAGGAGGTCATCGGTTCGACTCCGATATTCTCCACTTTTTAATTAAGAATTGATAATTATTAATTTTTAATTATTGAACGTTCATTGACATATTGAAAGAATAAAGAATACGAGAGAACTCTGTAGCTTATTTATAAGCACAGAAAATAAATATATTAAATTAATTTACTAGAGATAGTAAAGAGCAATTTAGGTAAAAGACATAAGCTTTTTAAGGGCGTATGGGGAATGCCTAGGCTCTCAGAGGCGATGAAGGACGTGATAAGCTGCGAAAAGCTGCGGGGATTGGCACATACAAATTGATCCGCAGATATCCCAATGGGGCAACCCACTATACTGAAGGTATAGTATCCGCAAGGAGGCAAACCCGGAGAACTGAAACATCTAAGTACCCGGAGGAAGAGAAAACAATAGTGATTGCGCTAGTAGCGGCGAGCGAACGCGCAGAAGCCCAAACCATACCGTTTACGGACGTTATGGGGTTGTAGGACCACGACATTTAACACTCGATGAACTAGAACAAGTTGGAAAGCTTGGCCAAAGACGGTGACAGCCCGGTATAGGTAAAGGAAGTGAAGATAGTGGTATCCTGAGTAGTGCGGGGCACGTGAAACCCTGTATGAATCCGGCGGGACCATCCGCCAAGGCTAAATACTACTGAGAGACCGATAGTGAACCAGTACCGTGAGGGAAAGGTGAAAAGAACCTTGAATAAAGGAGTGAAATAGACCCTGAAACCATACGCTTACAAGCGGTCGGAGCAGACTTCGGTTTGTGACGGCGTGCCTTTTGCATAATGAGCCTACGAGTTACCGTTGCCAGCAAGGTTAAGATTTTAAGAATTGGAGCCGTAGCGAAAGCGAGTCTTAATAGGGCGATATAGTTGGTAGTGGTAGACGCGAAACCGTGTGATCTACCCTTGGGCAGGTTGAAGCTTTGTTAACCCAAAGTGGAGGACCGAACCCGTTGACGTTGAAAAGTCTTGGGATGACCTGAGGGTAGGGGTGAAAGGCCAATCAAACTCGGAAATAGCTCGTACTCCCCGAAATGCATTTAGGTGCAGCGATAATTTAGTTTTATAGAGGTAGAGCTACTGATTGGATGCGGGGGCTTCACCGCCTACCAATTCCTGACAAACTCCGAATGCTATAAAATGATTTTTATCAGTGAGGGCATGGGTGCTAAGGTCCATGTCCGAGAGGGAAAGAACCCAGACCATCAGCTAAGGTCCCCAAATATATGTTAAGTTGAATAAACGAGGTTGAACTGCTTAGACAGCTAGGATGTTGGCTTGGAAGCAGCCATTCATTTAAAGAGTGCGTAACAGCTCACTAGTCGAGCGGTTCGGCATGGATAATAATCGGGCATAAACATATTACCGAAGCTATGGACTTATGACATTAGTTATAAGTGGTAGGGGAGCATTGTAACAAATTTGAAGGTGTACTGCGAGGTATGCTGGATTGGTTACAAAAGAAAATGTAGGCATAAGTAACGATAATGCGGGCGAGAAACCCGCACACCGAAAGACTAAGGTTTCCTCAGCTATGCTAATCAGCTGAGGGTTAGTCAGGACCTAACGCGAACCCGAAAGGGGTAGTGGATGGACAAGCAGTTAATATTCTGCTACCTGCTTTACAACAAAAGTGACGGAGGCATAAACTTGGTGCGTACTGACGGAATAGTACGTTGAAGTAATCGATAAGATTACGATAGTACACTTAAGCTACGGCGGCGGTGATAATCCAGGGGAGTGACTTCCAAGAAAAGCGAGTAAAGCAGCCTGTACCGTAAACCGACACAGGTAGTTGGGATGAGAATTCTAAGGTGCTCGAGAGATTCATGGCTAAGGAACTAGGCAAAATAGACGCGTAACTTCGGGAGAAGCGTCGCCCACAGCAATGTGGGCCGCAGTGAAAGAGTCCAGGCGACTGTTTATCAAAAACACAGGGCTATGCTAAATCGAAAGATGATGTATATGGCCTGACACCTGCCCGGTGCCGGAAGGTTAAGAGGAGATGTTAGCATTAGCGAAGCATTGAATTGAAGCCCCGGTAAACGGCGGCCGTAACTATAACGGTCCTAAGGTAGCGAAATTCCTTGTCGGGTAAGTTCCGACCTGCACGAATGGTGCAACGATCTGGACACTGTCTCAGCCATGAGCTCGGTGAAATTGTAGTATCGGTGAAGATGCCGATTACCCGCTGTGGGACGAAAAGACCCCGTGAACCTTTACTATAGCTTAGTATTGACTTTGGACAAGTGATGTGTAGGATAGGTGGGAGACGTTGAAGCTGCATCGCCAGGTGTGGTGGAGTCATTGTTGAAATACCACCCTTTACTTGTTTGAAGCCTAACTTCCACTGGAAGGACAGTGCTTGGTGGGTAGTTTGACTGGGGTGGTCGCCTCCAAAAGAGTAACGGAGGCTTCTAAAGGTTCCCTCAACACGGTTGGTAATCGTGTGTAGAGTGCAATGGCAAAAGGGAGCTTGACTGAGAGACATACAGGTCGATCAGGTACGAAAGTAGAGCATAGTGATCCGGTGGTTCCGCATGGAAGGGCCATCGCTCAAAGGATAAAAGGTACTCCGGGGATAACAGGCTGATCTCCCCCAAGAGCTCATATCGACGGGGGGGTTTGGCACCTCGATGTCGGCTCGTCACATCCTGGGGCTGGAGAAGGTCCCAAGGGTTGGGCTGTTCGCCCATTAAAGTGGCACGCGAGCTGGGTTCAGAACGTCGTGAGACAGTTCGGTCTCTATCTACAGTGGGCGCAAGAAATTTGAGTGGATCTGATCCTAGTACGAGAGGACCGGATTGGACAAACCTCTGGTGTACCAGTTGTTCCGCCAGGAGCACTGCTGGGTAGCTACGTTTGGAAGGGATAAGCGCTGAAAGCATATAAGCGCGAAACCCACCACAAGATGAGATTTCTTTAAAGGGTCGTGGGAGACTACCACGTTGATAGGCTATAGGTGTAAAGGCAGTAATGTCATAGCCAAGTAGTACTAATAACCCGTATAGCTTATGTACTCTTCCCCCGGGCAACTGGGGGAGGTAAATTCCTAATGCTATGTATATTATCTCGAAGTCTTTTTTATTTTTTCCATATGTCAACTTATTAGATGGCTGTTTGCTATAACAATCAAACACCTATCACCAGTTTAAGGTGATTATAGCAACGGGGCTCACCTCTTTCCATTCCGAACAGAGAAGTTAAGCCCGTTAGCGCAGATGGTACTGCTTATTGTGGGAGAGTATGTCGTCGCCTTTTTTTATAAACCCTTTACTTAGATTAAGTGAAGGGTTTTTTTTATGACCTTTTTTTAAGGATTAGACTAGGTAGATTTAGAGATAGGCCATACGATTGTAAAGCGACTTGGGACATTGTAACACTAGATTAACGCAGCGGGATACTCCCGAAGCTTTGGGGGTGCACCAGTCTTTATTTGGAAAATACATCTAATTATTTTTTGACTCGATTACAGTTTCGCTTTCCGACTACTTCAAAGAGATTGTGGCTTCGATACCCCCGAAATTTCGAGGCTGTTGTAAATAACTTAGCCACCGAAAAGCATTTTTAAGATTTCACTTCGATTTCAGTTT
>NZ_JAVRBG010000015.1:0-81099 GCF_031845265.1 Mesonia ostreae | reverse complement strand
GAAATAATCCCTTCTTTCCTTCTGAAAAATAATTATATTATTTCCGCTAAAAGTTGCGTTTATAGGTTGAATTCAAGGTTAGATTATAGTAAAAGTAGATATTTAACTACTGAATTCTAATTTTTTATATTTCTTACACTTCAAAATAGCTTACTTTGCTAGCTCTTGAATTGTTTTTATAGTTTCAGAGTCATCTTCCCCTAAACCTTCTTTTTGATACTGCATAACTCCCTGTTTATCGAAAACACTTATAATATTGGAATGCGAAAAATCTATGGGTGAAATACTTTTATAACTTACCGCCAAAACCGCAGCAAATTCTCTAGTATCCTCTTTTGTACCGCGTAAAAACAAGTACTCCTCACTATCCATTTCATTTTCTTTAGCAAAAGTTTTTAGCCTTTCTGTAGTGTCTACTTCGGGATCTATGCTTACAAAGACATACTTTGTTTTCTTATTGGCTTTATCTGATACTTTCTTGTGTATATTTCGCATATCTGCAACTAAACGCGGACAAGCAGCTTGACACGATGTGTAAATCATTACCATAACTAGAACATCGCCTTTTAAATCTTTCAGTTCTATTTCCTTGTCGTTATGAGTAGTCCATTTGGTGGGTAGGTTATAAATAGAAAGACCAGGCAATTCTTCTTCTTCATTGGTTTCCACTTTGCTTTCTTTAGTTTCTGCAACCTCTTTCTTAGGTTCGTTTCGACAGCTTCCTAGATGAATTACTACTAGCGCTAATATGATATACTTATAAATCTTCATCGTCTTGTTTAGTTTATTTGTTTATCGTTTTTGCACATCTAAATCCTAAGTTCCGCACTCCGTAATTTGCTTTAATACTTCCGCGAAAAGCGTAACGCATAAAAGCGGCATAATTCATTAAGTCTGAAGAACCGATGGCTGCACTACCGCAAAACAAATTATTATCTTTATCCACATCTCTTCTAGATTCACCAGAAATCATAACCGAATTAAAGTCTGACGTCCATTCCCAAACCAAACCATGCATATCATAAATGTTCCAATAGTTTTTAAACGTACTACCAACTTCTTGATGAAAAGAATTGGGTTTCTCATACCAACTTAGTATAAATTCATTATAGCTATCTTTTACTCTAGCATCTGCTGTGGTTTCATCTGCCATTGCTACATACTCCCACTCATCTAAGGTTGGCAAACGTTTGCCTTGACATTCGCAGTATTTTTTTGCAGCAAAATAAGAAACATTTGTTACTGGAGCTTTAAGTGATTCTCCTTTTTTAAGTGAACCATTTGCATCCCAATGACGTAAATAATTGCCATCTGCAAATAAGGCTTTAACCTTATCTTTTTGCCATTCAGGATATTCTTTTAAAAATTTTTTAAAATCTGCATTGGTTACTGGATACACATCTAATGCAAATCGATCTATTTTAACTCTTAGAGAATCTCTTCCGTAAAGAGGAACATAAGAACCTTTTTCTATGACTGCCATGTTTTCCATTTGTGCTTGGGCCAAAAATGGAATCCATAATAGTAAACCTCTAAGTACATACTTGAAAAACATGGCAATTATAGTTTTAAATTTGAAAATATATTATCTACGCTTGGCTTTCACCATTGCTACGGTAACATCTGTTTTATTATTGTCCCAGCTGTTATAAATATAAGTTAGTACGCTTGCTGCTTCTACATCACTAAGACCTTGAGAAGGCATTACACTATTATACTTTTCACCATTTACAGTAATTTCACCAGTTTTACCATACAATGAAATCTCTATCGCTCTATCTACATCTGCATTTAGATAATCAGACTTCGCTAAGGGTGGGAAAGCACTAGCAATTCCTTGTCCGGCAGATTGGTGACAAGCGAGGCAAGCTCTTCCATACACATTTTTACCTCTTTCCATTTTTTCATCAAAAGATAAATCTGCCAATGGTTTAGATTTTTCAGCTTGTTCTTCTTCAGAAATAGGCATTTCTTGAATGTCTCCTCCTTCTGGCAAATAGATACCTTCTTGAATTTTCCCTGCGTAGATATGTTTATTATCGTCTCCTGTAGCATTTATTTGTGCCAAGGCTCCTTTATTAAAAGCTCTAAATATAGAGTGGTCTACAATAATATATTCTCCTGGGGCATCTATTTTAAACTCTACAATAGCGGCTCCACCGGCGGGTATTAATGTAGTTTGTACATTCTCATTTATAAGGTCACCACCTTCCACGTGCACTTTGTCAAAGATTTCACCAATTACGTGAAAACTAGAAACCAAGTTTGGACCACCATTGCCAACAAATAAACGTACGGTCTCTCCTACTTTTGCTGCCAAAGCATTGTCACCCGTCATAGATCCTACTTTTCCGTTAAAGACCACATAATCTGCATCTTCTTCAATGGCTTTTTTCATATCAAAAGCTTGTAAGCCTGGCTCTCCAAAATCTCCTTTGGTATAGAAATCTCCCTGCATTACATAGTATTCTCTATCTACTGGCTCTAAACCTTCTTCTGGCTCTACCAAAATTAAACCATACATCCCGTTGGCAATATGCATTCCCACGGGTGCGGTTGCACAATGGTAAACATACAAGCCTGGATTAAGTACTTTAAAAGAGAAAACAGTTTCGTGACCTGGAGCCACAAAAGAGGAAACTGCACCACCACCGGGTCCATTTACCGCGTGCAAATCTATATTATGTGGCAGTTTATTATCTGGGTGATTTTTAAGATGGAATTCTATCTCATCACCTATTTTAGTTCGAATAAAGCTTCCAGGTACTGTACCATCAAAAGTCCAATACACATATTCTACTCCATCTGTCATAGTTCCCGTTTCTTCTAATATCTCCATATCCACAATCAAGCGTTTGGCTGATCTATCCGCAGTAGGACTTGGAACGTGCGGCGGAGCAGTTGTCTTGGCATTCATTTCCATTCCTACCTTAATATCTGCAGAACTAGAATAAGATTTTTCTTTTTTTTCGGAATTACAAGCTAGAGTCACAATTACTAGAAAAGATAGCAATATGCCCTTTAAAAGTTTGTTGGATGTTAATACTGATGATTGGTTCATAGTGTAGTTATTTAGTTGTAAAAATGATTTTTATTTAATTCAAAAATAATTAAATAAAAGAATGTGAAATATGACATTTATCACTCTTTAAGAGATTTACTTCTTTTTATAAGTTCCGTTTTTAAACAAAAAATCCTACCTTTACGTAAATGCAAAAAAGATGAATTACACTCAAAAAATGTTGCGGGATGACGCTTTACGCGGAAAAAATATTGTAGTCACTGGTGGCGGAAGTGGTTTAGGAAAAGCGATGACTAAATATTTCTTAGAACTAGGTGCTCAAGTAGCTATTACCTCGAGAAATATAGATAAACTTCAAAATACGGTAAAAGAACTTGAAGAAGAAACTGGCGGAAAGTGTTTTGCGATTCAGTGTGATGTACGTCATTACGATCAAGTGGAAGCTATGCGAGATGAAGCTGTCTCAAAAATGGGAAGCGTTGATGTTTTACTGAATAACGCTGCGGGAAATTTCATCTCCCCTACCGAGAGACTTTCGGCGAATGCTTTTGACACCATTATCGATATTGTTTTAAAGGGAAGTAAGAATTGTACACTTGCTTTTGGAAAACATTGGATAGACCAAAAAGAAAATGACAAAACCATACTTAATATTGTCACCACCTATGCATGGACAGGTTCTGCCTATGTAGTCCCTTCCGCGACAGCGAAAGCAGGAGTATTGGCGATGACGCGCTCTTTGGCAGTAGAATGGGCCAAATATGGGATTCGCTCTAATGCAATTGCGCCTGGCCCCTTCCCTACCAAAGGAGCATGGGATCGTTTATTGCCAGGAGATTTAAAAGAAAAGTTTGATTTGGCAAAGAAAGTTCCGTTGAAGCGTGTGGGAGAACATCAAGAATTAGCCAACCTAGCTGCTTATTTAGTATCTGATTTTTCGGCTTATGTGAATGGAGAGGTAATTACTATAGATGGCGGAGAATGGTTAAAAGGCGCAGGACAGTTTAATATACTAGAACAAATCCCAGAAGAATTGTGGGATCAACTGGAGCAAATGATTAAAAGTAAGGGTAAAAACTAAGCCTTCTTCAGTTGTTGATAAATTCCGTTTTTAAATGGAATAATTAATTGTATTTTTACTGACTAAACCAATGAAGAGCTAATGGGTAAAATCATTGCAATTGCAAATCAAAAAGGAGGGGTTGGGAAAACTACAACCTCAGTTAATTTAGCGGCTTCTTTAGGAGTTCTCGAGAAAAAAGTTTTATTAATAGATGCAGATCCGCAGGCTAACGCCAGCTCTGGGTTAGGTATTGATGTGGAAAGTATCGAAAAAGGCACGTATCAACTCTTGGAACATACTATAAAAGCGGAAGAAGCTATTATTTCTACAGAATCTCCTAATCTAGATATAATTCCTGCTCATATTGATTTGGTAGCGATAGAAATTGAACTGGTAGATCAAGATCAACGAGAGTCGATGTTAAAAAAGGCTATCGTACACTTAAAAGATTCGTATGATTATATCCTTATTGATTGCGCTCCTTCCCTAGGACTTTTAACCTTAAACGCGCTTACCGCAGCAGATTCAGTTATTATTCCAATTCAATGTGAGTATTTTGCCTTGGAGGGATTAGGTAAATTGCTAAATACTATAAAAAGCGTTCAAAAAGTACACAACGATAAATTAGACATCGAAGGACTTCTACTTACCATGTATGATTCTCGATTAAGACTCTCTAACCAAGTGGTAGATGAAGTTAAAAAGCACTTTGATGAAATGGTGTTTAAAACCATAATTCAAAGAAATGTACGTTTAAGCGAAGCTCCAAGTTACGGAGAAAGCATTATTAATTATGATGCAGGCAGTAGAGGCGCAAGCAATTACTTGAGCTTAGCGGAAGAAGTTATTAAAAAAAATAAATAAGGACTTATGGCCAAAGCAACTAAAAAACAAGCCTTAGGAAGAGGCCTTTCTGCTTTACTGAAAGATCCCGAAAACGATATCAGTTCTGCTAAAGATAAAAATGCGGATAAGGTGGTGGGTAGCATTGTTGAACTGGAGTTAGGTGCAATTGAGGTAAATCCTTTTCAGCCTAGAAGTAGTTTCAACAAAGAAGCTTTACAAGAATTAGCAACTTCTATTAAAGAATTAGGTGTTATTCAGCCTATTACGGTAAGAAAAATTGATTTTAATAAATACCAATTGGTTTCTGGAGAACGCAGATTTAGAGCTTCTAAAATCGTAGGTCTTGAAACCATTCCTGCTTATATAAGAATTGCGAACGACCAAGAGTCTTTAGAAATGGCGTTGGTAGAAAATATTCAACGTCAGGATTTAGATCCTATAGAAATTTCCCTTTCTTACCAACGGTTAATCGACGAAATTAGCCTTACTCAAGAGCAGTTGAGCGATCGCATTGGTAAAAATAGATCAACTATTGCCAATTATTTACGTTTGCTTAAGCTAGATCCTATTATCCAAACGGGAATGCGAGACGGCTTTTTGAGTATGGGACACGGTAGAGCTTTAATCAACATTAGTGATTTGGAGCTTCAGTTGGAAGTGTATGAAAAAGTTTTGACAGAATCTCTTTCGGTAAGAGAAACCGAAAAGTTGGTAAAACAAATTCAGTCTTCTGGTGATGTAGATGAAAAAGCTAAAACAACTCCAAAAATTCCGAAGGAAATAAAAGAAACAGTTAAAGGTTTTTCTAGCTACTTTGGAGCTAAAGTAGATGTGAAAATGAGCAAGAAAGGAAACGGAAAAGTAATTATTCCTTTCTCCTCCAAAGAAGACTTTGAGCGATTAACCAAATTAATTGAAGGTGAAAAATAGTTGCTTTTATTTTTCT
The DNA here is from genome assembly GCF_031845265.1 of Mesonia ostreae. NCBI lineage: Bacteria > Pseudomonadati > Bacteroidota > Flavobacteriia > Flavobacteriales > Flavobacteriaceae > Mesonia > Mesonia ostreae. The sequence goes on along the minus strand of NZ_JAVRBG010000015.1, from coordinate 75,222 downwards.
GTACTTTTTCTTCTTTTGAGTCTCCCCAGTCTTTCCCAGGAAGATTCTTTACAGCGTCAAACTCAAAACGAATTGAAGTTGAAAAAGAGTACCAAATCTAAAGTAGAATACAATGCTTTAGCACCAGCAAAGGCAGCCTTTTATTCGGCTGTATTACCAGGTTTGGGACAAGCCTATAACAAAAGTTATTGGAAAATTCCTATTGTATATGCAGGCTTAGGCGCGGGAATTTATTTTTACTCCACTAATAATCGCGAATATAACAGATATCGAAATGCTTACAAAAGGAGACTTGCGGGATATACCGATGATGAATTTCAAGGGGTTTTAACCGATAAAACTTTAATTGATGCTCAAAAGCAATTTAGGCGTCAAAAAGAAATGTCGGTTTTAGCTATGGCAGCTCTTTATGTTCTAAACATTATAGATGCCAATGTAGATGCGCATTTAAGACAGTTTAATGTAGATGAAGATTTGAGCCTACAACCCAATTTTAATGTAGATGAATTTACCGGAAGAGCAAACTACGGCTTGTCTTTAAATTTAAAATTTTAGCGTATGAAAATTGCTTTATTAGGCTACGGAAAAATGGGTAAAACCATTGAAAAATTAGCACTAGAAAGAAATCATAGCATTTGTTATAAAACTTCTTCGGAAATAGATGTAGAACAACTGAAGCAGGCCGATGTAGCGATAGATTTTAGTATTCCTACTGCAGCAAAAGAAAATATAATCACTGCATTAAAAGCACAAATTCCCGTAATCTCTGGTACCACAGGTTGGTTAAATCACTATGAGGAAGTGGTAAAAATTTGCGAGCAAGAAAACGGAACTTTTCTTTATGCTTCTAATTTTAGCTTGGGCGTGAATTTGTTTTTCAATCTTAATGCACATTTAGCCAAATTGATGAATGGCCACAAGCAATACCAAGTGGGTTTAGAAGAAATTCATCATACGCAAAAGTTAGATGCTCCCAGTGGAACCGCCATCAGTTTAGCGAAGGATATTATTGATTATTCTTCTCTAAAAGATTGGAAACTCGTGAACGAAAATGAAGAATCCGAAGCGGAATCAATTCCGGTAACGGCAAAAAGAATAGAAAATATATCGGGTACGCATAGCATTACCTACAGCTCTTCCGTAGATGATATCGAAATAAAACATACAGCACACTCTAGAGAAGGTTTTGCTTTGGGGGCTATCATCGCGGCGGAATGGATTAAAGATAAAAAAGGAGTTTTTAGTATGAAAGATGTGTTAAATCTAAATAATTTGTAACAAGTTGAACTTGTTGGGTACTTATAAAATAAATAGAAGATGACAATTGTACAGTGGATTATATTTTTCTTGGTGATACAAGCCATTCACGGTTTGGGAACCTGGAAGTTATATGTAAAAGCAGGAAGGCAAGCTTGGGAAGCATTTATACCCGTTTACAACGCGGTAGTATTAATGAAAATTATCAACCGACCTTGGTGGTGGACGATCCTACTCTTTGTTCCTATCGTGAACTTAATTATGTTTCCTGTAGTTTGGGTAGAAACCGTTCGTAGTTTTGGTAAACACAGCAAGGCAGACACTTGGTTAACTATCTTAACGCTTGGTTTTTATATCTATTACGTAAATTACGCGTTAGATGTGAGTTATGTAGAAGATAGAAGTTTAACGCCAAGAACCGAAGCTGGAGAATGGGTGAGTTCTATTCTTTTTGCCGTAGTAGCAGCCACAATTGTGCACACCTATTTTATACAGCCTTTTACCATTCCTACTTCCTCTTTAGAAAAAACCTTATTGGTAGGTGATTTTTTGTTTGTGAGTAAACTTCATTACGGAGCTAGAACGCCAAAAACCACGGTTTCTTTCCCCATGGTTCACGATACAATTCCCTTTGCCGGAATTAAATCGTACACCAATTGGCCACAACTCCCCTATTTTAGATTACTGGGATTTGAGACTATAGAACGTAATGATATCGTGGTTTTTAATTGGCCTGTAGATACAGTTCCTTATTTTCGCTACCGCGGAAAGGAAACGTTTAAAAAACCTATCGACAAAAAATCGAATTACGTTAAGAGAACCGTTGGTGTTCCCGGGGATTCTTTGAAAATTGTAGATGGTAAAATTTATATTGACAACGAGCCTTTACAATTGCCAGACCGTGCTAAACCACAGTATTCTTATATTGTTGAAGGAAAAGGGAAAGGTTTTTCTTTACAAAATCTATATCAAACCTATGACATTACAGATCCTGTAGGCTGGTACAATCAAGCTAAAAAACAGTATTATTTCACTTCCTTATCGGAAGAGGCTCTAGAACGTTTTAAAAACCATCCCAATGTAGCCTCTATAGAACGCATTATCGATTCTACGGGAAAAGCAGAGGTTTCTACATTTCCTAATACCAATAAAACCGATTGGAATCGCGATAATTTTGGCCCTATTTATATCCCCGAAGCTGGTAAAACGGTAGAGATTAACAGAGAAACGCTTCCGTTTTATAAACGCATTATCGAAACCTATGAAGGCGAAGAGATGCATCTTGAAAATAAAATTACTACCAAAGGAACACAGGTATTGCTTAACGGAAATCCTATTGACTCTTATACATTCAAACAGAATTACTATTTTATGATGGGTGATAACCGTCACAATAGTGAAGACAGTAGGTATTGGGGTTATGTACCCGAAAATCATGTGGTAGGAAAACCCGTATTGGTTTGGATGAGTTGGGACGCCAACGGACAAGGTTTTTCGAACAAAATTCGTTGGGAACGTTTATTCACCACCGTTGGTGGTGATGGGAAACCTGTCTCTTACTTCTACCACTTTCTTATTATACTGGTAATCATTTTCGGGATTAATTTCTTCTGGAAAAAGAACAAGAATAAAGAGAAATAGGTTCAGAGAGTCATGAAAACCTTAATCCTACATCCGGCCTATTTTGGTTCTATAGAGCAATTTGTTTATTTCGCTAAAGCAGAAAAAATTTGCTTTGAGAACGAGGATAATTACCAAAAGCAAACCTATAGGAATAGGCAGTACATTTATGGTGCGAATGGAAAATTACTACTAAACATTCCCATCAAACATTTACACATAAAAAATAAGCGACAAAAATATAAAGAGGTTAAGATTGAAAACGATTTTAAATGGCAAATCAACCATTGGCGTTCTCTAGAAGCAGCGTACCGTACCTCTCCTTTCTTTGAATTTTATGAAGACGAGTTTAGACCGCTTTATGAAAAAGACTACACGTATTTAATGGAATTTAATTACGCCTGCCTAGACGTGCTGCAATCATGTTTGCAACTAGATATTCCCATAGAAAAAACAGAAGAATTTATAAAGGCTTATAATGATTCTGAAATTGTAGATGGAAGAAATCTAATTAGCGCTAAAAAAAAACTAAGTGTAAATTTAGAGGATTACATCCAGGTTTTTTCTAATAAAGAAGGCTATATTCCTAATCTTTCTATTTTAGATCTTCTCTTTAATGAAGGTCCCAGTAGCATTATGTATTTGGAGAATCAAGTTTTTAATTAAGGACCTAGACGGTTAAGGAATAGACCTGATAAAGGCTTAAAACCTAAGTTGATCTAACTTTAATGAAGTTCAAATTACGGTCAGTTCGAGTGATTTTTCCTAGAAAAATTATATCGAGAACAAGTTTTTGAATAAAATCGCTGTTCTCGATAAAAAATTTTTTCAAAATTTCACTCGAATTGACACCGCTTTCTTAGGCCGAATTCAGATTTAAAATTAGAAAAAATCAGGAAGTAATTATCTGTAAAAAAGTTTTTATAATTTTTTAGGTAAGAAAATAAACGCCTTCAATGTACTCCAAAATTATTTCAATTCCAATACACTCATAACAGGGTAATGATCTGATAATTGTTTGTCGTAGTTTTTAAACATTTTTATTTTCAGCTGCTTATCTACTAATATAGCATCAATCCGAAGTGGAATAAAATCAAAATCAAATGTTTTTCCGAAGCCATTCCCCGAATTCTTAAAAGCGTCTGTATAATTTTCAGAAAGTTTTCTATACACATAAGAAAAAGCACTGTTGTTTAAATCTCCCGCAATAATCACTTTATAAGAAGTTTCTTTAATCTTTTTTAATACGATTTCAGTTTGCTCTTCTTGCCTTTTAAAAGAGTTTCCTACCCTAGCGATGAGTTTTTCACTATCGTTTTGAAGCTCTTTTACACTCGGATTAATTTTTAAACTTTCTAAATGCAAATTGAAAACCCTAAGCGTATCTCTTTGTATGACGATATCAGCATAAATAGCGTTATTTCCCGTTTTTGGAAAGTCCAATGAGCCTTCTTCAACAATAGGATATTTAGAATAAATAGCCTGCCCAGATTTTCCTACCAGTTGTATATATTTATGCGGGTAGGCTTCAAATTTCACATCCTCTCGTTGTAAATAGTCTTGCATCACCAACACATCTGGATTTTCCTGCTCTACAAACTGGATAATTTGTTGCGTAACAGTTTCATCTTTAATCCAATTGTACCTATTAAAATGACGTACATTATAACTCATCAAGCTAAAGGTTTTAGCTTCATTGATTTCTGTCTTATTTACCTCTCCGGTAAACATATACAAAGAAAGAATATGATTAAATCCAATAAGCAAGATAAATAATGATAAGAGCACTTGCCGTTTGAAGCGAATAGCCCAAAATAAGAAAAAAGCAAAATTAATAATGAGTAATAAAGGCATTCCTAGACTTAGAACCGATAAAAAAGGAAAAGTACTTGGCGGAATATAAGGCAGCAAATAAGCCAATAAAAGGGCTGTTGCAAACAATGAATTTACAAGAAAAATAAGCTTATCTATAAGGTTGAGGCCTTTCATGTCTCCTTATTCTTTACCCGCTTTAAAAAGATAATCTTTTTCTGCTTTAGTTAAACTCTCATATCCGTTTTTACTGATTTTGTCTAAAATAGCATCAATCTTTTTTTGTTTCTCCACGGGGTGAGTAAAGCCAGCTGCCGTTTTTTTACTTTTAGTTTTTGCCGTGTTCTTATATACGTTTTTAAAAGGCTTCTTCTTGGTGGGTTCAAACCAAGCTTCTATTGTATTTATTATCTTTTCAAACCAAGCACCAATATCGTTGCCTTTAGAAAGCTGTGTCGTATAAGCATAACCCAATAATGCGCCACCTAGATGCGCAATATGTCCACCTGCATTTCCGAAGGGAATTTGAATAAAATCAAACACTACCAAAAATGCAGCGATCCACCATAGCTTGATATTTCCAATAAACATCATGCGTATTTGCATATGCGGCGCTTGCGTTGCAACCCCTACTAAAATTGCGGTTACAGCTGCAGATGCGCCTACTAAAGGAACATTTCCCAAAGCAGAAAATGCAGGAAATAAATTATAACTCAAGGCAAAAAGCATAGCGCCACTTATAGCACCCAAGAAGTAATAATTCAGCAATCGTTTGGGAGAGAAAAAAGTAAGGAACAACCTTCCCGAAAAATAAAGGATGATCATATTAAAAAACAAGTGTAAAAGTCCGCCGTGTAAAAAAGCATAGGTGATAATGCTCCAAGGCTTAAACAGCAAAGCTTTTAAATGCGTAGGAAAACTAAACCAATCAAAGATAAAATTAACTTCAATTTTGAAGAGAAAACCTATCGTTTGCAGAAAAAACTGAAGTATAAATACCAATACATTAACTGCGATGAGTTTCTCTAAAACTCCCGCCATATTATACTTGTAACGTAACTGATCTTGCCAACGCATTAATTGATACGGTTTGAGTTAAAACTATTTTTCTTCCAATACCACATGGTAATAAATCCAATAATGGCTCCACCAATATGTGCCCAATAGGCCGTATTTGAGGGTCCAAATAAAGATGTTCCTGTTACGGCAGAGTATACATTTATCAAAAAGTAACCTCCAATTAAATACTTGGCTTTAATAGGAATGGGAATAAACATTAAATATAAAGGCAAATTAGGATACACCACAGCAAAGGCTGCCAATATTCCAAAAATTGCCCCAGATGCTCCCACCATAGGCGTCATATAAGTTCCTACCAATTGTTGTGTCGCTTCCCGCGGAATAGCAGCGTACACTTTTCCTGTGCTGCTGTATTGCGACAACATATTGTGCACCTCTTGTGTGGATAAACCTGCGTCTAAATAAACTTCCATCGCATTATTAAAATTCCAATAACTAAATAAGATTTGTAATCCTGCAGCACCTAATCCTGCTGAAAAATAAAGAAACAAAAAGCGCTGCTGTCCTAAAGACTGCTCTAAAACACTTCCAAAAATATATAAGGCAAACATATTAAATAGAATGTGCGAAAACCCACCGTGCATAAACATGTGGGTTGCAATTTGCCAAAGTTGAAAGTTTTCATTCTCTGGAAACCATAGGGCAAATAAATGGTAGGCATATTCTCCTAAAAACTGACTTCCAATAAAGAAAAGAATGTTGGCAATCAATAAAACTTTAACGGTATCGGTTATATTTCCCATTTACATGAATTTTTTTTCTATATCTTCCGCTTGTAGCGTAATAAAAATCTTTTTATTTGTTGGCGTTAATTGTGGTTCTTTACAAGCAAATAAACCATTCACAATCGCAATTTGTTCAACGGTATCCAATTGCGTTCCTGCTTTTATCGCCATGCTTTTTGCAAGGGATTTGGCTAATAAATCGGTTTGCAAGAAACCACTTTCTGGAATTTCATTTTCAAAATCAGAGAGCAATTGGTCCAGTAGAATAGAAACCTCGCTCTCTGTAATTAAGGTTGGTATTCCTGTTATTTCTACTTCCGCATCCTTCATTTTTGAAAAGATGAATCCGGTTTGCTCCAAGGCTTCTCTTAAGTGATGCAACATCTCAGTTTCTTGCACATTTAATTGCAAGGATAATGGAAACAGTAATTGCTGACTTACAGCTGCTTTAACCGTAATACTTTTCAATAAATCTTCGTATAAAATTCTGCAATGCGCTCGATGCTGATCGATAAGAATCATTCCGTTTTTAAACGGACTTATAATATATTTTTTTTGTAGTTGAAAGGTTGTTGAAGACGCAGATAGATGAGAAGTTTCAAAAAGCTGACCCGTAATCGCATCACTTTCAAATTCTACCTTAGAAAAATTATTTTCGTCTTTACTATCTAATCCGTGGTACAAAGCTTCCCAATTCCCTGGCGGTGCCGCTTGTCTTCTTTGCTGAAATCCAGATCCCGAGGAAGATTTTGATTTTATTTCCTGAAAAGGATTAAAATCACGATCTACTTCTACGTGAGGCGTTTTGGCAGATTTAGTCTCTAAATCGTAAGGCGTATCTAAATTAGAATCTCGATTAAAATCTAATACTGGTGCTACACTAAACTGTCCTAAACTATGCTTGATAGAACTTCTTAAAATAGCATATAATGCATGTTCGTCATCAAATTTGATTTCGGTTTTGGTAGGATGTATGTTAATATCAATGCTTTTAGGATCTACTTCTAGAAATAAAAAGTAAGTAGGATAGCTTTTGTCTTTCAGTAAACCTTCAAAAGCAGCAGTGACTGCGTGATTTAAATATGGAGATTTGATGTAACGGTTATTGACAAAGAAAAATTGTTCTCCTCGCGTACGCTTAGCAAATTCGGGTTTCCCCACAAAACCAGTGATATTTACCAATTCGGTCTCCTCCTCTACAGGAACCAACTTTTCATTGGTTTTGCTTCCAAAAATATTTACAATTCGTTGTCTTAAATTGCTTATAGGAAGCTGAAACATTTCGCTCCCATTGTGATGCATGCTAAAAGCAATGCTAGAATGAGCCAAAGCCACACGCTGAAATTCATCTATAATGTGACGTGTTTCTACCGCTGTGGATTTTAAAAAATTTCTTCTTGCTGGAATGTTATAAAACAAGTTCTTCACATGAATTACGGTTCCGGTAGGTGTGACGCAAGCCTCTTGAGACTCTACTTCACTGCCCTTAATTTGGATATGTGTTCCTACTTCTTCCTCCTGAGTCTTACTTTTTAAATCAACTTGCGCAATGGCCGCGATAGAAGCCAAAGCTTCTCCTCTAAAGCCTTTGGTTTGCAATTGGAAAAGATCTTCTGCCAATTTAATTTTTGAAGTAGCATGCCTTTCAAAAGAAAGTCGAGCATCGGTAACACTCATTCCTTTACCATTATCGGCTACTTGAATGAGGGTTTTCCCCGCGTCTTTAATAAGTAATTGAATGTTTGTAGCTCCAGCATCTATGGCATTTTCCAACAGTTCTTTTACTACGGAAGCTGGACGTTGAACGACCTCTCCTGCAGCAATTTGGTTGGCCACATGATCTGGTAAAAGTTGAATAATATTTGTCATGAATTAGCTAAAGAAAATAGAAAGATCAAAGTCAATAATGAATAGGAATACAAAAACAAGAATAAGAATAATCCAAAGTACTCTGCGGTTGGTTTTTCTATCGGAGTCATCTCTAAACTCAAACCAAGCCGATTTAAATCTATGAATCAAACCTCCCGCGTCTCCCGCAGTGGAACGAAATTTATCAAACTTGTGCTCAAATTGATATGGACTACCTTTACCTTCGTCATTATAATAACGAGGACTGTAGCTAAATTTCTTGTTTTTACGGCGCTTTAAAATTCCCATACTTTCCTATTGCTTCAAAGTTATGGAAAATCAAAAACAATGCCGTGAAAGCAAGGTTAAATTTTAAACAAAAAGAAAGAGAATAGAAAGCTTATTCTTTGTAGAAAGTCGCGTCTTTTCTAAGCCGTGCCATTTTAATAGCAGCTACTGCCGCTTCGGCACCTTTATTTCCGTGCTTTCCGCCAGAGCGATCTATAGATTGCTGTTTGGTATTATCGGTTAAGACACAAAAAATAACAGGAATATCACTTTGAATATTTAAATCTTTAATGCCTTGAGTAACGCCATCACACACAAAATCAAAATGTTTAGTTTCTCCTTGAATCACGTTTCCTACTGCAATGATGGCATCTAACATTTCAAAAGATTCCTGCATCTTTTTGCAGCCATAAATAAGCTCAAAGCTTCCAGGCACATTCCAGCGTACAATGTTTTCTTTTAAAACATTATTTTCTATCCACACATCAAAAGCGCCTTGAAATAAGCCTTCTGTAATGTCAGAGTTCCATTCAGAAACAACAATCCCAAACCGAAAATCTTTCGCGTTTGGGATGGTTTCTTTATTATATTCAGATAAATTTTTTCCTGCTGTTGCCATTATTTACTGTAAACCTTGTGCTTGTCCTAAATAAACTGCTACTTCTTCTGCTTCTGGAGAATCACTATACTCCTCTTCAATTTTAGTTAAGTGTTTTTCTGCGTCAGCTCCTTTTTTTAACTGAATCGCTGTTATAGCCGCTTTCATTAAAAATTTAGGCGTAGTAAATTTATTTTCTCTCATTTTAGCTGCATTTTCGTAATATCCCAAGGCCTCTTCTGGCTGGTTTAACTGCATAAAAGCATCTCCTATGGCACCTTTGGCAAGGGGAGCTAAAATTTCATCATCACTTTTAAAATCCTCTAATTGATCGATGGCTTCTTTATACTTCCCGATGTTTAGGTAAGCTATTCCCGCATAGTAATGCGCAATGTTACCAGAAGAAGTACTTCCGTAATTGTCAATTACTTTTAATAAACCAAATTTTCCGTTTCCGCCATTCAAGGCTAGGTTAAATAAAGAGTCTTGATCTTTACTGTTAGCATCTAAAGCATTTTCAAAATAAATTTGAGACTGAGCGATTTCATCCGCAGCTTCAAACTCTTTTGGCTGCTGAACAAATCTAGAGTACCCTAAGTAAGCCAAAACGGCCACCACGATAACTCCAATAACAATAAGAATAGGCTTTTGATTGCCAGCAACCCATTCCTCCGTTTTGTTAGCACCTTCATCTAGGTTATTAAACACTTCTGCTGTTGTAGATTCTTCCTCGTTGAAGTTGTCTTCTACCCCATCATTTTCCTTCGTTGCTTTAGGCTTGTAACCCCTTTTCTTATATGTTGCCATAAAAATTAGTTAATGAAACGCAAAATTAGAATTTTTATCCATATATAAAAGAGAATTATTTGTTATTTTAAAGAAGTTGTTAGCCTATGTATTTGTATTTTTAGCTTCTCGAACAACAAATTAAAAGAAGATTGTAAAACTCGTATGGTTTTAAATAAATTATCACTCCTTCATTATAAAAATTTTGAAAACGTAACTTTCAATTTTAATAACAAAATAAACTGCTTTGTCGGGTTTAACGGTGTGGGGAAAACCAATGTTTTAGATAGCATTTACCACTTGGCGTATGGCAAAAGTTATTTTAACCCAGTTACAAGTCAGAATATAAATCATAACGCCGACTTTTTTGTCATTGATGGAGAGTTCAAAAAAAATGATAGAGATGAAAAGGTTGTAGTCAGCGCTAAAAAAGGACAAAAAAAGGTGATAAAACGCAACGCTAAAGCTTATGAAAAGTTTAGTGATCATATTGGCTTAATTCCCGTGGTAATCATTTCGCCTGCAGATCGTGATCTAATAATGGAAGGTAGTGACGTGCGTAGAAAATTTATAGACGGTATAATTTCTCAAAGCGACAAAACATACCTTACGAGTCTTATCAATTACAATAAAATTTTATCGCAACGGAATTCTTTACTGAAGTATTTTGCTGCCAACCGTACTTTTGAAAAGGAAACCTTAGAGGTGTATAATCTTCAATTATTACCCTTGGCGGAAAGCATTCATAAAAAGAGAAAAGCCTTTTTAGAAATCTTTACTCCCATTTTTGAAGAACGCTATGCCACTATTAGTGACGCAAAAGAAGCGGTGAAGTTGAAATATAAAAGTCAGCTTAGCGAAACTTCCTTTACGGAATTGTTAGCAACACATTTGCAAAAAGATCTTAAACTACAATACAGCAGCGCAGGAACGCATAAAGACGATTTAAGCTTGAAAATTAAAGGATATTCTGTCAAAAAGTTTGGTTCTCAAGGACAACAGAAATCCTATTTAATAGCCTTAAAACTAGCACAATATGATTTCTTAAAACAAGCCAGCAAAGTGAACCCCATTTTATTGCTCGATGATGTTTTTGACAAGTTGGATGAAGAACGCGTGGCACAAATTATAAAGTTGGTGACACAAGATGATTTAGGACAGTTATTTATAAGTGACACCCACGCCGATAGAACCGAAAATGTGGTGAAAACCCACGCTAATGAATACCAAATGATACATTTAACTTAATATGGGAAAACTATTTTTAATATTATCTATAAGCCTTTTATTTGTCTCTTGCGATTCTAGTCCGGAGCTTTCTGAAATTGACAAACTAAATGGCTATTGGGAAATTAGCCACGTAAAAGGAGATAACGGCAAAGAAAAAGAATTTAGCTTTAACGAGAATGTAGATTATTTTTATTTAGAAAACCAGGAAGGTTTCCGGCAAAAAATGCAACCTCAGTTTGATGGTGGTTATAAAACAAATGGGGCAAAAGAAAATGTTTTTGTAAAGAAAGAAAACGATAGTATATTTCTTTATTATGAAACGCTTCAAGATAAATGGAAAGAGCATTTAATTCGGTTAACCGAAGAAGAATTGGTAGTGAAAAACGAAAACGGAATCACGTATACCTATAAAAAATTTAAAGGATATATTACAGATGGCGAGAAATAAAGAAGAGCAGAATATAAGCGACGTACTCAAAGCTTTTGTAAAGAAGAACAAGCTAGAAAAAGGACTAAATAAAGTCAACGTGAAGGAAGTTTGGAATACTCAAATGGGTCCTGCCATTGCGAAATACACCGACGAGATACAACTGAATGAGAAAACTTTGTATGTGAGTTTGAGTTCATCGGTTTTGCGGGAAGAATTAAGCTACGGGAAGTCTAAAATCATCACGATGATTAATAACGAATTGGGAGAAGAATTAGTAGATAAATTAGTTTTAAGATAAAATTATAATATATATTTACTCCTATATAAATATATATGAAATGAAAAAAATTACCCTACTCCTTTTTTTCGGTATCAGCAGCTTTTTACAAGCGCAAGATTATACCGTAACCGCTTTTAATGAGCCGTATCAAGATTTGGTAAATGCTACTTCGGTAAACAATGGATTTCTTTGGGATGATCCATTCTTTGCAATCCCTATAGGCTTTGATTTTGAGCTATACAATGAAAGTTTTTCAGTCCTCTACTCTTCTGATAATTTTTCTGAAGGAATATTCACTCTTCAGCAATTTAGCACCACCTTAACCTTGCTTTCACCAATTGCTCAAGATATTATATCTTTAGAAGGAGCTAATGAGCAATCCTTATCTCCAATTTCTTATGTGGTAGAAGGTAATGTTGGAAATCGTATTTTTAAATTGGAATATAAGAATGCAGGATTTTGGGATGACATCACCGAGAATGACTTTATAAACTTTCAGGTATGGTTATATGAAAGTGATTATTCTATAGAATATAGATATGGACCTTCTTCTATAAATAACCCAACAGAGTCCTATGAAGGGGAAACTGGCCCCATTGTTTTCTTTATACCTATTATTGACTTATCAGTATCCGAAGGAAGTTTTATTGAGGATGCTTATTATTTAATGGACAACCCTGTGAATCCAACCGTGATTGTAGTCGATGATAATTCACCAGAACCACAAAATCCTATAGTAGGAAATATCCCAGAAGGAACAGTATATCGCTTTGATCCAGATGGTTTGGCGGTTAGCAATAATCAACAAATTGCGGTGAGCGTTTATCCCAATCCTACGCAAGATCTTTTACATCTTCAAAATCCAAATCAGGAAGAATTTTCTACTTCTTTATATGATGTATTAGGAAATAAAATGAAGATCCAATTGCAAAACGAGCAAATGGATTTAAGTTCTTTCGCTTCTGGAACTTACTTTTTAAATATTCAATCTAAATCGAAAAGCAAGACGATTAAAGTGATTAAAAAATAAGTATCTACTATTTTTAAAAGAACAAGCTTGAAAAAGGATTGAATAAAGTCAAGGTAAAAGAAGTTTGGAATGCCCAAATGGTACCCGCGATAGCGAAATACACCGACCAGATACAACTGAATGGAAAAAATTTGTATGTGAGTTTGAGTTCTCTAATGTTAAGAAAGAGTTAAGGGCGATCACAAAAAATTAGTAAATAAATCGGTTAAAGTTGTTATTTAGTTAAATTTGATGTATTTTTAACAAAGAGTTACTAAATAAATCATAAAAAAATGAAATTCCAAAATTCCAAAATTCCAAAATTATTTTAAATTTTCACTCCTACTCGTTTTAATGTTATTTTTCTCCTGCACACAGGAGGAAATCACAAATGAATCTGCTGAACAAACGGAAACTTACCAAATGAGAGGCTCTTCTGCTCAACCAATTTTACAAAACGGAATACTTGTTTTTAATAATGAGATTGATTTTGAAAATTTTATATCATTCTATATTGATGAAGATTTAACAGAAATCTATGATGTAATGGAGCCCTTCTACGGTAATGGTTTTTATTCGCTAAGACCACCAGCAGTTGAAGGTTATAATGAAGAGAAAATTATAACACAATATCAGGAAAGAGTTATAAATTTCAAAACAAAATACAATATAAACAATTATACTGAGGAACAAATCTATGAAAAGATCGATGAAACGACGGAGATTGTTTTATTAGATATTTTTGCTGCTATTATTAGCGATGAAGGTGAGTTACAAATAGCTGATAATTTTTATAAGTTTACAGATGCAGGTCTTTTTGCTGTAAAAACTAAAGACTCTTTGCATTTGAAAAACTATTTAGATAATGCTGGAGTTGCAAATAATTTATTAAATAAAACATCTAACAACCTAATAAAGTACTTTTATAATAATTTTGCAGGCGATTCACCCGTAAATGTAGATGGCAAAGTATATTATTCTGGGACACCTGATTTCTCCGATCAAGATGGCGGTGCTGGAGGAGGAGGAGGAGGAGGTAATTACAATCCTCCAAACAATCCAGGAAATGGTCAGAGTAGTGGATCGTTAGATGGTCTGACGGACTACTTAAGCAATAGAAATATTTGCTATGGTAGCCAGGCTTTAATTGGACAAATTTTTGGAGATCATAGAGTTTGTATAAATAAATATAGCAGCAGAAGAAGAGTGAGAACTGAGGTTTACAACTATAATTTTGGATTACCCTTTTTAGATGTTAATATGTTTATAGTTGGAGTTAAAAATAAACATCAAAGAAAAATTGCTGGTGGTTGGTTTAGAAAGAAAGCAGATGTGGTTGCTCTAGGGGTAGAATTATTTCAAGCAAAATTTGATTATTCATCGATTTTATCTCCAAATGTGTACCAAGGATTTAATACTAATGCGGTTAGCTATTCTTATAATCCTTTAAATATTTCTTATAACGTTAATACGAATATTTGGTCTTCAAGTAATTACCCTGATGTGCAACATATTTTTAATTCAAGCTATCCTAATTATCCTAGCTTTTTTCAAGACGGGTTGGTAGTGGAAGGTATAGGTGATATCTACATAGGTAATCTTATCCAGAGTGGTATTAATGACAATTTAGTAAGTAAGAAACTTAATGAGCAATTTTGGGATAATGTATATAGAATTTCTAAAAATCAACTTCAAGGTCTTGTTAATAACAGTTATCAACACCCTGGAGGTGTTTCACTAATATCTAATTATCCAAATCAGGGTGTTGTAATGTTGCAAAAAACATATTACAGTGATTGCAACAATTGTAGAAAAAGAAATAAAACACTACTATTTGGAGCGTCTGGCGGGATTTCTGTAAGTTATAATGGTAATACTGGCAAGTTCAATTATGATATGTCTGCATCAGGTACTTCATTAGTAAGTCCCCAAAAAATTAAATTTGTTGTTTATGGGGCTACTAAAAATGGAGGCAATTGGCACGGTAATAAGATGGAGGCAAACTTTAATTAATTACATTCATTATGAAAACTAAACTCTTAATTGCCATATTCGCACTTTTTATACTATTTGCTTGTCAAAATGATGATGATGAGCCGAGTGTTGAAACTATTGATAACCTTATAACAGGAGAATGGCAACCTTTGCAAAATGTTAAAGTCTATGAGGATAATAGTAAAATTGTAAATCCATTTCCTCATTGTTCAACGACAACTAATAGTCACTTATATTTTTCGGATGACATCAATCAGTTATTTTATTATAATTTTATTGAACAAGAAACAAGTGAGGAATGCTTTTTTACCGCTGGTCAAGGCAATTGGGAACAATTAAATGAAACGGATTATCAAGTAAGCTTAGAATACTATCCTGAAAGTGATTACCAAAGTAATGAAACAGAAACTTTCTTATATCAAGTAGATTTTATAAGCAGCGATACCATTCAAATTCATCATAAAACTCTATTAATGCAATTACAAGCTGAAGAACCTAACTTGGTAGATTTTTACCGTATCTACGAAAAACAACGTATCCCTTTTGAATAAATAAAACTTAACCCAGATGAAAAAAATCACTTTTTTACTTTTTTTTGGTATATGCAGCTTTTTACAAGCGCAAGATTATACCGTAACCGCTTTTAATGAACCTTATCAAGATCTAGCCAATGCAACCTCTGTGAATAATGGACAAATTTGGGATGATGATTTTTTTGCCATTCCCATTGGATTTAATTTCGAACTTTATGGTCAAAATTTTTCTAATATCTACATCTCAGATATTGGTAATGGGGCAGGTTTAAGTTTTCACACCAATCCGCAAGCCAATTTTTCTTTTTTAAGTCCTATAATGCAAGATGTTTTAGACAAAGGCTTCAATCAGTCTGTTTCTCCTATTTCTTATGTAATGGAAGGAAATGTAGGTGATCGTATTTTTAAATTAGAATTTAAGAATGTAGGTTTTTGGGGTGATGACACATTTGCAGATTATATGGATTTTCAGGTATGGTTGTATGAAAACGATGATTCTATTGAATACAGGTATGGACCAAATTCCATTAATAACCCAACAGAGTCTTATGAAGGAGAAACGGGACCTGTCGTATTTTTCTATCCTTCTTTTAATATAATTGATGAAGGAAACTTGATTGAAGATGGCTACTATTTAATGGATGACCCAGTAAACCCAACAATTTTAATAGTAGATAACAACACTCCAGAACCAGCAAATGCTATTGTAGGAACTATTCTAGAAGGAACCGTATATCGTTTTGATCCTGATGGTTTAGCGGTTTCCAATGTTTATCAAATGGCGGTGAGTTTTTATCCTAACCCTACGCAAGATCTTATACATCTTCAAAATCCAAATCAAGAAGATTTTAAAGCTTCTTTGTATGATATTTTAGGAAATGAAATGAATGTACAAATGCAAAATGAGCAAATGAATTTAACTTCTTTAGCTTCTGGAACTTATTTTTTAAATATCAAATCTAAAACGAGAAGCAAGACGATTAAAGTGATTAAGAAATAGTCGTGTCCGACTAAGATATAAGACCTGCCCGCATCGAAAGGATACGTTCGGGCGGGCCACTTCGTTAAAAGACATAAGACAATAGACTTGATTTGTAATAGCTGTATTATTAGATGAAATTATTTAAGAGAATGTATTACTTTTAAAATTCAATGTGCAACATAATAGCAAATTGTAGCCTTTTTAAAAAGCTTAAATACCTTATTATATTTGAAATAATAGAAATTTATAATTTTTTTATCAGACACTAATGACTAAGACTTAAGATTTCATAACAAAAAAGGCTGCCCAATTGGACAGCCTTTTTTACTTTGATGTATTAAATGTTTAGAACATCTCTCTACCGGCAAAATGAAATGCACCTTCAATCGTTGCATTCTCATCGCTATCACTTCCGTGAACTGCATTTTCTCCTATAGAAGTTGCATATCTTTTTCTAATCGTTCCTTCCGCAGCATCTGCCGGGTTAGTCGCTCCAATTAAAGTTCTAAAGTCTTCAACTGCATTTTCTTTTTCTAAGATCGCCGCAACAATAGGTCCGCGAGTCATAAACTCTACTAATTCTCCAAAAAATGGACGTTCGTTATGCACTGCGTAAAATTCTTCTGCATCAGCTTTAGTCATTTGCGTTAATTTTAACGCCACGATTCTAAATCCAGAAGTGTTGATTTGCTCTAATATCGCTCCAATGTGGCCATTTTCTACCGCATCTGGCTTAATCATAGTGAAAGTTTTATTTCCTGCCATGTTATTTTCTTTTAATTTGGTGCAAAATTAGTCTTTTATAGATGATATACAAGTCTTCCGCTAATTTTATATAGTCGTGTCGATTAAGATGTTAGATTACACGATTAGATATTAGATCCTAGACTTAAAATCGTTTAAATTTTTCAATATTATATTTAGTTGCGGTATGATTTTTCAGGTTGGTACTTAGTTTCAAAGCTTCCTAATTATATTTCCGCTTGACGGAAAAAGAAACCATAGCACTTCCGCTTACCTCAAATTTATGAGTCATTAGCACTCAAAATCTAAAGAAATTGTATATTTACCGCTATGGAAAAAGAAAAAGTAGACGAATTAAAAGCGCTTCTCTCCCAGCCTAAAAAGGCGGTAATTATACCTCATAGAAATCCAGATGGAGATGCAATTGGCTCTACGCTTGCATTACAGCAATATTTACAACAATGCGGTCACGATGCCGTAGTGGTAGCTCCCAATGATTTTCCAGATTTTTTAAAATGGATTCCGGGAGTTGAAGAGATGATTTTATTCTCTACTGAAACCGAAAAAGCGAAGCAACTTATTGCAGATGCAGAACTTATTTTTACCTTAGATTTTAATCATTTTTCTAGAACGGGAAATGATATGGAAGCCGTTTTAAACCAAACTGATTCTACGTACGTGATGATAGATCACCACCAGGCTCCCGCAGATTATGCTGCCTACACTTATAGTGATACGAGCATTTCTTCGACCTGCCAAATGATTTACCATTTTCTAGAGATGATGGATGCCACTGATAAAATTACAAAAGATATCGCGACCTGTTTATATGTTGGTATTATGACCGATACGGGTTCGTTTAGATTTGCTTCTACCACCAGCACTACACATAGGGTGATTGCTGATCTTATTGATAAAGGCGCAAAAAATTCAGACATTCATCAACAAGTATATGACACTAATTCTACCAATAGAATGCAATTATTGGGCGTTGCCTTAAATAATATGAAGGTGTTGCCAGAATTAAAAACAGCTTATATTACACTTTCTCAAGAAGAATTAGACACAAATAATTTCAAAAAAGGAGATACAGAAGGCTTTGTAAACTACAGCCTTTCTATAAAAGGAATTGTTTTTGCTGCTATATTTATTGAGAACAAACAAGACCAAATTATTAAAATCTCTTTGCGTTCTAAAGGTAATTTTGATGTCAATCAGTTTGCCAGAGATCATTTTAACGGTGGAGGTCACATTAATGCCGCAGGAGGAAAAAGCGATTTATCCCTAAACGAAACCATCACCTCGTTTGAAAGCACTATAAAAAATTATAAAAATGAATTGGAAGATGCTCAAGAATAGTTTTTACATCCTTTTAACGCTTTTTTGTGTCATGGCATGCAAAACGCCCGAAGCCAGAAGACCTGTCGCTTCCAAGTCGGGGTCATTTATACAGGAATCCGTCAAGAGGAATAAAAAAATGGTGGCGAAAGAAGAGAAAGCTATCGCTAATATTATTAAAAAAGATAGCATCAATAATTACCTTTCCTCTTCGGATGGATTTTGGTATTTTTATAACACCCAGAATATAGAAGATACGCTAACTCCTCACTTTGGCGATTTAGTAGAATTTGATTATGACATTTCTACTCTAGAAGGAGCCCCTATTTACAGCAAGAAGGAAATTGGTACCAGAGAATATGTGATTGATAAAGAAAATGTTTTTAACGGATTGCGTCAGGGTTTAAAACTCATGAAAGAAGGGGAAACCGTTACTTTCCTATTTCCATCGCACAAAGCCTTTGGATATTATGGCGATTCAGAAAAAATTGGAAGAAATATTCCTATACGTTCTACCATCACTTTAAATTCAATTATTTTAGAAAAAAATCAAAATAAACCTTAACAAAATGAAAAAACAGACTTTATTACTTTTATTAATTTCGAGCCTTAGTTTGTTCGCTTGCAACGATAAATATTCCGATTTAGAAGACGGCCTGTATGCCGAATTTGTAACTAACAATGGAACTTTCGTGGCCGAACTATATTATCAAAAAGTTCCTCTCACGGTGGCTAACTTTGTAGCGCTGGCGGAAGGAAACCAAGATAGGGTAGATTCTACATATAAAGGGAAAAAATTCTACGACGGTTTAACATTTCACCGTATTATCAAAGGATTTATGATTCAGGGGGGGGATCCTGAAGGAACTGGCGCTGGTGGTCCTGGATACAAGTTTCCAGATGAATTTGATAAAAGCTTAACCCACGAAACCAAAGGAATTCTTTCTATGGCAAATGCTGGTCCTGGAACCAATGGAAGCCAGTTTTTTATTACCCTTGCTCCTACTCCGCATTTAGACAATATGCACTCTGTCTTCGGAAAAATTGTTATGGGACAAGATAAGGTAGATACTATAGGAACCGTAAAGACAGGACAAGGAGATAAACCTGTAGATCCTGTGACTTTAAAAGAATTAAACATTATTAGAGTAGGAAAAGATGCTGAATCTTTTGATGCCCAAAAAGCTTTTAACTCGAATTTAAAGAGTGCTGAAAAGGCAGAAAAAGAAGCGCGAATGAACGCAGAAGCGGAAAAAGAAAAAGCAAAAGAAGCTATAGATCACGAAATTAATACCATGGCGGATGGTTATAAAAAAACTGACAGTGGATTGCGTTATAAAATCACAACGACTAAAAAAACGGGTGCTACTCCAGAACGCGGACAAACGGTAAGAGTTCATTACACAGGAATGCTAACTGATGGAACTAAATTCGATTCTTCTTATGATAGAGATAGACCATTGGTATTTCCTGTTGGCGTAGGAAAAGTAATTCCGGGATGGGATGAAGGAATTCGCTTATTAAAAGTAGGTGAAAAAGCAAAACTAATCATTCCTCCTTACTTGGGATATGGAGAAAGAGGAAACGGACCTATACCTCCCAACTCTATTTTACTTTTTGATGTAGAATTGGTTGGTATTGGCGCAGAATAATTTAAAGTCCAGTAATCAAAAGCCTCATTTTTCAATGGGGCTTTTTTTATTTTAGCATATTATTAATCGTATCTTGTCTTATTTCTTTGAATTATCGTAAAACTATGTTTTTAAATAAAATAAAACTTTTAGCCAAGCTGTTACTTTTCTCAATATCTTTAACCTTATTAACTAATTGCGCTTCCTTACCTCCATCTAAAGAACCTTCAATAAAACTTAGATTTCTAGATGAACATATCATTCCTGAGGATGCTACTTTAAGCAATACCAAGATTGGAGGTCTCTCTGGAATTGCAAAAAAAGGTGATGAATATTATATGGTTTGCGACGATCCTAATAATCCAAGAATTTATAAAACTCGTCTGTATACCAGCAAAAGAAAGGTAGATAGTCTTATTTTTAAAGAAGTTATTTTACTAGATAAACCTGATTCTTCGCTTAAAAATAGTCATTTAGATCTAGAAGACTTTATGATCACCCCAACAGAAAAGGATTTTATAGTGGTGAGCGAAGGCTCGATAAACAACGCTAAAGATCCTTCTATCTTACAATATAATCAGCAAGGAAAATTGATAAATAAGTATGATATTCCGTCTCAGTTTAAGGCCCACAGTGAATCCAAACCAAGAAATAATGGTGTTCTTGAAGGAATTACAGTGAGCACAGATCAGCAAGGTTTTTGGGTAGCTAATGAGCTTCCATTAGAAGCAGATGGTCCCAAGCCCAAACTCTATGGCACAAAGTCGCCAGTACGGTTTACTTATTATGATTTTGAAAATACCAAACCTCAAAAACAATTCACTTACCCACTTGGGAGAATTAGGAAAATACCTTTTCTACCGTTTTATCTGAATGGACTTACAGATATTCTTGCGCTAGATAAAAATCGGTTTTTAGTTTTAGAAAGAGCCTTTTCTGCGGGCAGAGGCCGCAAGGCTCACAATGTGCATATCTATGAATATGTGGTTTATGAAAGCGAAAACACTTTAGATAAAAAGTCGGTTCGTGGTTTAGCAAAACCAAACACAGAAAAAAATCTGGTGTTAGATTTAGAAGATATCCGGAAGTTTTTAACCAATAATACCATTGATAACTTAGAAGGATTTTGTTATGGTCCTCGCTTAGAAAATGGAAATAAAACCTTACTTTTAATCTCAGATAATAACTTTAGTAGTTTTATGCCACAACTTAACCAGCTTCTGTGGTTTGAAATTATCAACAATTAAGCTTATGAAATATACCTTTATATATTTACTCACCGTATTCTTTTCATGCAAAGATCAACCTTCGACTTCAGTAAAAAATGATAAAATCGCTGCTGCGGAAGAGATTCAACATGAGATTGAGACTACCTATTACTTTATAAGACACGGGGAAAAAGATCGTTCTACCGACGGAAATAATCCTTCTTTAAAAAAAGTTGGACAGGAAAGAGCCGAAAATTGGGCAAAAATACTCCAAGATAAAAAAATAGATTTGGTGTACAGCAGCAACTTTAAACGCACTCAACAAACCGCAGCCCCAACTGCAAAAGTATTTAATACAGAGGTAAGATCGTACAGCGTTAAAAAATTAAACGATGTAGATTTTCAAAAAGAAACCAAAGGAAAAACGGTTTTAGTGGTTGGTCATAGCGATACGACGCCAAAATTTGTCAACCTTATTTTAGGAAAACAAAAGTATAAAGACATCGACGATGGCAATAATAGCAACCTATACAAAATAGTCGTTTATAAGAACGGAAAAATGAAAAGCTCTTTAACCAAGCATCCGCTTTAATCGCAATTATTTTCTCCCACTACCACTCTTATGTCTTCATTAATAATCTCTGAGAGCTTTTTAAGCTTATCATTCATAAAGGCCTTGTCTAAATTTTCTACATTTAGATTGTCCTCTTTTGGAGCGTAATTTTCGTAATCAGCAAAACGTATCCCATTGACTATCTTAGGATTAATCGCTTTTCTAAAACGCATTCCGCCGCCGTTCACTTCAAAAGAATAAGCTAAATAATCTATGGTGTTTTTCTCTACATTAACCCAATACATATACACATCCTCATGATCATCGCCCCCACCTTCTTCGGTAAATTGTACTTTAATTTTATGGTATTTATTTTTCTCGATGCTAACCGTATCTAAATACGATTTCTTTACTGCAGCATCGTTAAGACCAAAAGGCAGTTGTACAAAATAATGCACTGAATTTAAAGAATTGCTATATTTTGTAACTAGAGAATCATGTAAGCTTAATTTCTCTCGGTTCACAAAGCGTTCAAAACCCATATTAGATAACACATCTTTAATGCTATCCCCATCTTCAGTAACTTCCAGTTTTTGTAGCTCGTACATTCCGCAATTGCGAACGCTACTGTATTTATTTCCGCGAAAGCGAAATTCTATTGCAGATGTTTGGTATTTATCTCCACCTGCCCGTTCAATTACCTTACTTAAAACCTCTTGTGCTTTGGCAACTTTTTCTTCTGTAAAATCATCTTTCACCTCTACTGTTGGCTCTTTAGACTCATTTTTACAACTTATCATTGCAGTAAATAATAAGAAAATACAGATCTGTTTCATAGGTATTTCATTTGTTTGTAAATATACAGAAGTTCTTAGGAAAGCAAACTTTGCGTCCCTCAAAATTGTAACATATCTAATTTTATGACGTCTTTAAGGGTACAGCCTATGATTAATTGAAAAAAGCTTCCTATTTTAGCACATGCTATGAGTAAAAACAATATCAACATAAAGAATCGGAAAGCTAAGTTTCAATATGAAGTCCTTGAAAAGTTTGTGGCAGGGATCAAATTAGCGGGAACCGAAATTAAATCTATTAGAGCTGGAAAGGCTGGAATTGCCGAAAGCTTTTGCGAGTTTCATAACGGCGAGTTATTTGTCATTAATATGCATGTGGAAGAATATTCTCACGCCACGCATTTTAATCACAATCCAAAAAGTGAACGCAAATTATTACTTCAAAAGAAAGAATTACGCAAACTGTACAAACAGGTAACCTCAACGGGATTGACCATTATCCCATTACGCTTATTTATAAACGATCGAGGTTTGGCAAAGCTAAGCATTGCACTTTGTAAGGGAAAGAAAACCCATGACAAACGGGAAACTATTAAAGATCGAGATAGCAAACGCCGTTTAGATCGCATTAAAAAAGAATTTAACTAAAATCATTTCTTTTGAAAAAACTTTTACTTCTAGCACTTCTTATTACTTCATTTTCTGGATTCTCGCAAATAGTTGGTAAGGTAACCGATGATGCTGGAGAGCCTATTCCTTATGTAAATATCTTTATAAAAGACACTTACAAAGGAACCACCACTAACAACGAAGGAAATTACAAGCTCGATTATGAACAAACAGGAACTCATACGCTGGTTTTTCAGTTTTTAGGCTTTAAAACGCTGGAGAAAGAAGTGATTTTGGAGCGGTTTCCATTTATTTTAAATGTTTCCTTAGCGGAAGAATCTACAAGTTTAGATGAAGTTGTTCTTAAATCTGGAGAAAATCCAGCGATTCGCGTGATTAAAAAAGCGATTGAATATAGAAAGGAAAATCTAGCTAAAACCGATGCTTATACGGCAGATTTTTATTCGCGTGGCTTATGGAAAATAAAGAACGCTCCCAAAAAAATACTGGGAGCTGAAGTAGGTGACCTTGGGGGCGGATTAGATTCTACCCGTAGCGGAATCGTTTACTTATCTGAAACCATCTCCAAAATCAAATTTAAAGCTCCAGATGACTTTCACGAGAAAATTGTGGCTTCCAAAGTAAGCGGAAACGATAACGGATTCAGCTTGAACAGTGCACGCGAAGCGAATTTTAATTTCTACAACAATACCATAGAACTCAACACCGAGTTGGTTTCTCCTATCGCAGATTATGCGTTTAACTATTATGATTATAAGCTAGACGGCGTTTTTTATGACGAACAAGGCAACCTCATCAATAAAATAAAAGTGACGCCCAAACGTAAGAATGACCGAATCTTTTTTGGGTACATCTACATTATTGAAGACGACTGGGAGGTTTACGGCGTAGATCTAAGCACCACGGGGAAAGCCATGCAAATCACTCCTATTGATACCTTGGTATTTAAACAAAATTTTAAATACAATAAGAACGATGAGCTTTGGGTAAAAATCTCCCAAACCGTAGATTTCACCTGGGGAATTTTTGGCGTGAGTGGCGACGGACGCTTTTCTGCAGTGTATAGCAATCACGATTTTAGTCCGCAGTTTGATGATACATCTTTTAGCAGAGAGATTATGAGTTTTGAAGACGAAGCCAATAAAAAAGATTCGTTGTTTTGGCAAGGCATTCGCCCTATTCCGTTAACAGATGAAGAATTGACAGATTATGTGAAAAAAGATAGTGTTCAAGAACGCAAAAACTCTAAGGTGTACAAGGATTCTATTGATGGCGTAAGGAATAAGTTTTCGTTAACCGATCCTCTTTTTGGTTATAGCTATCAAAACTCGCATAAAGCTTATCGATTCAGTATTAGCGGACCTTTAACGGGTTTGCATTATAATACGGTGCAAGGCTGGAACGTAAATCTAGACCTTAATTTTACCAAAAGAAACGAAGAAGAAAACACGTATTGGAATTTATTTAGCGATATGAGTTATGGCCTAAGCGATGATCGCTACCGTGTAAGTGGAGGTTTTAGAAGCAAACTCAACAACAAGTCTAAACCTATAATCGCTCTAAGTGGAGGGATTAAAGCGATGCAAATAAATGATACAGATCCGCTTCCACTTTATGTAAATGATGCAGCTAATATTTTATTTGAACGCAATTACCTAAAACTCTACGATAAATTATTTGCTGAAGCTACTTATTCTGAAGAATTGTTTAATGGTTTTCGTTTCTATTCCGCGTTAAGCGCAGAAAAAAGGAGTCCGCTTTTTAACACCACAGACCACGTTTTTATCAACGATGATAACGGCGGCTATA
Organism: Mesonia ostreae; assembly: GCF_031845265.1. Lineage (NCBI taxonomy): Bacteria > Pseudomonadati > Bacteroidota > Flavobacteriia > Flavobacteriales > Flavobacteriaceae > Mesonia > Mesonia ostreae. The sequence continues at coordinate 50,042 of NZ_JAVRBG010000015.1, read as the reverse complement.
CATCTAACAACCCATTTGCACCACAAGCTTTTGGCTCGGCTTCCTTTAAAGAACACACGATTGCCAAATTAAAACTGAATGCGCGGATTAACTTCGGACAGGAATATTATAATTACCCCGACGGAAAATATAACGTAAACAACAACGACTTCCCTACGCTTTGGGTGGGATATGAAAAAGGATTTGCTTCTGACATTAAACAGTACAATTTTGATTTACTGAAAATTTCGGCAGATCAAACGCTGAGTTTACAAAATAAGGGAGAATTTAATTACGGGCTAAGAGCTGGGAAATTTTTTAATGCAGATGAGATTTCATTGGTTGATTACCAACATTTCCGCGGAAACCAAACCAGAATCAATTTAGATAATGCCTTAGCCAAATTTAACTTACTGCCGTATTATACGCATAGCACCAACGATGATTATGCTGAAGCGCATGTAGAACACGATTTTAACGGATGGATTTTAGGGAAAATCCCTGGAATTAATCAGCTTAACTTTAATATGGTGGTGGGCGCGCATTCCTTGATGACACAATCGCACAAACCTTATACCGAGTTTACGGTGGGAATTAGCAATTTAGGAATTGGAAAGTTCAGGTTTTTACGTGTAGATTACGTACAACCTTATCAAGGAGGTTGGCAAAATGGAGCTTTTGTGTTTGGACTTAGTTTTTAGTTACTAAATAGTCTATACTCTTTCCACTACTGTCATGCTGAACTTGTTTCAGCATCTCATCCTTAGGAAACCGAGACATTTTTGTTAACAATTCCGAGTCGTCGAATATTCTTAAGAAGCGAAGAACTAGTCGAAAAGCAGACCCTGAAACCAGTTCAGGGTGACAAGTCTCAGGACGAAAAAATATAGAATAAAATTTATACCAGTCTTACTGTCTTGCTGAACCTGTTTCAGCATCTCTTACTAAGGAAACCGAGATACTTTTGTTAACAATTGCGAGTCGTCGAACATTCTAAAGAAGCGAAGAACTAGTCGAAAAGCAGACCCTGAAGCCAGTTCAGGGTGACAGATTTTGAGAAGTTTTTTTACCTTCTATTAATTTTTATCTTCCAGTAAGGGAACAAACCTAAATTCTCCAAATACTTTTTTCTCAAATTCTTTAGCCGATTTACGAATAAATAAAGTCATCACCTGACTGTCTGTTCCTACCGGAATCACCAGTCTCCCTCCTACTTTTAACTGTGCCAATAAGGGATTTGGCACGTAAGGAGCGCCAGCAGTAACAATGGCTTTGTCAAAAGGTTTGTATAAAGGCAAACCCTTGTAACCATCGCCAAAAGTGAGGTATTTAGGCCTATAACCTATCTTATTTAAAAAGAGTTTCGTTTTTTTATATAATTCTTGTTGGCGTTCAATACTGTAAACTCGAGCTCCGAGTTCACACAAGACCGCAGTTTGATAACCGCTTCCTGTACCAATTTCAAGAATTTCATCTCCTCTTTTTACCTCTAGCAATTGGGTTTGAAAAGCTACCGTGTAAGGCTGAGAGATGGTTTGGTCTGCTGCAATGGGAAAAGCTTTATCTTGATAGGCGTGATCTTCAAAAGAACTGTCCATAAACAAGTGCCGCGGAATCTTATTGATTGCTGCTAAAACTTTCTCATCGGTAATTCCTTTTTCTCTAAGAATTTCTACCAGATGCTGTCTCTTTCCTTGATGTCTAAAATTATCTTTCAATGCGCCAAATTTTGCATAAAAATAGCCAAAAATCTATTCAATTCTTGGCTATCTATCAAAGAAAATCTCTTTAAAAATAAGGTTTTGCCTAAGGTTCTAATTCTTAATGAGTTTTTGTGTTGCAGTACCTTTGGAGGTAAGAATTTGCACAAAATAAATTCCCGCAGGAAGTTGAGAAATGTCATAAGCCCTTTGCACATTAAATTTTGCTACTTCTTTTCCGTTTAAAGAATACAAGTTTACTTCTTTAATTTCTTTGGAAGTTTGAATTTGAAATTGCTCTCGGACAGGATTCGGATATAATTCCGCAGTAATTTGTTGCTTATTTAAAGTCCCCAAGTTACAGTCAGAAGAAAAATTCATAGGACCATACATATTCCATGAGCTATAAATTCCTTGATCATTTGTAGCTTCCGTAGGATTGGTCACTTCCACACATACAGGAATTGGTTCTCCCGTCCAACCATCATAATCACCAAGCCATAATTCTAGGTTAGAAATGTTCAAATCCGATTCTTTTAAATCCAATATTTCTAACGGCCAATTACCTATAGCCGAAATAAATTCTAAATTAGGATTATTACTAAGTATAACTTTAGTTGCAGAATTTGTGATAACATCTCCATATCCATCAAAATATAATTCTCTTAGGTTAGTTAATGAGGATAGGTCTAATGCCGTGTTATAATAATAAAGATGTGCATTAGAAATGTTTAAAACTTCTAAAGAAATAAAACTCTCTATACCAGTAATTTTATCAATCATATTCCAAGACAAGTCCAAACTCGTCACACTCGCCACATCGCTGGTTAAAACTTGGCCATTAATGCTTTGGTCTGAATCGATTCCCAAATCGATTAAAGCTTGTTCAAAACCTTCATCTGGAATACTGGTGGTTTGGGCGAAAAGAGAAATTGAAAAAATTACGAAAAGAAAAAGTAGTGTTGTTTTCATAGTGTGATCTTGGTTCCTACTAAGTTACGTAAAATAAATATAGAATTATTAAAAGTATTTCTTGTATTTCTGAATCTTCATTTCACAAAAATTAATACTACTTCTATAAAAGAAATGCTATTTTTGTGAAAAACCAGATCGTATGCTTAACGTTGGAGTTATAGGTGCAGGCCATTTAGGAAAAATTCACCTGCGCTTATTAAATCAATCAGAACACTATAATTTAATTGGGTTTTATGACAGTAATTCTGCCTATGCCCAAGAAGTTTCTAAAGAATTTGACTATCCAATTTTTTCTTCTATAGACGATTTAATTGCGCAAGCAGATGTGATTGATATCGTTACGCCTACGCTTTCGCATTTTGAAACCGCTAAAAAGGTAATTGAAGCTGGGAAGCATGTGTTTATTGAAAAACCGATTACCAACACCGTAGAAGAAGCCGAAGAATTAGTACAACTTGCCAAAAAACATCAAGTAAAAGGACAAGTGGGTCATGTGGAGCGTTTTAATCCTGCTTTTCAGGCGGTTACTGAAATGATTGAAAAGCCTATGTTTATTGAAGCTCACCGTCTAGCGGAATTTAATCCGCGGGGAACTGATGTGCCCGTAGTTCTTGATTTGATGATTCATGACATCGACGCTATTTTAAGTGTCGTAAAATCTGAAGTAAAACAAATTAATGCGAGTGGAGTTTCTGTCATTAGTGAAACTCCAGACATTTGTAATGCGCGTATCGAGTTTGAAAACGGATGTGTGGCCAACCTTACTGCCAGTAGAATTTCTTTGAAGCAGATGCGAAAAGCGCGTTTCTTTCAGAAGGACGCCTATATTTCGGTAGATTTTTTGGAGAAAAAATGCGAAGTGGTAAAAATGAAAGACGCACCAGAAAGTCCGGGGGATTTTGATATGATTCTTCAAAATGCGGAAGGCATCAAAAAACAAATTTACTTTGATAATCCAGATGTAGAAGAGAACAATGCCATTCTTGAGGAGCTAGAAACTTTTGCCGATGCGATTAATAACAATACCACCCCAAGAGTTACTTTAGAGCAAGGCACAAAAGCTTTACAGGTAGCGAAACAAATTATTGAAAGTTTTTCTAATTAAAAATATATAAACAATCTTATGAAGAATATTGCAGTTATTGGCGCAGGAACTATGGGAAACGGAATTGCCCACACTTTTGCACAATTTGGATATAAAGTTAACTTAATTGATGTTTCTGAAGATAATCTTTCTAAAGGCTTGGCCACCATTACCAAGAATCTAGACCGAATGATTGCCAAAGAAAAAATCAGCGAAAGCGAAAAAATTAATACCTTAGATAATATTACCAAATTTACTTCGCTAGAAGAGGGTGTAAAATCTGTAGGTCTTGTAGTAGAAGCAGCTACAGAGAACGAAAAATTAAAACTTCAGATTTTTAAAGACTTAGATCAGTTTTGTTCAGACGAGGTGATTTTGGCTTCTAATACCAGTTCTATCTCTATTACTAAAATTGCCTCGGTCACTAAAAGAGCTGACAAAGTGATTGGAATGCACTTTATGAACCCGGTGCCTATTATGAAACTGGTAGAAATCATTAGAGGTTACAGCACTTCTAACGAGACTACAGAAACAATTATGGAGCTTTCTAAAGCTTTAAAGAAAGTACCAACAGAGGTAAATGATTACCCTGGTTTTGTCGCCAATAGAATTTTAATGCCGATGATTAATGAGTCGGTTGAAACTTTGTACAACGGTGTTGCCGGAGTAGAGGAAATTGATACGGTGATGAAATTGGGAATGGCGCATCCTATGGGACCACTTCAATTAGCCGATTTTATTGGGCTTGATGTATGTTTAAGCATTTTGGAGGTGATGTATGGTGGCTTTAAGAATCCTAAATATGCTCCTTGTCCGCTTTTAGTAAATATGGTGCAAGCAGGTAAATTAGGTGTTAAATCTGGAGAAGGTTTTTACGATTACTCAGAAAGTAGAAAAGCAGAAAAGGTTTCGGCTCAATTCAAATAAAAATATATGCCAAAAGTAACTCCTTTTAAAGCGGTAAGACCTACGCGCGATAAAGTAGGTCTTATTTCTTCTAGGCCATACCACCATTATACTCTAGCCGAAAGAGAAGCGCGTTTGGATAACAATCCGTTTTCATTTTTGCACATTGTAAATCCGGGCTATAAATACCATAAAGAGATTTCTGGACCAGATCGTTACGAACTGGTAAGAAATAGATATCAAGAATTTAGGGAGGATAATATTTTTATTCAGGATAAAAAACCTAACTATTACATTTATAGATTAGTAGATAGCGAGAGACAAGTTTTTACGGGAATTATTGCAGCTACTAGCTTAGAGAGTTACAAAAGTAATTTAATTAAACGGCACGAAGAAACCATCGCCCACCGCGAAGATGACTTTAAAGATTATTTAGAAACGGTAGGTTTTAATGCAGAACCCGTCTTGTTAACGCATCAAGATAATGAAACTTTATCTCAGATTATAAAGGAGGTGACTAAAGAAAGGCCCGAATATGAGTTTACAACTACCTATAGGGATACGCATTATTTATGGAATTTGGATGATGAGGCTACCTTAAAAAAAATTCAAGAAGAGTTTGAGAATATGGATCACCTCTATATTGCAGATGGTCATCATCGAAGTGCTTCGGCCTATCAATTGTACGAAGAATTTAAAGTGAAAAATCCTAAGCATACCGGAAAAGAGCCTTATAATTTTTTTATGAGCTACATTATTCCGGAAAGCAATCTTAAAATTCTAGAATTTAATAGACTGGTAAAAGACCTTAATGGCCTATCTAAGGAGGAGTTCTTAATTAAGCTAGATAACTCGTTTAGAATTCAGAATAGAAAAAACACGTATTACAAGCCCGAAGAGAAACATCAATTTAGTATGTATTTGGATGGAGATTTTTACTCGCTTCATTTAAGAAAACTGAATTTTAAAATAGAAAATTCACTTTCCCATTTGGATGCGCAAGTACTTTACGAAACCGTGCTCCACCCCATTCTAGGGATTAAAGACCCTAGATGTGATGAGCGACTCGATTATGCGCACGGTAAAAAAGGAATGCCTTTTGTGAAAGGGCAAGTGGATAGTGGTTTATTTCAAGTAGGATTTGGAATGGTTCCCGCCACCGTAAAAGAAATGAAAGATATCGCTAATGAAGGTTTAACTATGCCACCTAAATCGACTTACATTGAACCTAAACTAAGAAGCGGAATTACGATTTATGAATATTAATGCGAGATGGAATTATGAGTATTTCAGAAAAAATTAAAAAATACAAAGAGGATTTACCTAAAGATGTCGATTTGGTAGCGGTTTCTAAAACCAAACCTAATGAAGATTTAATGGAGGCTTATGATGCTGGACAGCGCATTTTTGGAGAAAATAAAATCCAAGAAATGACCGATAAGCACGAAGCCCTTCCTAAAGATATTGAATGGCATATGATTGGTCACGTACAGAGCAATAAAGTAAAATATATGGCTCCTTATGTGAATCTCGTTCATGCGGTTCATAAATTAAAACTTCTTAAAGAAATTAATAAACGTGCAAAAGAGGAGAATCGCGTCATTAACTGTTTATTGCAACTAAAAATTGCTGAAGAAGACTCCAAGTACGGTATGGGTGCAGACGAAGCTTTAAAAATTTTAAATTCTGAAGCTTACAAAGAAATGGAAAACGTAAAAATTGTAGGCCTAATGGGAATGGCTACCTTAACGGAAGATGAGCAGAAAATAGACAGCGAATTTGCATATCTGAAAGTAAAAATGGATGATTTCTCTAAAGAATTTCCAGAGCTCACTATCCTATCTATGGGTATGAGTGGTGACTACCAAATCGCAATCAAAAACGGAAGTACGATGCTAAGAATAGGAAGTTCTATTTTTGGAGAACGAAATTATAATTAAAAAACATATATAGTTGTACGCAATTGTTGACATAGAGACTACGGGAGGAAAGTATAATGAAGAGGGAGTAACCGAAATTGCTATCTATAAATATGACGGCCACGAAATCGTGGATCAGTTTATTAGCTTGGTGAATCCAGAACGTCCCATACAAGCTTTCGTAGTTGGTCTTACCGGAATTAATAATGACATGCTTCGCAATGCTCCTAAGTTTCATGAAGTTGCAAAAAGAATCATTGAAATCACTTCAGAATGTGTCTTGGTAGCGCACAACGCAAAATTTGATTATCGCATTTTAAAAATGGAATATCGAAGGTTAGGGTATACCTACGAGAGACAAAACATTTGTACCGTAGAGCTCTCTAAAAAACTTATTCTAGATCAACCTTCCTACAGTCTTGGAAAACTAACAAAAAACTTAGGCATTCCCATTACCGATAGACACAGGGCTAGCGGAGATGCGTTGGCGACAGTAAAACTTTTTCAGTTGTTGCTGAATAAAGATTCTGAAAAGGAAATCATCAAAAAATCGATACGAAAAATCCCGACAAATCAATTAGATAATAAACTCATCAGAATTTTAGAAGAGGTTCCTTCTAATGTTGGGGTGTATTATATGCACAATGAAGCTGGAGAAATCATTTATATTGGAAAAAGTAATAATATCCGGAAACGATTAAATCAGCATTTTACGAATGACAGTCATAAGTCTAAAAAAATGCGCCAAGAAATTACTGCCGTATCTTATGAGTCTACAGGAAATGAATTATTAGCGTTATTAAAAGAGAATGATGAAATCAAAAAAAATAAGCCTAAATACAACCGTGCTTTAAAAAAGGATGTTTTCAACTATGCGGTTCAGTCTCACATTAACGAAGATGGATACCTTGAGCTTAAGATCATGAAAGCCTCTTTAGTAGATGAACCTTTGACGAGCTTTACCACTTTGAAGCAAGCGAAAAACTTTATGGAAATGCTTACCGAGACTTATGGCCTTTGTCAGAAGTTTACTGGAATCTATAAAACTGACTCAAGTTGCTTTAATTACTCTATAAAAGCCTGTGAAGGGGCTTGCATAGGAGAGGAAACGCCAGAGGTTTATAATGAAAGAGTGCAAGAAGTTTTAAAACGCTTCAGTTACCTCAATAAAAATATGATTTTAGTAGACCGCGGAAGAGAAAACGGAGAAAAAAGCATTTTATTGATTGAAAACGGTAAGTTTCAAGGTTATGGATATGCGCAGCTCAACCACCAGATTAGCAACATTGATATTTTAAAAAATATTATTGCTCCCATGCCAAATAATAGGGATGCCCAGCATATCATCCAGAGTTATATGCGTAGAAAAAAGAACATTAAGATAATTGAATTTTAATACCCAGAGTTTATTCCTATTTTTATAATCTCAAAAAAATAAAAAATATTGAAAAACAAAGCCTCACTTACGTGGCGAGAAAAATTACATGAGGTAATTTATGAAGCGGATACCGCTAAAGGAAAAACCTTTGACGTTCTTTTGCTTATACTTATCCTACTCAGTGTATTCTTTGTAGTGATAGAAAGCATCACGGGATTAGATGATTGGGTATATACGTTTTTATTTTATGCAGAATGGGTAGTGACTATTCTTTTTTCACTAGAGTATATTGCTAGAATCATAAGCATAAAACATCCTAAAAAATATATTTTTAGTTTTTATGGAATTATTGATTTCTTATCAACCATCCCATTATACCTTTCTTTTTTCTTAGCAGGAAGTACGGCTTTTCTTACGTTTAGAGCCTTACGATTATTAAGAATTTTTAGAATTTTAAAAGTTACGCGCTATATTGGAGAAGGAAATAAATTGGCAGCGGCATTGAAAAACAGTAAAGCAAAAATTTTTGTTTTTCTTTATGCCGTGGTGATTCTTTCTTTAATCGCTGGTACACTTATGTATCTTATTGAAGGAAAAGATAGTGGCTTTACAAGTATTCCCATTGGTATTTATTGGACTATTGTAACACTCACTACGGTTGGTTTTGGTGATATTCACCCTGTAACACCTTTGGGTCAATTTTTAGCTTCTATAATTATGATTTTAGGTTATGGAATTATTGCTGTACCCACAGGAATAGTAAGTGCAGAGTATTCTAAATCTGCGAAACCTCAAGCTTTAAATAACACGCAATCGTGCTATAATTGCGGACAAGAAAAACATCTTGATTCTGCTAAGTATTGTAATAACTGCGGATATTCCTTAAACAAAGATGAATAAACCGTACCTCGTATCTATTGTAGGACCTACGGCAATTGGCAAAACCTCAAAAAGCATTGCTTTAGCACAGCATTTTTCTTCGGAAATTCTCTCGGCAGATTCTCGGCAGTTTTATAAGGAACTGAGTGTAGGAACCGCTGTCCCCACTGCGAAAGAGTTAGCAGCTGCACCACATCATTTTATACAACACGTTTCTATTTCTGAAAAATATTCAGTAGGTGATTTTGAAAAAGAAGCACTACATAAGCTTGAAAAGCTGTTTAAAAAACACAAAATTCTATTTTTAGTCGGCGGAAGTGGTTTGTATGTAGATGCGGTAAACAAAGGCTTAGATCATTTTCCTAAAGTAGAAGCTTCCATTCGGGAAAAGTTAAATGTGCAGGTGCAAAAACACGGTCTAGAGTCTCTTCAGCTTCAACTAAAAGAATTAGATCCTATCCATTATAAAAAAGTAGCACTCTCTAATCCGCAGAGAGTCATTAGAGCTTTAGAAATTTGTTTAGGAACAGGAAAACCTTATTCTAGCTTTTTAAATCATTCTGCCAAAGAAAGAAATTTTAACTCCCTTAAAATTGGTTTAGATGCCCCTCGCCCATTAATTTATGAGCGTATAGAAAAAAGAGTGGTTTTAATGATGCAAAACGGACTTTTAGAAGAGGCCAGAGAATTATATCCGCTTAGGGAATTAAACGCATTAAATACGGTGGGATACAAAGAGTTATTCCAATATTTTGATGGTACTTGGAGCTTAGATTTTGCGCTAAGTGAAATCAAAAAAAACACGCGTAGATTTGCCAAAAGACAACTCACTTGGTTTAAAAGAGACGAGCACACGTATTGGTTCTCTTATGATGCAGACGCACAGGAAATAGCAGATTTTATAACGCAAAAGGTTGACCAGAAAAAATAAATTTTCACTAGTCAACCTTTGAAACTGAAGAGCTAATTTTTTTTACTAAAAAATTATTTACTTTCCTCTTCTTTATTTCGTATCACAAGTCTAAATCCTTCCCCGTGAATGTTTAAAATTTCTACATTCTCATCTTTCTTTAAATACTTACGTAATTTTGCAATGTAAACGTCCATACTTCTAGAAGTGAAATAGTTATCGTCTCTCCAAATTTTGGTTAGCGCTAATTCCCTTGGCATTAAATCATTTTCATGCAAAGCCAATAGTCTCAACAGCTCATTTTCTTTAGGAGATAATTTAGATGGTTCTTCCTCTTTGAAGGTTAAAAACCTCAATTTAGAATTTAAGAAGAAACCTCCTATTTGGAATTCAAACTGCTTACTATCTGCTACGCTGTCGGTTGCTTTACGTTGCATAATAGCCTTTATCTTCATAAGAAGTACTTCACTATCAAAAGGTTTATTTAGGTAGTCATCTGCTCCTACTTTATACCCTTTTAAAACATCTTCTTTCATCGCTTTTGCAGTTAAGAAAATAATAGGCACTTCCTCGTTTTTCTCTCTAATCTCTTTTGCCAATGTAAACCCATCTTTATAAGGCATCATGACATCTAGAATACAAAGATCAAAATCGTCTTTTTTAAACTTTTCAAAACCTTCCATTCCATTTTTAGCATGCACCACTTCATAGTCGTTCATGGCTAAATAATCTTTAAGAACGATTCCGAAATTTGGATCGTCTTCTACTAATAAAATCTTCTTGCTTTCAGTTTCCATATAGTTATGATATTAATGGTAATTTAATTATGAATGTGCTTCCTTTTCCTTTTTCACTAAGAAGGCTAACTTCTCCGTGATGATCGGTTACTATTTGTTTTACATAGGCTAAGCCTAAACCGTGTCCTTTTACGTCGTGTACGTTTCCTGTATGTTCTCTAAAAAATTTTTCAAATACTTTTTTCTGAACTATTCTACTCATCCCCTTTCCTTGATCTCTAATTTTTAGAATGATAAAATTTTTCACATTCTCTGTATAGATATCTATTTTTGGGTTTCCTTCGGTATACTTTACAGCATTATCCAATATATTTACAATCACATTGGTAAAATGGGTTTCATTGGCCAAAATAGAAGATTTTAATGCCCCAAAATGAGTTTTTACATAACCCTCTCTATCATCTACAATCAACTCAATATGCGTTACTGCATCCTCTACCAGGTCATGAAGCTTTAAACGTTCTTTCTTTATATTAAGTTCGTTCTTTTCTAATTTTGAAATACGAAGTACATTTTCTACTTGGGCATGCATTCTCTTATTTTCCTCTCGTATCATCCGCATATACCTTTGCATCTTTTCTGGATCTGAAGATATTTTTGGATTCTTAACTGAATCTAAGGCCAAGTTAATAGTGGCAATTGGCGTTTTAAATTCGTGCGTCATATTATTGATAAAATCCGTCTTAATTTGAGAAATTTGTCGCTGCTTTATTAACTGTGATAAAGCACTAAAATAGGCTATGATGATAATAAGTGTAAAAACAATACTCAAAATCGCCATAAAAGCGATGGAAGAAAACACCTCTTTCTTTTTTTCAGTAAAGTTTATAAACAGCTTATAATTTGTATTATCCGATTTAAAAATTGGAATCCCATAGGTGGCAGGAGAATTAAGCACAAAACCTTCCGACTTAATTTTTGTCGCCAAAGCGTCGCTATAAATTCCAATTTCAAACTTAGATTTTATATCTCTAGTTTTTAATTCCGCTTTTACTAGATTTCTAATTAAAGTAGTATCTACCCTCTTATAAATTGGAAGTTCCGCTGCTTTTTCTTTTATCGCATCCAACAAAAGAAACTTTTCATTATCCTCTAATCTAGAAATTCTCTCGAATTTCTCTTGAGCCGAAAGTTGATCTGTGCCATCAATCTCATCATTTCTAACGATCCTCGTAACCTTACGATTTACTAATTTTTTAAAATCTATACTATCTTTTTCTTCACTTAAAAAGGAAGAAGATAATTTATAGTCTTCTTGTAAAACGCTATTAGTATAAAAGAAAGTTTCGTTGGTTAACTGATCTTGTTTTATTTGAAAAAGCTCACTAAGTCTCGCACTAGTAGGCTTGCTAGAGTCGGCTAAAATTGCATATTGAATATAATACCTATCAACTTCCTGATTCTCTATCTCACTTACTACATTGATAAGAATTTGCTTTGCATTAAATGAGAATTGTTCCTCATTTGTTTCTACTGTATTTTTGATCCAGTAGCCCTGTACAAATATGATTCCTATTAAGGATAAACTCATTAAGAGAACAAGAAATAAGAATACTTTCTTTTTCATGTCCTCAAAAGTAAGATTTTAACATTTACAGATAAACTGGTTTAACCAAAAGTTAACATATGATTTTCTAAGCTTTACCAAGGCCTAAGAGCTTGCTATGAAGTTGGTAAACTTGTACTTTAGTATCTGCTAAATCTGTATTGGTGATGACAAAGTTTGCAAGTTTAATTTTTTGAGAATCATTCCATTGCTTGCTCATTCTACTTTCAATCTCTTCCACACTACTATCGTCTCTTTTTTGAAGTCTTTTTAACTTGATATCTTTGGGAGCCGTAACCAAAATAGTATAGTCACAATTATCTTGAGCATTATTTTCAAATAGTATAGCCGCCTCATAGATAATGTATGGAGAATTTTGATGCTTTGCCCAAGTTTTAAAGTGTTTTGCTACCTGCGGATGAACAATGTGATTTAATTTTTGAAGTAAGTCATTATTACTAAATACTTTGGAAGCGATAAACTTTCGGTTTAATGCACCTCCTATAAAAGCTTCTTCTCCAAATAAAGCAATGAGCTCCTCTCTCACTTCTAAAGAGCTATTCATGATCTTTTTTGCCTCAATATCTGCTATATAAATAGGAATCCCTAATTCTTTAAAGAAGTTTGCTACGGTTGTTTTCCCGCTGCCTATTCCGCCAGTAAGTCCTATAGTCATCATTTTTTCAATACAAATTGAACCTTATTAATATTTAATCGTATCGCTGTTACATTACTCGGTTTCTTTTGAATCTTCGGAATTAAAAAATTTTGATTTTCACTTAAATCATCAAAATCACAAACCACAACGAAATCATTTTTTGTTATCATTTCAAAACCATCCAAGCTAACCGTATAAATTACAATCACTTCCTTCGGAAAAATACTTACAGATGCATCTTTAGGCGCATTTAGAATTTCTATTGGAATATTTAATCTGCCTTCTGTAAATTTTTTAGTTTTTAAAAAATATTCTACTTCATGCTGGTAATACGTTACTTTAGACTGTGTTGTAGTATCTACCTCTACTACGCCTTTGGTATTGGCGCTTACATTTTTAAGGATGAGTTTTTGAGTAGAAATAGAATGAATAGAATCTAATACCTTTTTTGCTCCACTGATTTCAATGGAATCTGGCTGAATTAAAAATTGTTCATCAGAATTATATCCAGGAGCATAACTCACTTCTATATCGGGAATTACAGGTACTACTTTTGTTTCCTTCTGAATAAATGGAATTTTTATTGTCTTGGTGATAAAACGAACGTTATCGTAATCTATTCTAAGCATAGAGAGAATATCTGCTTCCGCATTTTCTGTTTGGTAAATCAAGTTATTCTCGATTATAGGTAGCTCTTCCAGAGAAATCATCATGCTAGGGTTTCTTATAGATAACCAGGCTAAAACGAAACCATTTTCTGTGACTCTAAGCTTGATGGAAGCTTGTGTACGCTCCACAATCTTATCTTTAGGAATATCATTAAACTGAATAGGGATCAACACATCTTTGGTATAGGTTTTAGAAAACTGAATCAGTAACCAAATTAGCATCGCAAAAAAAAAGAAAAAGAAAAATGCCTTAAAATTAATCTTCTTAAAGGTGGTCCTATTTAGACGTTGTATTTGTTCTTTTAACATTATTCAAAAAATAATTCAGGAAAAACTTCTTTAGGTTTTCTTTTGAGCAATCTAATATAATAGGTAGACTTTAAAAAGCCAACCCCATAACCATAAAACTGTATTAAAAGTGCCTTCACAGATAGTAATCCTATTTTTAAACTTTTATTCTGTACGCTTGAAAGAAGAAAAATTAAGCATAAATACGCAAGAATTAGCGCTAAAGGTAGATAAAAGTCTAGCAGTATTACTCCTAACGCCACTAAGATAGAGAGAATAAAGAACGTAGGGAACCAAAAAACAATGCTCGAAGTTTCTGGATGCCATGAAGTTAATATAGGTCTTACTTTTCCAAATTTATTTACTTGTATATAAAACTTATTCCAATCTATTCTACGTTTGTGATACACAAAAGCTTTTTCAATAAAACCGATTTTGAAACCTTTATTTTTAATTCTAATAGCCAAATCTGGGTCTTCTCCTGGATGAATTTTACCAAAACCTCTTGTAGCCAAAAAAGCTTCTTTTGAAATTCCCATATTAAAACTTCTAGGCTCATATTCCTTTACTGCATTCTTTTTACCTCTTATTCCGCCAGTAGTCAAAAAAGAAGTCATCACAAAATTAATTGCTTTTTGAATGGGAGAAAATATTTGATGTGCAGCATCTGGTCCTCCAAAGCAATCTACTTTATTTTCACTTAAGTAATTTTCTACCTCGTCCAAGTAGTTTTCTGGCATAATAACGTCACTATCTAAAATGATGAAATAATTACCCTTAGCTCTTAGCATTCCATAATTTCTAGAATCTCCGGGCCCTGTATTTTCTTTTTCAAAATAAGATAAGTTTAGCCTATTTTCATACTTTGCCACTATATTTTTAGAGGAAATGCTCGATCCATCTTCTACTAGAACCACTTCAAATGGAATTTTTGTGGTAAAAGCGGCAAACGAATTTAGTAATTCTTCCACTTCTCCTGGTCTATTGTAAACTGGAATAATAAAGGAGTAATTGATCTTCATTCGGCTAAAATACGCAAACAAAAAATCTCGAGAGAAATTATAAGAAGACTTTTTAACACGTAAATAAATATCAAACGAGATAGCACAATTTTAAGCAAAAAAAACCCAAAGCAAATGCTTTGGGTTTTTCTCTTAAAAATTAAATGATCGTGAAATTTAGTTTTTGATCACTTTAAACGTCTTGGTTTCTCCTTCAATGCTAACTCTTACCATATAGGCTCCAGCTTGTAACCTACTTAAATCCACTTCCGCGTTAAGCGAAGTAGGATTTAATGAAATCACTTCTTGTCCTAATAGATTGTATACAGAAACTCTTTCTATTTCTAAACCTGCTTTCAAACTTAAGTTAGATTTTACAGGGTTAGGGTAATAGCTAAAGTTTTGGAAATTAGAGTTATTTACAGAGAATTCATCTGTAATAAATGTTTCTACAGCAGTCCAATCACTAATTGTTCCATCTGCACAAATAGCTCTTACATAAACATCATATGTAGTCAAAGGAGCTAAGCCTGATAAGGTTTCACCTAAATCCCCATCATTATCCTGTACAAAAATTCCGTCTCCAGGTGTAAATCCTGTAACATCATATTGAATTTCCCATTCTGTAGCAGAACCGTTTTCTGTCCATGATATGTCTGCACTTACATTAGTAATATTACTTACAATAACATCACTTGGCGCTGCACAAGGATTAACAACTCCTTCAGATACATTTACGGTATAATCTTCTATTTGACCAAAACCATTCGATGAACAAGGATCTATTACTGAAGAGTTATAGTTTTTATAAACTCTCATACGTGTCATTCCCAACATAGCATCTACAGGCACTTCAATGCTTCCCGTCGCTTGTTGACCGTCGGTTCCTGTAGAGTTTTCTATAGCTCCAATTTCATAAACTTCAGAAACATCATCTAAAACACCATTTTGGTTCCAATCTATAAATACCGAAAAGAAGTTTTCAAAATTACCTCCTGTAAAACCTTCTAAAGCAATCGTATAATTTCCTGCTTGGTCTAGTTCTATTACCATATCTGTAAAGTTTTCATAAACATCAGTTCCTGTTGCGTCACTTACATTACTAATATTTGCAATATCTACTAGTGTGATAGGCTCAACTGTTAATGTAATGTCTGGTTGACAGTAAGTATCTACTGTACTTACCGTTAATGGACCTAAAGGATTACTATTTTCATCTGTACAATTTGCAGTTACGTAAAAATCATATTCTGTCAAACTGTCTAGACCTGTTATAGTAATTCCTGGTGTTCCATCATCATCAATTTCTATTGTTCCTGATCCTGGAGTAAATCCTGAAGCACCATATTCTATAGTCCACTCTGTAGCATCACCAAGTTCTGTCCACATTAAGTCTACACTGTCTACAGTAATGTTAGATGCGGTTAAAGCTTCTGGTTGTAAACATCCATCAATATACTCACATTGTCCTGTAATACTAAAGACTCCATCTGCATCACCAACAGTCCATTCCGTTGTATTTTCGTTATCAAATACATAAGGATTTCCTATTTGATTTAAAGTGGTAGTCTCCCAACCTAGTTGTGTACCTGCTGTTGTTGGTACTCCTACAAGCTGCACCCAATAGGTTACAGGATTCATGCCATCTCCTGCAAAATCTACTGGAGTTGGTAATTCCAATACTACTTCATGAGCATCAAAACCAAAAGCATCTCCAATAATATCTTGAGAAGTAGGAACTACATCTTCAAAAGTTTGAATCTCTGTTCCTGGAACTCCAGCATTATCTTCGTAAAAGATAATATCCATAGAAGCTATTCCTCCTTGAGAAAGTATATTTGCTGTAATATTATCTACAGAAAAATTAAGTGTATTTGCAGACACGATAAAATCGTTAGCTAGCAACTGTCCTCCTTCTTCCATAAACAAACCATTCTCAAAAGCATTACTAAATTGCTCTTGTCCACAATCTTCTGTTGAATTTGGGGTTGACGTCTCTACTTTAAAATCATCGATAAAGAAATCATAATCCTCTGAATCATCCACAGTACCATCTGTTGCCCAGAAAGCAAACTGAACCGTTCCTGTATAAGAACTTAAATCTATAACTTCTGTATCTCCCGTATTTGAAGGATAAGAAGCTTGGTTATATGTCATTAAATTTTCCCAAGTAACACCGTTGTCTTGTGTAATTAACACTTGTACTTCATCATCAGATCCCATTCCGTCACCTTCAGGAATATCAGAATTATTATAATCTGTTAAGGCTACATTATATATTAATTCATAGGCTCCTCCAGATAAATCAAAACTTGGAGAAATTAACCATTCTTCTCTATTATTATAATAAATATTAATGTTAACCGCCATATTAGTTCCTGTATTCAAATATTCATCGGCTAACCAATTACTATTACCAAAGTCTGATGGCCCATCAGCTGGCAGACCACTTCCAGCTTCCTCCCAGCAAATTGGGAGAAAATCGGTAAAATCTTCTAAATAGTCTGGTGTATAAACAGCACATTCAGTTTCAACTGAAATAGGTCCTGTCCAATCACTTAATCCATCTCCTGTACCACAGTTTGATTGTACATAAAAATCATAAGCGCTTGCTGGTGTTAAACCTGAAATTTCTATCATTGTAACCCCAGATGCCAAAGAACCCTCTTGTACAGAATCATCTGTGTCTGGATCTTCGCCTTCATTCATGATCATCCAGTTAAAACCTTCAGTTGCTTCTGATACTGAATCCCAATTAAAATCTACCGCTGTACTTGTTATATTAGTACTAGTCACATTTACAGGAGAAGAACAGCTTATTGGTGCAACTGTAAACTCTGTAACATCAAAATCTAAACCATCTGGTGTACCCCATTGCCCTACGGCAATATAAACCGTAGTAGCTGCCCCAATAATAGTACTTACTGTTTTGGTAGAATTAATTCCAGTAGTACCTTGAGCATCTAACTCTCCGCTAAAAGTATCTCCTGTACAGTCACTAAAGATGCCTATACCATTCCAACTATTTCTAGAATAAGTAGTCATTGAAATTTCTTCTGTCGTAGCTCCTGAAGTATACTCGAAAAGGTATACATCATCATCCCAGTAACTAGCGTTAATTGAGACATCAGTAGGGTTTGTGTTCCAATCTTCTGCGCCTCCTGTTCCAGGAGTTGTAACCCCCATAGCTGTATAGCCATCGGTAATCACTACCCCAGAGCCACAACCAAATTGTGAAAATCCCTGCCAGCTAAAAAATAGCGCTAGGATTGTAAATAAGGTAATTTTTTTCATAATTAAATATTAAGTTAAACAATAACCACAAAATAAGAATATTTTGTTAAAACAGCACAGTTTTGTTAATAACTTTTAACGAAATAGATTAAAAGTAAAAAAAACCGCTTAAAAGCGGTTTTTTTTATAACAAATGGGTTAAAGTTTCTTTATTCTTCCCCTTCTACAAATGCATCCATAACTTCCTGACTCACGCCCATATTCGAGAATCCTCCATCGTGGTAAAGGTTTTGTAGCGTAACTTTTTTAGTCAAATCAGAGAATAAGGTTAACGTGTAGTCTGCACATTCATCTGCCGTAGCATTTCCTAAAGGAGACATTTTTTCCGCGTAAGCGATAAAACCATCAAAACCTTTTACGCCTTGTCCTGCAGTAGTAGGTGTTGGCGACTGAGAAATAGTATTGACACGTACCTTTTTATCTTTTCCGAAGAAATAACCAAAGCTTCTAGCAATAGACTCTAAATAAGCTTTATTGTCTGCCATATCATTATAATCTGGAAACACACGCTGTGCTGCCATATACGTTAAGGCTACAATACTTCCCCACTCATTCATAGCATCTTTTTTATACAATACTTGCATGGTCTTGTGAAAAGAAACCGCAGAAACATCCCAACCTTTGGTGGTGAAATCATAATTCATATCGGTATAATGATTTCCCTTTCGTACGTTAACCGACATCCCAATAGAGTGCAATACAAAGTCTAACTTGCCTCCCAATATTTCGGTCGCCTTTTCTACTAGGTTTTCTAAGTCTTCTACTTTGGTGGCATCTGCAGGAATAATTTCAGATCCTGTTTTTTCTGCTAGGTCTTTAATTTTTCCCATTCTCATGGCTATAGGAGCATTAGTAAGCACGAAAGTTCCTCCTTGCTCCTTAATTTTTTCGGCAGTTTTCCAAGCTATTGAATTTTCATCTAAAGCTCCAAATATGATTCCTCTTTTTCCTTTGAGTAAATTATTTGACATGATTTTTTTATTTTTTTATTTATCGTTGGTAAATATATGAAAACTAACTTAGTTCAATAATTGTTTTGCGTGCGCAATGGCAGAACTCGATTTTTCTTTGCCGCCCAGCATCTCTGCAATCTCCATAATTCTTCTTTCTGCGTCCAATTGCTCAATATTTGTCGTGGTGATATTCTTTTGTGTTTCCTTATACACTTTTAAATGCTGCTTTCCTTTGGCGGCAATTTGTGGTAAATGCGTAATGGCAATCACTTGCATCTCTGCACTCATCCCAAGCATAATGTCTCCCATTTTTTGCGCTACATCTCCAGAAACTCCCGTATCAATCTCATCAAAAATAATGGTCGGTAATTTTCCATACACCGCTAAGATACTTTTTACCGCCAAAGTAATTCTAGATAATTCTCCCCCAGAGGCTGCCTTTTTGATTTCTTTGAAGTTTCCTCCTTTATTCGCTGCCAAAAGCCAATTCATTTTATCTATTCCGTGGACATTAAATTCTTGCTGCGGAAGTATTTCTATGTTCAATTTAGCATCTGGCATTCCTATTTGAGCCAAAATAGCTTCCATCATTTTTATAAAATTAGGAATTTCTTTTTTCCTTGCTTTATAAAGCGCTTGCGCGATGGCTAAAGCTTCTTTCTTAGCAGCTTCAATTTTATTTTCCAAATCTTTTAATTCTTCCTCGGCATTTTCTGAACTGGAAACTTTCTCTTCCAACTCATTCCGTAAAGCGAGTAAGTCTTCCACCGATTCTAAATCGTGCTTGCGTTGTAAATTATAAAGTTGCTGAAGTTTTTCATTTACCAAAGACAACTCTTCGGGATCATCTTCCATTTTACTTTCTAAGCGAGCCACTTCTTCAGACACATCTTCCAATTCCAATAAGCTGCTTTGCACGCGTTCATAGAGTTCTTTATAGCTTTCGCTGAAGTTTTCTAAACGAGAAAGATTGTTTTTCACCTCTCTTAAGACTGCCAACACCCCTACTTCTTCTTGTTCTAAATGAAAGGAAGAAGCCGAAAGGTTTTCTTTTAATTCTTCTACATTATTGAGGGTCTTAAATTTCTCTTCTAAGTCTTCTTGGATTCCTGGCTTTAAATCTACTTCTCGTAATTCGGTGACTAAAAATAGATTGTAATCGTAAGCCGCCTTGGCTTCTCTTTGCGACTCTTTTAAGGCTTCTAATTCGTGCACAAGAGATTTATAAACTGATAGTTTTTCTTTAAACTGAATCAAATTATCCTTGTGATTTGCTAAAGCATCAATAACCTTAAATTGATAATTGACTTCTCCTAAGGATAAAGTTTCGTGCTGACTGTGAATATCAATCAACTGATTTCCCAATAAGGATAACTTCTGAAGCGTAACTGGAGTATCATTCACAAAAGCTCTAGACTTGCCAGAAGGTAAAATCTCTCTTCTTATAATGGTATCTGGCTCGTAATCTAAATCATTTTTGGTAAAAAAAGCTTCTAATTGGTAAGCAGAAACTTTAAAAAGACCTTCTACTACACATTTTTTTTCGGGATTTCTAACCGCAGTTATATCTGCACGCTTTCCTATAATTAAGGATAAAGCGCCTAATAAAATAGATTTTCCTGCACCGGTTTCCCCTGTGATGATGGTAAAATCATTTTGAAGCTGTAAAGATACATCTTCAATGAGTGCAAAGTTTTTTATAGATAAGTTGGTAAGCAAATTCTCTTCAATTTTAGGGTAAATATACAAGAGAAATTAATGGTAGACATCAAAAACAAAACAGATTTTTATAATTTAATCTTATTCCAATTTTTATTGTAAAGTGGTGCAATTCGTTTCAAATTTTCTACCACTTCGGTTAATCCTACAGAAGGACCTCCACTAAAAATACTTTGAATCTCCGAAGATTTAGCATCAAAAAAAGCACGCATAGGCGCTGAATTTGGTCTACTATTATTTACATCTCTCAATAATTGAATAGAGTTCACTATGCTTTCTTTTCCCGTTTCTAAATCTTGGTGCATCACATCTAATCCTTGACGGTGGTACATATACAATGCTTCTCTAAATTTAGAAAAATTACTAGAAATGATATCCGCGTTAAGCTTATATTTAGATTGGTTACCGTCGTTAGCCTTCCATCCGCCGCCGCCTTGCTGCGCAGAAATGTTTACAATTTGCTTAGCTTCTTGATGATAATCTTCTCCGCCTTCCAACGCATACGAATCTGCATCCAAACCTAAAATAGTAAAGGCATAAAAACTTAAATTAGAAATTAGATTGGAATTATAAGTATTCTGACTGTAGCGTAGAGGTTGATATTCGGTATAATTAAAGTTGAAATCGTTGTCTTTAAAGTTTAAAACGGATGTTGTATAGGTACTTCCATAAATAGGACGCGAAGATTGCACTTGCAAAGTTCCCTTAAAACTATCTGAATTGTAATCTTTTATCGTAATAAAGATATTACACTGTATTCTTTCTTCGTCTTCTAAATCTAGTTCTGTCCAACTTTGATTCATAAATTCTTTTACAGAAGTTTCTAGAGTTTTAAATACAGAGAGTTGGGTTTTACCTGTCTGTTCTGCGTTTACGGTAACGGTACAATTAAGTTCTTGAGCACTCACGCTACAAGAAAATAATATAAATAAAAAATATACTAAGAGGTTTTTCATACTAATCGATCCACTAATTCATTAAGGATATCTTTTGCTACTTTTCGCTTCGATTTTAACTCGTAAGATTGTACACTATCTGCATTGATAATTCTAACCTTATTGGTTTCTTTTTGAAAACCAGCACCTTTATCTTTCAACGAATTTAAAACAATAAAGTCTAAATTCTTTTTTTCTAACTTCTTTTGCGCGTTTTCTATTTCATTTTGGGTTTCTAGAGCAAAGCCTATTAAAAACTGATGCTTCTTTTTTTGTCCCATAGAAAACAAAATGTCTTGGGTTTTTTCCAATTCTAGCGTTAGTGTGGGATCAGATTTTTTTATTTTTTGGGTGGCTTGGGTAACCGGTCTATAATCTGAAACTGCCGCCGCCGCAATCGCTACATCTATTTTTTCATAAATAGCATGTACCGCTTCGTACATTTCCTTAGCGGAAACTACATCTACTCTTTTTATACTAGCGTCTTGTAGCTGAAGCGCACTAGGTCCGCTAATCAAAGTCACTTCTGCTCCTAGTTTTGCAGCTTCTTCTGCTAAAGCATATCCCATTTTTCCGCTAGAATGGTTTCCTATAAAACGCACAGGATCTATAGCCTCGTATGTGGGGCCTGCAGTAATCAATATTTTTTTTCCGTTTAACGGCAATTGATTGCTAATATCTTTTTTTATAAA
This sequence comes from Mesonia ostreae, assembly GCF_031845265.1. Taxonomy (NCBI): domain Bacteria; kingdom Pseudomonadati; phylum Bacteroidota; class Flavobacteriia; order Flavobacteriales; family Flavobacteriaceae; genus Mesonia; species Mesonia ostreae. The sequence continues at coordinate 27,761 of NZ_JAVRBG010000015.1, read as the reverse complement.
ACTGATAATTTCCTCGGGCTCTGCCATTCTTCCTTCTCCACTTAATCCGCTGGCAAGTTCTCCACGACCCACAGGAATAATACTGTTACCAAAAGAGTTCAGTTTTTCTAAAGAAATTTTAGTAGAGGGATGTTGATACATATCAAGATCCATAGCTGGGGCGACATATACATGGCATTTTGCTGAAAGGTAGGTAGCCAATAAAAAATTATTGCTCTGTCCGCTTGCCATTTTTGAAAGCGTGTTGGCTGTAGCAGGCGCAATGAGCATAAAATCTGCCCATAAGCCCAAGTCAACGTGGTTGTTCCAAACATCAGCATCTTTTTCCGTAAAGGAAATGATCACTTCATTTTTGGATAAAGTAGCTAAGGTTAAAGGAGTAACGAACTCCTTAGCTTTGGGAGTCATCACCACTTTAACCTTTGCTCCTTCTTTTATAAATAAACGAACTAAAAAAGCAATTTTATAGGCTGCAATTCCGCCAGTTACTCCTAAGAGAACTTTTTTATCGTTTAAAGAGATCATAGATTATGCGTTATCGCTCTTGGTATCTCTATAATAAATTTTATCATCTAACCATTCTTGCACTGCTAGAGAATGTGGCTTAGGCAGTCTTTCGTAAAACTTAGAAACTTCGATTTGCTCCTTGTTTTCAAAAATCTCATCTAAGCTATCGTTATACGTAGCAAATTCATCTAGTTTTTCTAAAAGCTCCTTCTTAATTTCACTATTAATTTGAGTTGCTCTTTTAGAAACGATTGCAATTGCTTCATAGATATTATTTGTAGGTGCATCTACCAAATTCTTATCGATAGTAGTTGTACTTACTGGTGCATTCGGGTTTTTTATATCCATTATTAAAGTATTAACTGTTATAGTTTTCTAATCTTTCATCAATATCCTGAAGAATGATGTTAGCCTCTTCTGCTAACTCTCCTTGCGGAAAATATTTTTTGTAATTTTCGTGGTATTCTTTTGCCGTCAACAAACGTTCTTTAACCAAATATTTGTAACTATTGATTGCCAATAAGTAAGCAGAATCCATCTTGTAGAAATATGCTTTTTCTCTATAAATAGAACCTGGATTAGCCTCAATAAAATTATCAAATGATGCTATGGCAGCTTTATAATCTTCTGTATGGTGGTATTGTTTTGATATTTCATAAGATTTTTTCTCTAGTTTTTCTCTTAAAGCAGATGATAACTCATTGGCATCTCCTATATTTTTTCCATCGGGAAAACGAGTAATGTAATCTTGAAACTTGTCTATTGCCTTATAGGTCTCTCTTTGGTCTTTACTAAATCTTGGAGAAACGTAATAATAACTTTTGGCACTTTTAAAATAAGCCTCGTCTACCTTTTCACTTTTAGGATAAGATTTGGTAAAACGCTCAAATTGATATCCAGAATCAAAATACGCCTCCATAAAATAATAGGAATTAGCGTGAATGTAAGAAATTTTCTCTCCTTGAGGCTTACCTCTATATTGAGGTAAAATTTGTTCTATAAGTCTAAGAGATTTTTTTACTTTACTTTTCTTATCTTGCTCTATACCTTCATCATACAGCTTCATTGCCATATCATACTTTACTTTAACATCGTCATTTTTTAATGCTTTTTGGTATTCTCCACAAGAATAAAAGCTGGCAACTAAAAATAAAAGGAGTGTTATTTTTCTCATAAGTCTATAAAACATCTTGCAAAAGTACTGCTTTCTAACGTAATTAAAAAACTCTTATGCGTTAGAAATATTGTTTTGCACTAATTATTATTTGTTATCTATAAAATCTGCTAACCTCAACTGTAAATTTTCTGAAGCTTTTACCAAGGGAAGCCTTACCACATCTGTTGCTAAACCTAGCTTTTTAAACACCGATTTAATTCCAGCAGGATTTCCTTCTTCAAAAATCATATCAATCGCCGAAGCCATTTGGTAATGAATCTCGTAAGCTTCATCTACCTTTCTATCTAAGCCCAAAGCAACCATATTAGAGAATTCTTCTGGAAAACCTTCAGCAATTACAGAAATTACTCCTGCTCCACCCGCTAAAACCATAGGAAGTGTAATCATATCATCTCCAGAAATCACCAAGAAATCTTTAGGACATTGCTGGATCATTTCCATCGCTTGCACCAAATCTCCAGCAGCTTCTTTTATCGCAATAATATTTTCAAAATCGCTGGCCAATCGCGCTACTGTATAGGGCAACATATTGCTTCCTGTTCTTCCCGGTACATTATATAAAATAATAGGCAAGGGAGAGTTTTCTGAAACTTGCTTAAAGTGCTGATAAATACCCTCTTGCGTAGGTTTATTATAAAATGGTGAAACCGATAAAATAGCATCAAATCCTTCTAAATTTTCTTTCTTAAGTTGTTGCACCAATCCTGCGGTATGATTTCCGCCTATTCCTAAAACCAAAGGTAATTCTCCGTTATTGGCTTCAACAATCGTTTGTTTTACCAAAGTTTTTTCTTCCGCGCTAAGCGTAGCACTTTCGGCTGTCGTTCCCAACACCACGATATAATCTATGCCGTTGTTTATTTGAAACTTTACCAAGTCTCGCAATGCTTCTACATCAACAGATTGATCTTCTTTAAACGGCGTAATAAGTGCCACTCCTGTTCCTATAAATTTTTCCATTATTCCTTAATTATATCGACGTATTTTTTTAATTCTGAAATAAAAACTCCACTTTCTTCCTTCTTCACCACGATTTCTATGTCGTTTAACCGCTTTTCTTCGTGTGCTACACCTACTTTTAATTTCGCTTCCGTGGAAGCTGAAACCAACTGTAAAGCTAAATTATTCTCTGAGAAATAATTTACCAGCAAATCAAAATCTTGTGCCAAAAAATCGTTTAACCTACTTTCTTTTTTGAGTCCTCCTCTCCAGTTGAAATCTTTTTCAGAAAAACAAATTTCTTTTTCTTTTTCATTCTCTTTACTTTCTTTATAAATAAAACTACTCAACTGATTCTTAGACAATGAAAACGCCGACAATAATTTCTTCTGCAGTCTTTCCACATCAACCGAGTGTGAACCAACAACAAGAGCTACCCGTTTTAAGCTATGTAAATCTTGCTTTTTTCGTAACAAAAGCCGTTTTTCTAAGGCTTTCTCTATGCCAAATTTTTTAATACTCATTTATAATCTCACTCAAAGTGATTGATTTTGTAAAGGTAAGTTTATTCTTTGTTTGCTCAAATTTATAGTAAAAAAAAGCGGTATTTCTACCGCTTTTGTCTTAAATTTAAAAAAATAGTTTTTTTTAAAGGTTAAATCTAAAATGAAACGCTAATCTCAAATTAGAAAAAATATTGCTTATCAATTAGTTAGAATCAAATCTAGATTCTATATTTTAACTGCAAAACGGTATAATTTCTATATTCTAACAGCGCAGCGATCTATTCTCTAATAAAGCAAAATCTACCCTCTTAACCAAGCTTCACGCAACTGCACACGTGCATCTGTAGCAGGTAAGTCTAAAGATTTATAACTAGTTTTCATTAAAGTGGCTGGAGAAACTTTGCCTTTTAAAGTCATTTCTTCTCCATCTCTATCAATTACCATTTCAATTTTATCTCCTTTTTTCCATCCTTGAGAAGTCATAATTAACGCATAAGCGTTATCAATCGTATACTCGGTTCCATTAATTGACTTAATGATGTCCCCACCCTTTAAATTCATCTCTTTTAAAAATGAATTCAATTCTATTCCTTTACGAACAAAAATAGCTTTGGTCTCAGGACTTCCATCAATAAAAGGCACTTGTCCATTTAAGAAATACCCAGATTTCACCTCTTGTTCTGTTTTTTCTACACCTACTTTTGCAAAGAAATCTTGGTAAGGAATAGGAGTCGTTCCGCTTACATAGGTGGTTAAAAAGGTTCTTATTTCAGGATAAGTCAGTTTTACAATATCATCAAATAATTCATCATCTTTAAATGGGTTTTCTTTTCCGTATTGAGCGCTTAATTTTTTCATTAAGTCTAAAATTCCCATTTCTCCATCGCTTAATTCTCTTAAACGAATGTCTAAGGCCATTCCTATTAATGCTCCTTTTTGATATACGTTATAGTAACTAGGCTCATATTTATCATCCAAGATATTCTCGCTCAATTCCGTAAAGGACATGGTATCATCAAAACTTCTAGAAGAAGCTATTTTTTCTGCCATTCTTGCGTAAAAAGCTTCGTCATTTATTAAACCTTGATTCACTTGAAATAAATTTGCAAAATACTCGGTCACTCCTTCATACATCCATAAATGCTGAGACATTTTTGGGTTGTTGTAATCAAAATAATGAACCTCATCTGAATGTACGCTTAAGGGCGTAATAATATGAAAGAACTCATGAGAAACCACATCTTTCATCGACTCATTTAAAGCTTGCAATGGCATAGTTTCTGGTAAAACCACAGTTGTAGAAGTATGATGCTCTAAAGCTCCAAAACCTTTAGCATCGGTTTTTTGCATGTCTGCTAAATACAATAAAATAGCATACATATCAGTATTATCAATATCGCCTAAAAACCTTTTTTGAGCTTCTAAAATTTTACTCATATTAGGCTTAATTGATTCCGCAGTATGTACTCCATTAGGAGAATACACGTCTAAAATCACCTTCATATCTCCCAATTGAAAATCTACACTCTCAGAAGCAGAATACATTATAGGATTATCAGTGATTTCAAAGTAACGACTCGCCGCATATTCATCTATGGTTGCATCTCCCTCAGGCTGAGAAGCGGGTTGAGATTTCAAAGAAGTCCCCGCCATAAGTTCGTTGGGTCTTTTAACCAATAACTGATAAGGCGTTTCGGTTAACCCGTCAAAGTAACCTACAAAAGCATGTAGATTAAGCATAAAGTTTTCGTTGGCAGCAATATTAGTTCCTGCTGGAGAAAACACACCTTCTTCACCTTCCACATCAAAAGAATCGTTTACCCAATAGGTAACTTTATCTAATTGTGTCGCATCTGTAATCTGCCAAGAGTTTTCGTCTAAGTTGGTAACATTTAACTCTTCGCCTTTATAGTTGTATGCTTTTAAATTCTCGATAAATTTTCCGTAGTTATCCGTAGAATAGGTTCCGGGAACCGTTTTTGGAATGTAAAACACAATCGTTTCCTTATCAATTTTCCCAGGATCAACGCTCACCATCACCTTATCGTCTTGTATATCTACCAAATCGATATTGGTTACAATAGTGTCGTTTTCTGCTGTTTTTACTGCGGTACTCTTACACGAGAATAGCGCAAAAGCTAAAGCCGCAGTATAAATCATTTTTTTCATGTAGTATGGTTTTTTTAATAAGACTCCTCTTTCAGGCAAATGTTACATTTTTAAGTAAAAAAATACAAAAATTAGTCTTCATCCAATTTAGCTTAAAATGCTATCTTTACCTTTGCAAAAAAATGATTCAATGAGAAATATTCTTTTTATCCTTTACGGAATTGTGATCTTCTCCTTTTCGGGATGTAAATACCAAAATAAAAATACGAAAGTACCTTTAGCAGTTTCCCAAATTGAAGGAAAGCAGCTTTCTATAGAAAAGTCCCTGACCGAAGATGAAGAAATCAAGACTTTTGTCGCTCCCTATAAAGACCGCATTAAAGATGAAATGAATAAAGTCTTGTCTTACACGCCCAACACACTTTCTAAATTTGATGGAGAATACAATACCGCCATAGGAAATATGATGGCCGATGCGCTTTTAGAAATCACTAACCCCGTGTTTCATCAACGTACAGGAAATAATATAGATGCGGTTTTACTCAACCACGGCGGAATTAGGTCTAGCATCAACCGCGGCGATATCAACACCAAAACCGCTTATAACATTATGCCGTTTGAAAATGAAGCGGTCGTAATCGAATTAAAAGGAACACAGGTTTTAAAAATGTTTGAATACCTTTCTAAAAGTGAGGTGGCGCACCCTGTCGCCGGAATGCAGTTAACTTTAACTGAAGACAATCAAATAAAAACCGGACGTATACAAGGAAAAAAAGTAGATCTCAACAAATCTTATTTTATCGTCACCAACGACTACCTGATGGATGGAGGCGACCATATGAACTTTTTTGCCATACGCCAGAGTGAAACTTACCTAGATTATAAACTACGTAATGTTTTTATAGATTATTTTAAAAAACACGATACCATTAATCCTGTTCGCGATGAGCGTTTTATAAAACAATAAGCCATGAAAAGAAGAGATTTTATACAAAAAACAGCCGCAGCAGGAATTTTTACAGGAATAGGTGGCACCGCTTTACTCAGCAGTTCTTTTGCTTCCGCGGAAGCGAAACACATCACCATTTTACATACCAATGATGTACACAGTCATATTGATCCTTTTCCTACGAGTGATGACAGCTACCCTGGGCAAGGAGGCGTAGCCAAACGCTATACGCTGATTAAAAACATCAAAAAAGAGAATCCCAATACCTTAGTTTTGGATGCGGGAGACATTTTTCAAGGAACGCCCTATTTCAACTTTTATGGTGGCGAATTGGAGTTTAAACTGATGAGCAAACTCGGCTACGATGCCGCGACCATTGGTAATCACGATTTCGACAATGGGATTGGTGGCTTACACGCACAATTACCAAATGCAAAATTCAACTTATTGAATGCCAACTATGATTTTTCGAATACCGTTCTCGACGGACAAATAAAACCGTACCAGGTTTTTCATAAAGACGGAGTGAAAATTGGGGTATTTGGAGTAGGAATTCAGCTACAGGGCTTAGTGAACAAGAAAATGTACAAAGAAACCGTCTATCACGATCCAGTGAATATTTCTCAAGACATCGTAAAAAAGCTCAAAGAAACCGAAAAATGTGATTTAGTGATCTGCCTTTCTCATTTAGGCTACAGCTATGAAAGTGATAAAATAGACGATTTAAAACTAGCTTCTCAAACCAAAAACATCGATTTGATAATTGGCGGACATTCTCATACCTTTTTAGAGAAACCCACCGTCACTAAAAACGCTGAAGGAAAAGAAGTACTCGTTAATCAAGTAGGTTGGGCAGGAATTATGCTAGGCCGTATCGACTTCTATCTAGATCATGCCAACAAAGTGAATGGAAAAGGCGCCAGTATCTTGGTGTAAGATTGTCAAAACTTTCATTTTAAAGAAGAGGAAACTATTTCACTTGTCAAAAACGTAAATGTTATTTTTACAACTCAAATTATTTTTAAACTTTTAACACTTCACATTTGGATAGAATTATACTAGAACACCGGTTTAACACCCATCAAAAGTTAGTCATATTACTCGGAGTTGGATTTCCTCTTATTATTACCTTTATAACATTATGCTCTCTCATACCATTAATGCACTTTGTGATTTTTTTATTTTTACTGATAAATCTTTTACTATATGGCATCTTGGTAGCTATCGCTTTTTTAAAAAGAGGTTTTTATAAAAAGAATGCCAAGCTATATAAAGCTTCTTTTTTCTATACTAAGCTAATTTTCAAATCGAAGATTCGTCTCGTCAACCGACCCAAACTAGCCATTTTAAAATTCAAAAAAGCCCAAAAATACGCTTGGTTTAATGTTGCTAATCCAGACATGACCTCCTCATTTAATGCGTTTGAAATAAACATTTTAAGTGAAAACCATACTCAAAGAGATTGTATCCTTATTCTGAAAAATGAAGATCATGCCAATAATGCCGTAGAATTTCTAAGCAGTAATTTTCCATTAAAACTTGAAATGTTTAATCCAGATTTTTCTAAAGGTACTCCGTAGGAAGTAGTTTTTTTAATATTTTAACCTTCCCCTATTGCTTTGCAATGCCATACTTTGTTTTACCTTCAAAATGAATTCTTTCTGGCTGGCACTTTGAACACGCTCTTTCTTTAGAGAAGGGAAGGAACCTTTAAAATTAATAAAGCTCCTGTTTAAAAAAGATAGAAACTAATGGCAAATCAGTATTCACCACTAATCAAAAGCTCCCCCTGCTTTCTTAAAGAAGAGAAAATTTACGCTTGCGGAAGAAAAGAAATCGGATGATAAATTAAGAAATAAAATTAATGGAAATCTTTCTTGAAACCTAAATTAAAAGCTCCCCTTCTTTCATAAAGTAGAGGAGATTTCCGCTTGCGGAAATGGGGTGGTTATACTACACCATATCCAAAAACCCATCCTCAGAAATAATCTTCGTTCCCACTTTTTCCGCTTTAGCGAGCTTACTCGGGCCCATATTTTCTCCAGCCACCAAATAATTGGTTTTTGCTGAAATAGAACCCGTTACTTTTCCACCGTTATCTTCAATCAGTTTTTTGAGTTCTTTACGAGAAACTTTTTCAAACACACCTGAAATCACAAAGGTGTTTCCTTGTAATTTATCCGTTAAACCTTCCAACTCCTCTTCAGAAATTGCTAATTGAAGTCCGTAGCTTTTAAGTCGGTTGAGGGTATTTGTATTCTCTTCCACTTCAAAAAAGTGAACCACACTTTCTGCAATTTTCTCTCCTATTTCTTCTACATTCACTAGCGTTTCCTGCGAAGCTTCCGCCAAGGCATCTATACTTTTAAAATGCTTAGCCAATTTTTTAGCCACCGTTTCGCCTACATATCTAATTCCTAGAGCAAAAAGAACCCGTTCAAACGGAATATTTTTGGAAGCCTCTATTCCGTTAATCAAATTATCTGCCGACTTCTCTGCCATCCGCTCTAGCGGAAGCACTTCTTCTTTCTTTAACTCGTATAAATCTGCATAGTTTTCAATGAGTCCTTCTTTTACTAATAAAGCAACCGTTTCTCCGCCAAGGCCCTCAATATCCATCGCTTTACGCGAAATAAAATGCTGAATTCTACCTACAATCTGCGTGGGACAACCCGTTGCGTTAGGGCAATAGTGCTGAGCTTCACCTTCTTCACGAACCAATTCAGTATCACATTCTGGACAATTGGTAGCGTATTTTGTAGCCTCTGAAGCTGGATCACGCATTGTAAAATCTACACCTACAATCTTGGGAATAATCTCGCCACCTTTTTCTACATATACCGTATCACCAACCCGAATATCTAATTTTTCAATTTGATCGGCGTTATGTAAGGAAGCTCGCTTTACGGTAGTTCCCGCCAATTGGACGGGCTTTAAATTCGCTACCGGCGTAATGGCACCTGTTCTTCCTACTTGGTAGGTAATGCTTTCTAAAAGCGTTTCTTCTTGTTCTGCTTTAAATTTATACGCCATCGCCCATCGTGGTGCTTTAGCTGTAAATCCTAATTCTTCTTGTTGACGTAGGTTATTTACTTTAATTACCACACCATCGGTTTCAAAAGGTAAATCGTGCCTGTTAGCATCCCAATAATTTAAAAAAGCTTCTACTTCTTCCATTTTCGAAGCCAATTGCGCTTCTTTTGGCACCTTAAATCCCCATTCTCTTGCTTTTTGTAAACCTTCAAACTGCGTTTTAAAAGGTAAATTCTCTCCTACCACACTATATAACAAACACTCCAAGGGTCGCTTGGCGGTCTCGCTGCTGTCTTGCAACTTTAAACTTCCCGAAGCCGTATTACGCGGATTCGCATAAGGCTCTTCCCCATTTTCTACCCGTTCTGCATTTAATTGCGCAAAACCTTCGTAAGGCAAGACTACTTCTCCTCTAATTTCAAATTTTTGAGGATAATCGCCATGGAGTTGTAAAGGAACAGATTTTATGGTTTTTATATTATGGGTCACTTCATCACCTTGCGTACCATCGCCACGAGTTACGGCTCTTAATAGTTTTCCGTCTTCATAGGTTAAACTTATAGAAGCACCATCATATTTTAATTCGCAGGTATATTCTACTTTGCCGTCGCTCAACTTTTCGATGCGTTTTTCCCAGTCTTCTAAATCCTCTTTAGAATAAGAGTTGGCCAACGAATACATTCTATTTTCATGAACTACCGTAGGAAAATTCTTGGTAACTGTTCCTCCAACGCGTTGGGTGGGAGAATTCTCATTTCTGAATTCCGGGTGAGCAGCTTCCAGTTCTTGCAATTTCTCTAGCATTTGATCAAACTCATAATCTCGAATTTCTGGTTTGTCTAGCGCATAATAATTGTAATTATGCTGGTGCAATGCTAATCTTAGTTCATTTATTTGCTGTTCTGGCGTTTTCATATTAAGGAAATTAAATGCTAGTAAGAAATGAGTTATAGAAGTTAATTTTTAAGTTTGATCTTTGTTATTAAGCCATTTTGCTTCGTGAGTAGATTCATATTTTTCCATTTTGTCCAAGAGCATTTCCACCGCATCTGAAACCACTATCAAATCTAAATTTTCTTTTTTCAATAAACCCTTAGTGACCATGCCATTGAACATCATCAATAAATCGTTGTAATAACCTTCGGTATTTAGGATGCCAATGGGTTTTTTATGCAGACCCAGTTGTCCCCAAGTAACAATTTCAAAAAACTCTTCTAAGGTTCCAAAACCGCCTGGAAGCATGATAAAACCATCACTCATTTCGTGCATTTTTAGCTTACGCTCGTGCATATCTTGCGTTGTAATCAACTCGGTTAAATCGCGATGTACAATCTCCTTGGTTTTTAAAAAATCAGGAATTACGCCGTATACGAGTCCGTCATTGTCCAAAGCACCATTCGCTACCTGCCCCATTAAACCTAGCTTGCTTCCGCCAAAGACCACATCAATATTTTTATTGGCGATAGCACGTCCCATTTCATAAGCCTGACTGTAAATGTATTCATCATTACTACTTCCGCTCCCGCAGAAAACAGCGATACTTTTTATATGATTTTGTGGCTTAGAATTTTCTGTTTTACTCATACTTAACTTAACTTGATAGGATTATAAACTAGCTTTTATCATTCTTGGTTTCTCAAAAATATCATTTTTTATTTCGATATATAAAAAACCTATTTCTTTTAATAATTCTTGGGTTTCTTGGGCGAGGTATTCGTTGATTTCTAAATATAAAACTCCTTTCTCTTCCAAAGCTTCAAAAGCCAATTCGGCTATTTTTTTATAAAAAATTAACGGATTTTCATCGGAAACAAATAATGCCAACTCGGGCTCGTACTTCAAAACATTTTCTTGCATCATCTTTTTTTCCAGTTCGCGTACATAGGGCGGATTAGAAACAATCACCTCAAATGTAGTGTCTAATTTTTCGGTTTCTAAAATATCTTGCTGAAAGAATTCAACGTTTACCTCATTGTTTTTTGCGTTTTCTTTAGCGGTTTGTAACGCTTCCGCGGAAATGTCTATAGCACTAATTTTTGCTTTCGGAAGTGCTTTTGCTAAGCTGATAGAAATGCATCCACTCCCGGTTCCTATATCTAAAATCCTAAAAATTTCTTTTTTATTATTTAAATCTTCTACCATCCAAGCTACGAGTTCTTCGGTTTCTGGACGGGGAATTAACACGGAAGGATTTACTTGAAATACACCTCCATAAAACTCGGTATCTCCCACAATATACTGAATGGGTTCAAAGTTTTTTAACTTAAGTATCGCTTTTTTAAAATTTTCTACGTGTTGAATGTCCACTTTCTTTTGGGGATTTAACGCCATTTCTAAACGAGAAATATTCAATTCACTTTGGGTAAGCCAAAAGAAGAAACTTTCTATTTCTGTCGCAGGATACTGCTCATTTAATTCCGTAAAGAAATGTAATTTCAATTCTTGTAAGGTCATGCTATAATTCTTTTAACATCCAAGTGGTACAACTAAAATGTCCTGTATTTCCTAAGCGTTTGTCTACATACTTAAAACCCGATTTTTGATAGAGTTTTTGCGCCGCAAGCATTGAAGGCAAAGTTTCTAGATAGCACTTTTTATACTTGGCAGCTTGAGCAAAACTTAAACATTTCTTCATCATTTGCATGCCTAAACCTTTTCCTCGTACTTCGTGTAAAAAATACATCTTTTGCAATTCGCAAATTGCACTACTTCCTTCCAATGAAGCGATTCCTGCAGCGCCATAAATTTTATCCCCATCAGTCAACACAAAATACGCCGAAGCTTCATCTTGATAGGTTTCATATAAAGAATCTAGGTTTTTGTCTTCGTAAGCGGTACCTGTTTTGGGGGCATTATTTTCGATGAGCACCGCCCTAATCATCTCTGCCACAAAAGGATTGTCTGCTTTTTGAATAGGTCTTATCTTTAGGTGTTCCATTCTTGATTTTTCATGCTATTTTTGAAGTGTGAAAATACACGAAAAATATATAAATCGCTGCATTCAATTGGCTAAAAATGGACTAGGAAGCACCTATCCAAATCCTATGGTGGGCAGCGTAATCGTTTATGATAATAAGATTATTGGTGAAGGTTGGCATCAAAAGGCAGGAGAAGCCCACGCCGAAGTAAATGCAATTCATCAAGTAAAAGAAAATTCACTTTTTAAGCATGCAACGATTTATGTAAGTTTAGAACCTTGCAGTCACTTTGGGAAAACTCCGCCTTGCAGTGACCTCATTATTGCTATGGGTATCAAAAAAGTGGTAATTGGCACCATAGACCCTTTTGCAAAAGTTGCAGGGAGAGGAATCCAAAAGCTGATTGCAGCAGGTTGTGATGTGGTTGTTGGCGTTCTAGAAAAAGAATGTCAAGAACTTAACAAACGTTTTTTTACTTTTCATCAAAAAAAACGTCCTTATCTTATTTTAAAATGGGCGCAGACCCAAAACGGTTTTATAGCTCCTTCTTTACAGCAAGAGCGAGAACCGGTTTGGATTAGCAATCGCTATAATAAACTATTGGTACATAAATGGCGCAGCGAGGAGCAAGCCATTTTGGTAGGCACGCAAACCGCTATAAAAGACAATCCCAAACTTGACACCCGGTTATGGATGGGAAAATCGCCTTTACGTTTAGTTATTGATAAAAACCTACGCATTCCAAAAGAAAGCTACTTATACAATCAAAAAGTGAAAACTATTTTTTTTACGGAAAAAGAAATGGGAAATTTAGAAAATGTCGAATTTAAGAAGCTAGATTTTAGTCAAGATATTATTTCGCAGTTATGTGATTATTTATACGATTTAGGCATACAAAGTCTTATTATTGAAGGCGGAGGAAAAACTCTGGAGCAGTTCATCGCTCTTGAGTATTGGGATGAAGCTCGCATTACTCAAAATGAATCCGAATGGAAAGACGGGATTTTAGCTCCGTTAATAGAAGGTGAAATCACCAAAGAAATAAAACTTCAAGATAATTTAGTCCGTTATTATGAACCCAAATAAAGAAACGCATTCAGATTTAGGAACTTCTTCAAAAGCCTTAAAAACTCCTTCCGCTAAGAAAATAAAGATGCTACTTTTTGATTTTGGCGATGTGTTTATCAACTTAGATAAATCGGCTACAGCAAAGAAATTAGCAGAGTTTGGGTTAGAGGATTTTGATACCGAAATGATTTTGCATAACCAAAGCTACGAAGTGGGGAATATAAATTCTAGATCGTTTATTACCTATTATGAAAAAAAACTGAATAACGCTTCCGCGAAAGCGTTAACAGCAGCGTGGAATGCTATTTTGTTGGACTTCCCTAAGCATCGGCTATCATTTTTAAAGGAATTGAAGGAAAAAGGCGATTTTCAACTCATTTTATTGAGTAATACTAACGACTTACATATTTCTTGGATCAAGCAAAATATTGATTTCTATGAGGAATTTAAAAGCTTTTTTGATGCTTTTTACCTCTCGCACGAAATAAATTTGCGTAAACCCAATGCGAACATCTATGAATTTGTCATAAAAAAACACCGTCTAAAACCCGAAGAAGTTTTATTTATAGACGACACTCAAGAAAATACAGATGCGGCAAAAAATTTGGGTATAAAGGTTTGGAACATCAATCCAGCCAACGAAGACATTACCAATTTGTTCACCACTAATCAGCAGTTGTTTTGATTTATCTTTTACTAAGTATTCTATCTTCGAGTCTTATTTATGTGGTTTTTAAACTACTGGATAAGTTCAATATTAAAATTTCTTATGCCATCGTCGTTAATTATTTAACTGCCGTTGTAGCAGGTTATTTGGGTCATTCTAAAAGTTTTGAGTTAGAAACAATCACCACAGCGAGTTGGTTTTGGGGAGCTATGATTTTGGGAATCTTGTTTATAACCGTGTTTAATTTGATGGCGTTAACGACGAAGATTAACGGACTTTCAGCTGTATCTGTCGCCAGTAAGATGAGTTTGTCTATTCCCATTCTTTTTGTCATTTTTTATTACAACGAGCCGGCAAGCGCATTAAAAATTATAGCGATTGTATTGGCGTTGGTAGCGGTTTATTTAGCGTCTATAAAAGATAGAAAAGGCATGGTGGCTAAGAAAGGTTCTATCATTTTTCCTGTCTTGGTATTTTTTGGCAGCGGAATTATAGAAACAGGAATCAAGTTTTTAGAACACAATTATGTAGCTAAAGATGATGTGGCGCTTTTCTCTATGACCTTGTTTATTTTTGCTTCAAACGTTGGGATTCTAATAAGCCTTTATTTATTGCTTGTAAAAAAAATAAAATTCACGTATAAAGAGCTCCTTGGCGGAATTGCTTTAGGAATCCCTAATTATTATTCGGTCTATTTCTTTATTCAAGCTTTGCGGGGAAATATGGATAGCGCCACGGTTTTTTTAATCAATAATGTTGCTATTGTCATGCTTTCTACCCTCTTGGGAATTGCCTTATTTAAAGAAAAAATACTAAGAAAAAACTGGATTGGTATTGCGTTGGCGGTGGTTAGTATTATTTTAGTGGCTTTAACAACACGATAGATTTGGAAAGAGACGTTTACAAAACCATTCATCAACCAGGAGAAGAAGTTTTATTTAAAGATAAAGGAAGTAAATTCTTTGGCTACGCTTTTCATGTTAAAACGGAAGACGAAGTAAAAGCTCATATAGAAGATTTAAAGACGAAACACCACCAAGCAAGGCATTGGTGTTACGCATGGCAATTGGGAAAGAATTATGAACATTATAGAGCCAATGATGATGGCGAACCTTCTAACTCAGCCGGAATGCCTATTTACGGTCAGCTACAATCTTTTGAAGTTACCAATATTCTTATCGTTGTTGTGCGTTATTTTGGAGGAACCAAACTGGGCGTAGGCGGATTGATAAACGCATACAAAACTACAGCACAAATGGCATTGGAAGCTTCAAAAATACGAACCAAAACCATAAACGTAGAATACGAACTCACTTTTGATTATCCCAATATGAATAAAGTGATGCGAGTGATTAAAGAAAAGAATTTGCATGTAAAGAATCAGGTGTTAGAACTCGATTGTAAAATTTACCTTCTAATTAGAGAAAAGGAAGCCGAATCTATTTTTGAAAAATTTGACAGTATCTACGGAATAAAAATTAAAGAAGTCGAATAATTTTTAAGCGTTCAACTTTTTCAAAATATACGCTGGACATTTTACAGGTTTTCTAGAATTGATATCTACAAACACCAAAATCGTATGTGCAGTTGTTAACAATTCTTGATGCTGATTGTAAATCTCATAGTTAAATTCTATCTTAAAGCTGGGCTGCCTCACCAAGGTAGTTTTTACCCTTAAAATATCATCAAATTTTGCTGGTCTTTTAAATTTAAAATTCATTTCATAAACGGGAAGCATTACTCCGCTCTCTTCTATTGATTTATAAGAAGTTCCAAACTGCTCTAACCATTCACACCTTGCTAACTCTAGGTATAGCGCGTAATTACCGTGATGAACTACGCCCATTTGATCGGTTTCTGCATAGCGTACTCGTATATTTGTAGAATGGGTTTTCATGTTAATTTTCGAATTAAGTGGATTAGTTTTTGTATGTTTAAAAAGAAATTAAGTATGAGAATAAAATACCGAAAATTCAAGTGTAATTTTGTTTTTTATTAGCTTTTTTGTTCACATATTTGTTGCTCCAAAATGAGAGCCTTTAAAACTTATTAAAGAAGCATTCATTTTCATTATTTTAGATTATTAATTTATAAAAACATATTTTTAACATGGGTGAAACTGCGCAATCAGTTTGGGTAAAATGTCTGTCATTTATTCAAGATAATATTACTCCTCAAGCTTACAAAACGTGGTTTGAACCTATCAAGGCAGTTAAGCTTACCGATAACGCATTGAGTATCCAAGTTCCTTCTAAGTTTTTTTATGAATGGTTAGAAGAGCATTACGTTAAACTACTAAAAGTTTCTCTTACTAGAGAGCTTGGCGATAACGCCAAATTGGTTTATGTTATTCGAATGGAAAATACCTACGGTAACAAACAACCTTTTACAGAAAAGATACCAAGTTCGCAGCGAACAAGAATTTCTACACAGGACATTGATGGTCCCATAAAAAATAAAAGTCCAGAATTAAAAAATCCATTTATAATTCCGGGAATTCGAAATGTAAAAATTGATTCTCAACTCAACCCCAATTACAGCTTCGATAATTTTTTAGAAGGCGATTCTAACCGATTGGCAAGAAATGCGGGAATGGCAGTGTCAAATAAGCCAGGAGGAACGTCTTTTAACCCGTTATTGGTGTTTGGTGGCGTTGGCTTAGGGAAAACGCATCTAGCCCACGCAATTGGTGTAGAAGTAAAAGATAAGTATCCAGAGAAAACTGTTTTATATATTTCTGCGGAAAAATTTACCCAACAATATATAGAATCCGTTAAGAAAAATAATAGGAATGATTTTATTCATTTTTATCAAATTATAGATGTTCTAATTGTAGATGACATTCAATTATTATCTGGTAAAGCGGGAACTCAAGATGTATTTTTCCATATTTTTAACCACTTGCATCAAAATGGAAAGCAAGTCATTTTAACCAGTGATAAGGCTCCCGTAGACATGCAAGATATTGAACAACGCTTATTATCTCGATTTAAATGGGGACTCTCGGCAGAATTACAACATCCAGATTTTGAAACTCGCGTTTCTATTATAAAAAACAAATTGTATCGCGATGGCGTTGAAATGCCAGAAGATATCGTTGAGTTTTTAGCCAATAATATAAAAACGAATATTAGAGAGCTGGAAGGTGCTATTATCTCTTTAATCGCTCATTCTTCTTTTAATAAAAAAGATATAACCATTGAGCTAGCCAAGAAAATTGTTCAAAACTATGTTAAACATACCAAGAAGGAAGTATCTATTGATTACATACAAAAAGTTGTGAGTAATTATTTTCAAATGGATGTAGAAACACTTCAGTCCAAAACTAGAAAAAGACATATTGTACAAGCAAGACAATTAGCGATGTTTTTTGCTAAAAAACTAACCAAAGCATCTTTAGCAAGTATTGGTACCCAAATAGGAAAAAGAGATCACGCTACCGTTTTACACGCATGTAAAACAGTGAATAATCTTTCTACTACTGACAAACAGTTTAAAAAATTTGTAGAAGATTTAGATAAAAAACTTACACTTTAAGATGAAAACTAATGTACTCATGGTTTGTTTGGGTAATATTTGCAGGTCTCCTCTTGCAGAGGGTTTATTGGCCAATAAGGTAAATTCTGAAAAGATTAATGTAGATTCTGCAGGAACTTCAGATTACCACATAAATCATAGTCCTGATAAACGTTCAATTGCCGTAGCTAAAGACCATAAATTGGATATTTCACACCAAAAAGGACGTCAGTTTGTTGTGGAAGATTTTGATCGTTTTGATTACATTTATGTGATGGACAATTCTAATTACGAGAATGTTGTTAAATTAGCTCGAACAGAAGAAGACCAGCGAAAAGTAGAGCTTATTCTCAATAAAATATTCCCAAAAGAAAATGTAGATGTACCAGATCCTTATTATGGAGGAGATCAAGGTTTTAAAAACGTCTACGATATGCTAGATGAAGCCACTACCATTATTGCCAAAGAAATAAGCTAATAGTTTTGTTTCTGAAGGGGTGAATGTATTTTAAGTTTTCTTATGTTAGAAAACATTTTTTCTGAAGCTTCAGCCGTTATATAAATCCATTTATTACTTTTAAATGAAGAATCAAACTAATACAGGAAAACTATACTTATTACCTGCTCCATTAGGTGAGGATGCGCATTCAGAAACCATGCCAATTTCAGTAAAAAATAAAATTGAAGAGCTAAATTATTACATCGCCGAAAATGAAAAGACGGCGCGGCGTTACATCAAAAAAATTGCTTCAGAAAAGCCACAACCAGAACTCAAATTTTGGATTTTGAATAAACACACCGAGACTAGCGAAATTCCTTCATTTTTAGAAGCTTGTCTTAACGGAAATGATATGGGATTATTGAGCGAGGCAGGGTGCCCAGGTATTGCAGATCCTGGTGCTGATGTAGTGAGAATTGCGCATGAAAAAGGAATACAAGTAGTTCCGTTAGTAGGTCCGTCTTCTATTTTACTTACCATGATGAGTAGCGGTATGAATGGACAAAATTTTGCCTTTCACGGCTATTTACCCATAGATAAGCACGAAAAGAAACAAGAAATTAAACGCTTGGAAAGAATTTCATTAGAGCAAAATCAGGCGCAGATTTTTATTGAAACTCCCTATAGAAACGAGAAATTTTTTGAAGATTTAAAACAAAATCTACATTCTTCTACCTTACTTTGCATTGGTTGTGATGTAACGTTAACCACAGAATATATTAAAACACAAACAATTTCCCAATGGAAAAAAACAAAGCCGGATTTACATAAAAAACCGGCTATATTCATTTTTCAGAGGGAGTAATTTAAAGCACTCCTTCGTATAATTTTCTTTTTACTATAGCTTTTGCTTTCCTGTTGGCAGATACAAAAGAAGTATCGTAGCCTTTAAATTTGTGCAGATAATATTTTATGCTAGTTCCAAAGGCGTCTGAAAATCCTTGTACGCCACCACTTCTTAAATATTTTTTAACGCTTCCGGGCCCTGCTAAATGTGCTGCCGCCAAAATACCAGATTCTGTGATTTCAACACCGTTCATCTTCTTTCCTACAGACCTTGCGATATCTTTACGTAAAATCCATTTGTTTCTGGAAGCATTGGCATAAAATGCAGCTTCTTGAAGTTCTGGATTATTTAAAAACGCATCCGCGTCATAAATACCGATAAGATGCAATGTTCCTATGCCAAACTGGTATTTACCTAAATAACCAAATTGATTGATTATCTTATAATCTCCTCTAGATTCTTTAAAGGCAACTGCTTCTTTAAAACCTAGGTAACCCTTTTTAAGAACAGGATAGAAAATAGATTCATCTACCTCGTTCAAAATTTCATTATTCTTTTTTACCGTGTAAGATTCTGGTAAATTCGTAGTGCTTACACTTGCAGTAATAGCTTCTTCTTTGTTCGAGAAACTTAAAAAAACCAATGCACCTATTGCAGGTAGCACTGAAAATTTTGCGATTCTTTTCTTCAAATCAACTTATTTCTAAAGGACTTTTATAAGTCTTGCGACAGCCTTTAATTTTGCGGTGCAAATGTACGATTAGTTCTTTACACTAAACATGTCTTATGTTAAAATTTTCAGAACGCCTAAAACGTTAATAAGCAGGTATTTGCTAGGAATTTAAAGCAATAAAACTACTAAACATCACTATCTACCCAATAAGTGGATAGAGCAATTCCTCTAGCAAAGAATTTACGGATAAAAATTTTATTATTCATTTTCAATTTTTAGATAAGCATTTACCTATAGTTTTAGCCCTAGTTTATACCTTAATAGACTCATCAAATTAGTCTATATTTGCTAAAATTTCTAAAAGATGTGCAAACACTTTTTACTTTTCTTCAGCTTAATTTTTTTTCAGGTTGGCTTTTCTCAAAACTATAGAGTCTCTGGAGTTGTTAAAAGCACAACAGACAATTTTCCTGTTCTAGGAGCCAATGTAACCATTAAAAGTACTTCTAAAGGGGATGTAACCAATCTTGATGGAGAGTTTTCTATTCGTTTAAAAGAAGGAGAATATACACTCTTGGTAAGTTATTTAGGTTTTAAAGAGTACACGCAAAAAATATACTTAAACAAAGATCTTTCTATCAACATTTTTTTAGAATCAGAATCGCAGAGCTTAGAAGAAGTGATTATTACAAAGACCAATGATCGCCTAAAGCTAAAAAAGCCCCAAATGAGTGTGAATAAAATCACGACCAAGGACATTGCAAACATTCCTTCTGTTTTAGGAGAACCCGATATCATAAAAGCCATCACTCTTTTACCAGGAGTTACCAATAGCAGCGAAGGTGCGGGAGGTTTTCATGTAAGGGGCGGTGCTGCAGATCAAAACTTGGTCTTGTTAGATGGCACAAGCATTTATAACGATTCCCACCTCTTCGGGATTTTCTCCATTATGCATCCAGGGGCGGTAAAAGACCTTACCCTGTATAAAGGCGGAATTCCCTCCAAATATGGCGGCCGGGTTTCTTCGGTTCTAGAAATTAATCAAAGAAAAGGTAATTTTGATCAATTAAATATTGATGGTAGTATTGGCCTAGTAAGTAGCAAGTTACTTTTTGAAGGTCCTATCAAAAAAGACAAAACCTCTTTTTTGGTCGCAGGAAGAAGTTCTTATGCGCATCTTTTCTTAAAATTAATTGACAATCCAAATTCTGCTTATTTTTACGACATCAATACCAAGCTGAGCCATATTTTTGATGAGAATAATGAGTTAGAATTTTCAGGATATTTTGGTAGGGATGTCTTTAATATCGACGATAGTTTTAAAAACACATATGGTAGTTCGGTTGCTAAAATAGATTGGACACACCGCTTTAACAGTACCACCAATTCTAAACTTTCTTTAGGTTTGTCTGATTATTATTTTGGACTCACCCTAGATTTTATAGGCTTTAACTACGACAGTGGGATTAGGGATTACTCTTTAAGATACCAGTTAAACAGCAAAGTTTCTGATAAAATTGATCTAGAATATGGCTTACAAAGCAATTATTACACTTTTAATCCAGGGTATATAGAACCTTCCAATGAAAATTCGGGAATTATAACGAAGCAGTTTACTAAAAAATATGCTTGGCAAAATGCTTTTTACGCTTCCGCGGAACAAAAAATCTCCGAGAAATTAACTGTAAATTACGGATTAAGACTTAATCTTTTTAGTCGTTTGGGGCAAGATGAAGTGAATCTTTATGAAAACGGAAGTCCACTCGTATTTAATGAAAACCTTCAGATTTACGAAAAAGCTCCTATTATAGGAACAGAAATTCAGTCTAAAAGTGAGATTACCAAAACTTTTGTAAATGTAGAACCTAGACTTTCTATAGCATATCAACTTAACGAAAAGAGTTCCTTAAAGGCTAGTTATCAATTCATCAATCAGCATTTACATTTAATTTCTAATACAGATGCTCCCACCCCACTTGATATTTGGGCACCCAGTGGAAAATACATCCAGCCTCAAAAATCGCATCAATATGCGCTAGGTTATTTTAGAAAATTTGAATTGTTTGACTTAGAAACAGAGATTTTTTATAAAAGCATAGACAATAGACTCGATTATATAGACGGCGCCGATTTAATTGCAAATGATGCCATTGAGCAGGTTCTCCTTAGCGGAAGAGCTCGCGCCTATGGTTTTGAAATCTTGCTAAAAAAGAATATAGGAAAGTTTACGGGCTGGCTAGCCTACACCTTTTCTAAATCTGAACAACAGACTCCTGGAAGAACTCCTAAAGAGATAGGCATTAATAATGGAAACTGGTACAGAACAGGTTGGGACAAACCTCACGACATCTCCATTACAGGAAGTTATCAATGGAACGCCAAATGGAAATCGAATGCCAATTTTGTATTTCAAACGGGAAGGCCAAGTACGTTTCCCTATGCCAAATATTACTTTGAAGGACAAACCGTCCCAGATTATGGACCTCGAAACGCTAATCGATTACCCGCATACCACAGGTTAGATTTTTCTGCCATTTACACGCCCAAACCCGAAAAAACTAAGGGTTGGCAAGGGGAATGGGTATTTAGTATTTACAACGTGTATAATAGAAGAAATGCCGCTTCCATTAATTTTGGAAGAAACGAAGATAACGGAAATATAGAAGCAGTAAGATTGTCTATCTTTGGGATTGTACCATCTGCTGCGTATCGTTTTAAATTTTAGAAAATGAAAAAATTATTCTTTTTACTGATTATTTTTCCAGTTTTTTTAACAAGCTGTCAAGATGTTATTGAGGTAGATCTAGAGGAGAAAGAACCCAAATTGGTTGTAGAAGCCATAGGTATTCAACAAGAAAATAACAATGAAGGTTTAATGAAAGTTTTGCTTACCACCACCACTCCATTTTTTGAAACTAGTTTTTCTTATGTAGATAATGCGCAGGTAAGTGTTATCGTAAATGAACAAGAATTTGTATTAAGCAATGAATTTTCTACAGAATATGTAGATACTATTCCTATGCTAGAAAACTCGACCTACAAATTGAGGATTGTTTATGAGCAAGAGGTTTATGAAGGAGAAACACAGCTTTATGCTACGGTTCCTTTTGATTATGTAGAGCAGAGTACTAATAGTTTTTCTGAAGATTTTACTGCCATTAATGCTTATTTCACAGATCCGCCAGAATTAGGAAACAATTATTATTTTTATTTTAAAGCCTTCGGCTATGATGCTGTTATTGATAGCAGCGACGATAAGTTGATTAATGGAAACCAAGTTTCTACATTTTATTCGGAAGAACTAGAGAGCGGAGATGTTATTAATATAAAAATACAAGGAATAAGTGCGAGGTTTAATACCTACCTGTCAACTTTAATACAACAAGCCAACGATTCTGGAAGTCCGTTTTCTACGGCATCTGCTTCCATTAGAGGGAATATCGTAAATACCACCACTCCCAATAAATTTCCTTTAGGATATTTTAGAATTTCTCAAGAATTTCAAACTACATATACGGTAGAATAGCATGAAAGATTTTATAAAAACTACAGAACTACCTGGTAATCATCAAGATTTAGAAAAAATGTCGGTGCAGAAATTGCTATCTACTATTAATCAAGAAGACCAGAGCGTTCCTTTAGCGGTAGAAAAATCACTTCCGCAGATAGAAAAATTAACGCAGCAAATAATTGCTAAATTAAAAGATGGAGGAAGGCTGTTTTATATAGGTGCAGGAACCAGCGGAAGATTGGGAATTTTGGATGCTAGCGAGTGTCCGCCTACTTTTGGAGTCTCTAAAGAATTGGTCATTGGTATTATTGCTGGCGGCGAAAAAGCAATAAGAGACGCAGTAGAAAATGCGGAAGACAGCAAAGAACAGGCCGTTTTAGATCTTAAAAAACATCAAATTTCAAGTAAAGATGTGCTTATTGGGATTGCTGCATCTGGTACTACCCCTTATGTGATTGGAGCGGTTGAATGGTGTAACGAACAAAAAATTATTACGGGTTGCATTACGTGTAATGCAGAAAGTCCTTTATCTTTGGTGGCTCAATTCCCTATTGAGGTAGTTGTAGGTCCTGAATTTGTTACGGGAAGCTCTCGTATGAAAGCAGGAACAGCACAAAAGCTGGTATTGAATATGATTTCTACCAGTACGATGATTCAGTTGGGTCGTGTAAAAGGCAACCGAATGGTAGATATGCAACTTAGCAATGAAAAATTGGTGCAACGAGGAATTAAAATGATTGTGGAAGCTACAAAAGTAACTCCTAAACTTGCTAGTGAGCAATTAGATTTCCACGGAAGTGTACGAGTAGCGATTGAAAATATAAAGACAAATGAAAAGAACTAACAAAGAGGTATTGTTTAAGGGAGTAAAATTCATGGCAGGCGCTTTGCCGCTCATGTTTATAGGTCCGTCCATACTTTATAGCGCATTCAACAACAGAGAGCATCCCTTATATTTCGCTGTTTTAATCTTGGGGATTTTATCTTGTGGAGGTGCCATGTTTCTAATCTTTAAAGGAATCAATACAATTATGAAAGCGATATTTGACTCTTAAGGTTAAACGAATATTAATAAAAAAGCTCCCAACTAGGGAGCTTTTTTTATTAATATGCTTTTAAAATCTCATTAATTATTATCAAAAACAAATACGCCTGTTTCCACTACGATTTCGTTGCCAGCATTATCAACAGCAGTAAAATTAAAAGTACCTTCTAAGATACCTCCAGCAACAGAAGTGATTTTTATCTCTCCTGAATTCGCTACAGAACCATAGGAAACTCCATCTATAGTTACCGTCGCTGAATACTCATTTAAGCTATCGGTGATGGCGTATGTACCTACTTCAACTGTATTTGGCAAAGTAAGCTGTATGTCTGTATCCAAATCATTGTCAAAAACAATGGCAAAACTTGAGCTTCCTACTACGGTTGCAGATGCAAATACATTGGCATCAAAAGCTTCTCCGTTTATAGTAGCCGTAGCCATATTTGGGGATTCTTCTGTAGAGAATTGAACATCTTCAAATACTCCGTTTGTCATTACAATATCTGCAGCTTCGCCTAAAGCTTCTTCTAAAGTTCCTGAGAAAGTACCCGCAACCACATTATTATTCATATCTAAAGATGAAATAGTCAACGTACCCGAAACAGAGGAGTATACTACACTTTCTTCATTCGTACTATCTACATCATATAAAATAAATCCTTCCGCTCCAGCGCCACTTCCTAGGGTAAAGGTACCAACACTAGGATCAAAAATTTGAATTACAAACTGCTCATTTCCAACAAGCACTTGCATTGCAAGGCCATCTTCATTTAAAACCGCTTGCACTTCATCTTTCGCAAACAAATCTCCATCTAATTCTACTTCAAAAAGTGTATTAAGATTTGTAGAAGGTGGTGTCTCATCTGAGCTAAGAGCAATATTAGTAAAGCTACCATTGGTCAAAACTTTGGTCTCTACCAAATCTTCACCGTTCTCGTCTTCTACAGTATGGATCACAGAATATTTAAATGTTCCTGATGCCACTCCCGTCTGCAGGTCGTAATCTGTTATTACCACTTCTGCACTCGTATCTTCATCATCAATTACATAAGGAGTTTCTCCCATTACTGCATAGCCTCCTGCAGCTAAACCTGAGCCAAAAGTATAGGTTCCTGTTCCACTTCCCATAAGGGTAATCATTACCGAAGTCCCGCTGTTTTTTATTCCTGAAATAGCAGTAACACCATTTTGAACGTTCATTTGAGATTGATCTGCAGTAAAAGTTACACCATCAATATCTACTTGAAAATTAGATTCTAAATTGCTACTTGGGTTGTAAGACTCAAACTCGCCTTCTAAAGGTTCATTTTCACAACTTGCAAAACTAATGACGGTTAAGATTAAAAAGAGACGTTTAATTAGGTTCATATTTTTCATTATAAAAGAATTTATTTGGGTCTGACAAACTTAACTAAAAATTATTTAATTTTAACACTTTGTTTAGGTACTCGTAAAAGAAATATTACTCCTAGTATAAAAAATACAATGAAAAAGAGAATTGTGGTACGAATACTGCCTGTTATCTGAGCAATAAAACCGTAAGAAAGCATCCCAATCACAATTCCTATTTTTTCTGAAACATCGTAGAAACTAAAATAAGAAGCGGTATCTATAGCATTCTCTGGCAGCATTTTAGAATATGTAGATCTAGATAAAGATTGAATGCCTCCCATTACCAAACCAACAAACGCGGCAGTAATATAAAACTGAAATGGAGTATCTATAAAATACGCAAACGAGCAAATGCCAATCCAAATGAGATTTAAGCCTATAAGCACTTTGATATTTCCTAACTTTGCTGAAAGCATAGATGTAAGAGTTGCTCCCAAAACAGCTACCAATTGAATTAATAAAATACTAATGATAAGACCTGTTGTTGGGTCTTGATTACCCCAATTGAGTTCTTCTATTCCAAAATAAGTAGCGATTAACATGATGGTTTGCACCGCCATACTATACATAAAGAATGCATACAGATATCGCTTTAACTGAATGTTTTCTTTTATCTTATTCCAGATTTGTTTCAGTTCTTTAAAACCGTTAAAAACTAGATTTCTTGTTAATTTTTGCTTTTTATTTCCATGCGGAAGATAATAATAGGTATACTGACTAAATCCAATCCACCAAAAACCAGTAAGTACAAAAGAAAGTCTTGTAGGCAAACTTTCATCTTCAAAACCGAAGGTATCGTACATAAGAATCATCGCTAAACAAATAAGCAACAAAATCACGCTACCTATATATCCTAACGAATATCCCTTGGCACTAATTTCATCTTGCTGATTAGGAAAAGCAATATCTGGTAGATAAGAATTGTAAAAGACGATACTCCCCCAAAAACCTATAAGTGCTAAGTAATAGCACAATAGTCCAAACCATAAGTGTTCTAGGTTGAACCAAAATAAACCAATACAAGAAGCAGCTCCCATATAACAGAAAAACTTCATAAAGCTTTTCTTGTTTCCTACATAATCTGCTATTCCGCTCAAAAACGGACTCAAAATAGAGACGCTTAAAAAAGCCAAAGCGGTGACATAGCTTATTAAAGTATCGTTATTCCATTCAAAGCCTAAGAAGTTTACACGATCACTTAATACATGACCTTCATCATCTTTTAAAATAGTAAGCGCTCCATAAAATATAGGGAATATTGCTGAAGAAATCACCAAATTATATACTGAATTGGCCCAATCATAAAAAGCCCAGGCATTCAATAATTTTTTACTTCCTTTTGGTAATAACTGCATTAAATTAAAATTTTCTTCAAAAATAGAAAAACCTTTCTAATTGAATAGAAAAGTTTTTGGCTCTAGTTTAAATTAGTGTTTATAATCAAATTCTAATAGTTGTGCTAGACTTGCTTGAACCTTATGTCAGTCATTAGATCTTCAGTTGTATTTCGTGGGAAATTCTGAGTAAAGTGCTTGCTATCTTTGTGCTGTTTATTGATTGATACCAACTAGTTATTAAGCAATTTTTTGTACTGAGGGTGTGTTTTACAAGGCCTATCTCTTTCCTGCAAGTCATCCAAATCTTTCGTATTTTGAACATTGATTAGTCGACAAAGTCAAAAATTAAAATTTAATTCTACATAACTCTGTACATGAATCTACAAAACAATAGCTATTTTAGACGAGAACCAGGTATTTTTTATAACTTTAATCTGTAACTTAAACACCAAAGAAGTTTTTGTTTTTAACAAATACTCAGGAAAAATTGTTTTATCATTAATATCTATTCATCAGTTTTTTTGAAATATTGTAAATTTTAAATAAGAAAAAAGAACTTCTTTATGATACCGATATTGTTATTGATTTCTTGTAGGAAATAGAAAGGTGCTGATTAGCAATAAGGTACTAATTATGACTCTAAGCAAACAATGAATAGTATAATTATAAAAATGAGATAGCTAGATACTTATATTATTGGTGATGCTACTGAAAAATATAGTGATATGGTATGAGTTGCCAATTATGAAGGCGATGTAAGCGTGTTTTCTAACGCATTAAATGAATATGAAAGAAGAAGTAACGATAACTTAAGTACATCATTTAATGAGGATTTTTTAAGCGTATTGTTTTTATTGGAACGAATTAATTCAGGTAATTCTATACGTACCGGTTTAATTGCTGGAGAAGATAAAATTGATGGTCTTACTATGATTTAAACTGCTGCGCTTTTAATAGGTTACACTTTTGGTTCACGGATTGACTTTGCAGTAGCAGTATTCGTAGTAAAATCAGTATTTTATTCATTATGGCATCCTAGTTATTTTTAAAATTTGCTAGATTCAAGTAATAAACGCAACTTTTGAGTTAAACAAAAGTTTTTCCATCATTTCTAATGGTGTATCAAAA
>NZ_JAVRBG010000014.1:0-90785 GCF_031845265.1 Mesonia ostreae | reverse complement strand
GAAATAATCCCTTCTTTCCTTCTGAAAAATAATTATATTATTTCCGCTAAAAGTTGCGTTTATAGGTTGAATTCAAGAAGTAATCTTTTTTAATATTCAAATTCCTGTAAATCCTTTTCTGGAGAAATAATGTTGTAGTCTTTCCAGATGTAAGCATTATACTTCTTGATCTTATCGATGAGTACGCCTTCTTTTTCCTTAAAAGAATTAAAAGTTTCGGCGGTAATAGGTTCCGTTTTTACAATTAAAAGTTCTTGATTCGTGTAAGATTCGTTTTCTACTAACAAATCAAACTTAAATTTAATCCGATTGGATCGGTCATCTGTATTTTCTTTAAATTTGAAACTTCGGTTAAGATACACATAATCTTGCGTGCTGCTTTTTAGATAAATAGGATCGTAAGTGTTTTGTGCATTCTTTTTAAAGATGACAATGCCCGTATTTTTATTTCTTCGGTATTTAATGCCCAATAAAAATTTAAGATTCATTCCAGCTGCTTTTTCGCCTTCTTCTAATTCATATTCCGCTTTAATAACTGCAAAAGTTTCCGAAGAAATATAAAGTGTACCATGGTATTTTGCTCTTCCCTTACGCGGAATAAAGTTTAAAACGTACACCATTTCTCCTTGATAGCCCGTAATTTTCTCTTGCGTAAAATCATAAGCTTCAAAGTCCTCTACAAAATCTAATTTTCCAGGGTGTAGATTAGCACTATGCTTCATGCTTCTTGCGTGAGTTGATTTTACGTCTTTGGTAAGAAGAGAATCATTATTTTCTTTTACCCTAAAAGATTCTCCAACTTCTAAAGAATCATCAATAGGTAAAAGTCCCGATTTCACTTTAAAAGTATTTTTACTTTTTAGGTTTTTTGCAATCTTTTCAAAGACTTGAGAAGAAAAATCTTCGGCGTCCCCTGCTTTGGTTTCATCTTTTAGCTGAGTTACTTTTTGTAAATCCACTTTAAGACTGTCTAATGAGGATCCTATAAAGATTTGTGTGTAACTTTCAGAATATGAGGTATTCGTAGAATTTTTATTTACGTTAAGCAAACTGTCTATACTTTTATTAAAGTCTTTACGAACCGATTTGTCTAAAAAAGTAGCTTTATTAATTTCAAACTCCATATCGAGCACCTTGGTAGTCGATTGTTTTCTAGAGAAAATGTCAAATTTCTTTAAACTGTAGGTGTAATTTTTATCGAGATTCTCATTTACTTTGGTCATGATTTCCTCTATAGATAAGTTTCTATTCACTAAAAAAACATTCTCTAACTGGCTCACGTCCTCTTTTAAATAGATCGAACTTTTAGGCTGAAAATCTTTTAGCGCAATTTTTTGTTCTACAAAACCCATAGAGGAAAAATAAAGAGAATCATTTGCCGAAAAGCGATCTACATTAATTTGAAATTCACCCTCATTATTGGTGATTACACCATAATTTTCACCAATCTGTACTGCGGCGTAAGGAATACTCTCCTTGGTTTCTTTAGAGAATAATTTACCTGTGAGTTGTTGAGCAGAAACAGAAAAACCTGTGAGACATAACAGGCTAAAAAACAATAGAGCGTATTTATTTTGCATAATTAGGGTCTAGTTAATAACTATAAATATGCGACTTTTTTATTTACAATTAAATAAAAAAAGCTTTCACGATTTGTGAAAGCTTTTTTGAACCTATTATATTTGTATACACTTATTTTATTTTCTTAGCTCCGTCAATAACTTTTTGCTTTAAACCTTCTTTGTAAGCTAAAATTTTATCTAAAACACTTTTATTTGAAGCCCCAATAATTTGAGCGGCCAAAATACCTGCATTTTTTGCTCCATCTAAAGCTACAGTCGCTACGGGAACACCGCCTGGCATTTGTAAAATAGACAATACAGAATCCCAACCATCGATAGAATTTCTAGATTTCACAGGAACTCCAATCACAGGCAGGGGAGAAAGTGAAGCAATCATTCCTGGCAAATGTGCTGCGCCGCCCGCGCCCGCGATAATAACATTAATTCCGCGTTTGTGAGCATCTTTGCCGTAGTCAAAAAGTTTATCTGGCGTGCGGTGGGCCGAAACAATATCTACTTCCACCTCAATATCAAAATCTTTTAAAATGTCAATGGCTTCTTGCATAATAGGAAGATCACTAGTGCTTCCCATAATTATTCCTACTTTACTCATCTTATGAATTTATAAATTTATTTTTTCTGATTTTTTCATGTGTAATCTGTTCAATCCAATTAAAGCAAACTGAACAATCAGCACTGAAAACTACATTTTTCACTTTTAGTTTTTCATTTTTCACTCACTACTTTTATTTCTTTCTTCACGGCTTCGGCTATTTTTCTAGCTTCATTTAAGTCTTTATTTACAATAGTTACATGTCCCATTTTCCGAAAAGGACGCGTTTGTTTTTTACCATAAATATGCGGAGTAACGCCTGGCATTTGCATAATCTTGTCAATGTTTTGGTACTTCACCTGCCCTTCGTAGCCTTCTTCGCCTACCAAATTTACCATTACGCCCCCCACTTTACTTTCTGTTTCTCCCAAAGGTAAATCTAAAATAGCACGAATATGTTGCTCAAATTGGTTGGTGTAACTGGCTTCAATACTGTAATGGCCACTATTGTGAGGTCTTGGAGCAACTTCATTGACTAAGATTTCATCGTCTTGGGTTTGAAACATTTCTACCGCCAACAAACCCACGTGTTGAAATGCTTCCGATACTTTTACTGCTAACTCTCGCGCTTTTTTCGCTACTGCGGAATCTATTCTGGCAGGACAAATCACATATTCTACCTGATTGGCCTCGGGATGAAATTCCATCTCCACAACTGGATAAGTTTTTACTTCTCCTGAAGGATTTCTGGCCACAATAACCGCCAATTCATTCTTAAAAGGAATCATTTTTTCAGCAATACAAGGCGTATCAGCAACAGGAATTAAATCTTCTTCATCGCGAATAATACTCACGCCTTTTCCGTCATATCCGCCCGTGCAGCTTTTCCAAACAAAAGGGTATTCCCATTCTTTTCTCACCAAAGCTTCGGTAAGATCATCTTTTTCTTTGTACACTTTAAAAGGCGAAGTAGGAATGTTATGATCGCTATAAAAATGTTTCTGAATTCCTTTATCCTGTATTTTTCTCAATACCGCGGCTTGAGGATATACGTTTTTCCCCTCCTTTTCCAATTGCTCCAGCGCATCAACATTAACGCCTTCAATTTCAAAAGTAATTACATCTACATTTCTGCCAAACTGCAAGACCTTATCATAGTCCATCAAGTCTCCTTCCTCAAAATGGTCACAAGCAATTTTGCAAGGAGCTTCGGGATTAGGATCTATCACATAAGTTTGTATATCGTATTTTCTAGTATCATAGAGCATCATCTTACCAAGCTGACCTCCGCCAAGGATTCCTAATTTAAAAGAAGAAGAAAAATAATTCATAGGTGTGGTGTTTGAACAAAAATAAGGTTTCTTGGTTTGTTTGTCCAAGTTTTTTCTTCGGAATAGTGGGATATTAAATTTAAAACAGAATTGGTTTCTAAGAATGAATCTACTTTAAAGCTAAATCTTTATCTTTGCGCCTGAAGATAAGTATCCTGTATGATAAAAATCCACGATCTTTTTTTTAAACCCTTTATCAGCCAACAACAAATTGCAGAGGCAGTAAAAAAAATAGCACAGCAAATAGAAAAAGATTACCAAGACAAAACTCCGGTTTTTCTTGGTGTTCTCAACGGGGCTTTCGCTTTTGTAGCAGCCTTATCTAAAGAATATAGTGGAGATTGTGAAATAGAGTTTACCAAGCTTAGTTCTTATATAGGCACTCAAAGCACAAAAGAGGTACAAAGTCTTATAGGAGTCGAGAATTTGAAAGGTAGGGACGTGATTGTGCTCGAAGATATTGTAGATACAGGACACACTCTAACTAAAATTATAGAAATTTTAAAAGAAGAACAAGTAGCTAGTTTTAAAATTGCTACCTTGTTTTATAAACCCGAAGCTTATCACCAAGCACATACTTTAGATTATGTAGGAATGGAAATACCTAATAAATTTATTGTAGGTTTTGGATTAGATTATGACGGCTTAGGAAGAAATTTACCAGAAGTATATCAATTAAAAGATAAAGAAATGATTAAAATAGTATTGTTTGGTCCTCCGGGAGCCGGAAAAGGAACACAAGCAACCATTCTTAAAGAGAAATATGATTTAATGCATCTTTCTACAGGAGATATTTTTCGTTACCACATGAAAAATGATACGCCTTTAGGAATGGAAGCTAAGTCATACATTGAAAGCGGTCGCCTGGTACCAGATAAGGTTACGGTAGGAATGTTGAAGGATGAGGTGAATAAACAGAAGGAAGCAAACGGTTTTATTTTTGATGGTTTTCCTAGAACAGAAGTTCAGGCAGATGCTTTAAAGGACTTTTTAGCGGAAAAAGGAGAAGAAGTAAATGCGATGATTGCTTTAGAAGTTTCTGACGAAATTTTGGTTAAGCGATTATTAGAACGCGGAAAAACTTCGGGAAGAAAAGATGATGCTAACGAAAAAGTTATCCGAAAGAGAATTAAAATTTATCACGATGAAACCTCTATCTTAAAATCATACTACCAAAAAAAAGGTAAATATTACGGTGTAAACGGGGAAGGAAGTATTGAAGAAATTACAGCGCGTTTAAGTGAGGTAATCGATCAGTTATGATAATTGAATGGTGTTTTTGCACCGTGCTTATTCATGTTTGGTTAGCACTTTAAAGATCTCTAGTAGTCTTAGTAATGGAATTGAGAAAAAAAGTATGTGTAGAGTTTCACCTTTTATATTAGACTTATAATTCTGAAATTAAATAATATTTATAAATTAAGTTATTGCTGGATAAATGGTTGGAATTAAATCTAACTTCTATTATCTAAAAGCGTAGCGGCCAGCCCGAACGTACCTCTTCGGTACGGGCAGGTCTAACATCTTAGTCGGACACGACTATTTTATAAGAGAAGTTAACATGAGAGAAGGAAATTTTATAGACTATGTAAAGTTGCACGTTACTTCCGGAAAAGGAGGAAAAGGTTCTATGCACTTGCACCGTGAGAAGTACATCGATAAAGGAGGTCCAGATGGAGGAGATGGTGGTCGCGGCGGACACGTAATTTTACGCGGAAATAAAAACCTTTGGACGCTTCACGAATTTACATTTAAGAGACATATCAAAGCCACGCACGGTGAACATGGCTCTAAGCAACGAAGTACAGGAGCAGATGGAGAAGATGCTTATGTAGATGTACCTTTAGGAACTGTGGTTAGAGATACAGAGACCGAAGAAATCATCGCAGAGGTGGTTGATGATGAACAAGAAATTATTATTGCTGCAGGTGGCATGGGAGGTCGTGGAAACTGGCACTTTAAATCGTCTACCAACCAAACGCCTCGTTACGCTCAGCCAGGAGTAGATGGTGAAGAACGAGATATTACCTTAGAATTAAAAGTTTTAGCAGATGTAGGCTTGGTTGGTTTTCCTAATTCTGGAAAATCTACATTGCTTTCTGTGATTACTTCCGCAAAGCCAAAAATAGCGAATTATGAGTTTACGACCTTAAAACCGAATCTAGGGATTGTAGAATACAGAGACTATAAGTCGTTTATAGTGGCAGATATTCCCGGAATTATTGAAGGTGCAGCAGAAGGAAAAGGTCTAGGATATCGTTTCTTAAGACATATTGAAAGAAACTCTACCTTATTGTTTTTAGTGCCTTGTGATGTGGAAAGCATCGAAGAACAATATGAAATTTTACTGGATGAGTTAAGACGTTATAATCCAGAATTATTGGATAAAGATCGTGTTTTGGCTATTTCTAAAAGTGATATGCTCGATGAAGAATTGAGAGTAGAATTAGAAAAAGAAGTAGCAAAAGCATTTAAGAAAGTTCCTTATGTATTTATATCTTCTGTAGCCCAGCAAGGTTTACAAAAATTAAAAGATACGCTTTGGGAAGTCTTAAATAAAGAGCCTTTGCAAAAAGATTAACTGTTAAGAATACGTTACATCATAAGTAGCTGCTTTATTTTTAGTATTTTTAATTAGTGTTGTTCGGTTAAAACATTGAAAGTGATAGCAGTTTTAATAATGAAATTGAAAAATGAAGTATTTGTAGAATTGCACTTTACTTCCTAAATGATGCTAATAATTCTAAAATTTAAGCTATTTTCTACTATTTTGTTGAGATTAAATCTAACTTCTATTATCTAAAAGCGGAGCGGTCTAACATCTTAGTCGGATACGACTAATTTTAATTAAATATTAAACTATGAAGCAGCTATTCTTTTTTCTGGGTATGATAAGTTTGATCTCTTGTGGCGGACCCAAAGCTTTCTACGACTACGATGAAAAAATGGACTTTGAGCAATGCCAAAATTTTTCTTATTACACCAATATAGAATCTGGACTTAGCGAATTAGACGAAGAACGATTTATGCAAAGTTTGTCTAAATCCTTGAAGAATCAAGGCTACCAACAAAGTGAAAATTCTGATTTTAGAATCAATTTTTATGCCGAATTTTTTGAAGAACGCAATAACAATACAATAGGAATAGGTGTTGGTAGTGGAGGCGGAGCTGTTCGAGGCGGAATATCTGGCGGAATCCCACTTGGAGGAATCAAGCAGTTTATAAGTCTTACCATAGAATTTACCAATGCACTTAATGATGAACTTTTTTGGCAAGCCGTAGTAGAATCTAAATTTGATAGAGAGCTTTCGCCGAAAGAACGGGAAGAAGCTTTCTTAGAAATTGCTAAAAAAGCACTGGAAAATTTCCCTCCCGAAAAATAATTTACTTCCTTATTATAGTTACATTACTTCACTTCTAGTCGAGTTCCTTTAGTTTGTACCGAAAATTCTGGCGCATATAAACTTTGAAGTCTTATCGTTCCATTAGAGAAATCTCCTTTAGTATTCACTTTTAGGCTGTACTCAAGCACATAAGTTCCCTTTCTTAGATTGTCAAAGAAAAAGTGGGTAGCTACATTTTTGGTGCTTTGGTAAAATGCCAAGCCATCTTGGTATTTATATTTTGAAATCACATCAACAGGCTCTAAACCTGCCGCTCGCATATCTTTTAAGTGCATAAAACTAAACGATTCTTTTGCAGTAATCACCAATCGGACTACCAGCATATCGCCTAAGTTTAAATTTTGTCCATTTATGGGTTCTAAGGTGCTTCCCTCGTTGGTTTCTACTTTTTTATACAAGTTCTTCTGAATAGAGATTTGCTCTTGCTGATTTCCTTTAATTTGATCTGACTCTTCAAAATATTGCCAATATAGTCCGCCGTATTGTGCAGTTTCTGATGTATTATTAATTTCAACTTGCGCCATTTTTGGCGTAATTTCTTCCGTAGAAAAAGAAGTTTTAAAGTATCCTGTTTTCGCTTCGATAGATTTGGGAGTGATTTTTTTGTCTCCTATATTAATGGAGGGGAATTCTACTTCAGCAGTATTTGTGCCGTAAGTTAAGAGTGCATAAATAGCTTCGGTAGTGGCTTTGGTAGATTTCCAAGCTTCGGTTTTTTTGTTTCGCAATAACCAAGTTTTTAATTGCTGAATGTTTTCTTCGCTCTTTTCAATCTCATTAAAAGCTTCCATCGCTAATGCTTGCGTGGCAATAGCGTCATTAAACCAAGCATAGCTATTGGTGAGTTCTTTCCAATACATTCCGTAGTTAGAATTGATTACCGCGTTTTGTTTTAATGATTCTAGAATGCTTTTCGCTAATTTTTCATCTTCAAAACGATGTGCAACGATGGCAAGCGTCACCTTCGATTGTATGGATAAACTCAGCCAGTCCTCTTGGTAATGCTTCAGCAATTCATCACCATACTTTTTCATTTCTGGTTTAGACTGAGCTTTTTCAAAGCTGCGTGCATAAAGATAATGAAGTTCAAAACTAGAATAATCCTCCGCCTCGGTTTTTAAGAATTTCTTATCTAGGTAATTAATTAATTTACTTTTAATTTTTTGGTATTTAGAAACGTCAGAAAGCGCTGGATTGATGTTTTCCAACCTTTCCATACTTATTAAAATGTATAAGGAGATAGAAAGATTTTCTCGCCCTCCAGTAAACCAAGAAAAAGCACCAGAACGCAATTGCATTTGTTGTAGTTTAACTAAGGTCTTTTGTGCTCTGTCGCTTGCTTTTTTCGCATCGAGTAATTCAGCAAGTCTCTTTTGCTGCTCTTCTTGCGATTGCGCCGTTTTTAACCAAGGCGTTTCTTGAATAAGAATATTTTTGAGTTCTTCATTCTTGTTAAGCTCAGAGATTAAGCTCTCATTTTTCTCCCATTCTTTTAAAACCGATTGAATCTCGGGATTTTGTTTAAGAAGAAATTCGGCAAGATTATTAGCAAAAAAACGAGCAAAAGTTTGTTCAGAGCATTCATAAGGATATTCCACCATGTAAGGAAGAGCTTTAATGGCGGTCCAAACAGGATTGCTGGTATATTCAAAAATAAGTTGATGATTCTCTAGAGTAGGAGACTTATTGTTTTTGAGATTCTCTAAGCTAAACGATTTGGACTCTTTGGGATTGAGCCAAATGGGTAGACTCTCGGTGATAAATATGCGGTTGGTAAGCACCGGAATCACATTTTCTTCTCCATCAGAAAAATTTCCTGCTTTGGCAACAATGCGATAACGTACTGCAGATAATCCTTCGGGGATGGCTAACTTCCAGTTGACTTCGGTATTTCCTTTAGAAGGAATGCTGAAATTCTTTACGGAAGAAGCATCTACTATAAGCGGTATTTTTTCTTGAGTAAGTTCATCAGTAAATTCTAGTTGAATAATTCCGTTAAGGCTTTTATCGGCTAGATTATTCACCTTGGCGGAAATAATAATACTATCCTTACTTCTAAAAAAGCGTGGTAAATTAGGAATTATATTGAGGTCTTTTTGCGTCATACTGGTTAAATCTAACTTCGCCTGATGTAGATTTTTATCGTGAGCAAAGGCCTGAAACTTCCAACGCGTCAAAGCTTCCGGACTTTTAAAGGTAAAACTGATTTCTCCTTTCTTATTGGTTTTTAACTGCGGAAAGAAGAAAGCAGTCTCCTGCAAATTGGTACGGGTTTGTACTTGCTGTAACTCTTTAACCGCTTTTTTAGTGGTAATAGAAATTACTCCGTTGGCACCCTGACTTCCATAAAGAGCGGCTCCATTGTTACCTCTAATTGTATTAATATTGCTTATGAGATTGGGATCCATAGCTTTAAAATCCTCGTCAGTTGCAATAATGCCATCTATCACAATTAAGGCCTTTTTATTTCCACTTAATGACCGGTTTCCTCTTAAAACAATATAGGTGCCTCCATTAGAAGTTGATTGTATTTGTAATCCTGAAACTTTACCGGCTAAACCTTTTACCGCATTTGGGTTGTTAGCAGTCATTAAATCTTCCATAGTTACTATTTGGTTGGCAGCTAGCAGCTCGTCTTTTCTTCGTTTAGTGCCTAAAACAGTAATAGTTACATCTTCTAAAGCATTTCCCGCTTCCATCATCACTTCTAGTTTTTGTGGCTGGTCTACTTGTATAGCTTGTGTATTAAAACCTATATAAGAAAAAATTAAAGTTAGATTTGGTATAAAGTCCAAAATAAATTTTCCTTCAAAATCGGTTTGTGTTCCTTGTGAGGTTCCTTTATAAATAATGTTTACTCCAGGAAGCGGTAATCCTTGATCATCTCTAACCCAACCTACAATTTTATTTTCGTGGTTACTATTTTTTTGAATGAGAGAATTGGTATAGATTTTTTGATGATAGCCTGTATTTGTAAAATGATATCCAAAATGCTGTAGATTGGTATATCTTAGCTTAGAAAAGAAAAAATAATTAAGAAGTTTAAAGTTTTTCCTTCGGCTAGAAGCCTCATCTTCTACGTCAGCATATTGTTGTCTTAGGTTGGGAAAGTAATAATTAGTACGTTTATTTCTTTCTTGGTATAATTGAGGACTCCAATCGTGTGCTTTAAATTGATCTAGAGAAGCGTCGTACATGCTTGCCAAAACTTCTACCTCTGCAGCTTTGTTATTTTGATCTACTACTTTTAACTCCCAAGTTTCTTCGTTTCCAGGTTTCAATTTGTCTTTAAAGCTCATTACTTCAAACTGAAGTGTCTTTTCCTCCTTTTTCTTTTTAGGAATAGAAACAGATTCTGTTTGTTGTTGCGAAATTCCTTGAGTAGTTAAAGCGTATCTCAACCCAACATTTTCTATGTTTTTAGCAACTTCTATAGCAATTATATTATCTCCCTTTTGAAGCTGAATGTATTTTTTTAACTGAAGCTTTTCAGAATAATTCACTTCCAAAAGGATGTTTAAACCTTCTATGGGAGTATAAAAATGAGCTTTAATAAGATTCTTTTTTTTCCTTTTCTCCACTTCAGAAGAGAAGGTCACAAATTCTGTATTTTTTAAATTGTCTTCATCTTTCGTATTACGCAATTGTAGAGCTAGAGAAGTGGTAATGCTATCCTCTAATTCATCTTTTCCTTTAAACTGAAGTAAATATTCACCAGAACTAAGCTCGTTCTTCCAATTATTGTAATCAAATTCTATCTGATCTTCAAAGTTGAGATCGATAGTTTTTACAATCTCTTTTTGCCAATGTGCTTTTACATCTAGACTATCGTAAGCAAAATAAGGATAATGTTGCAAAAATTTTTCTTTAGGAATACGCTGAATATCTGGAGTTTTCCAAGGCCGATTGTGAATGATTCGTTGAGGTGTTTGATATTGATATACCAAGAGCTGTCCCGAAACTTTTATAGGTTTATCATTAAAATCTTTTGCCAAGAGTCTCAGTTTTTGGTCTTCTTGCAGCTGAATTTGTCGCGGAGATATAATTTGTACTTCGCCAGCGTGATAACCAAATTTAAGTTGCTTTCTTTGGAATTGTGTTTCCCCATTAATATCGGTGATAGAAGTGGAGATAGAATACGTAAATACAGGCTTAAATTTTTGAGCGACAAGACTATCTGGAGCCGCTTTAAAATCAAGCGCAAACTCTCCTTTGTCGTTCGTAGTAACCGTCCCTGAAGCTATTCTCGTACTTTCTACCGGAATAAACCTAGAGCTTTGTCTATACAGCTTATTGCGATTTAACGAGCGGTTAATTTCATACTTTACCTTTGCGTTGCTAAGATTACCGCCAAAGAAAGCAGCGGCTTTTCCCTTTAATGAAATAGAGTCGTTTAAAAAATAAGTAGAATCTAGTGAAAGAAGCTCCACTTCAAAAGTAGGACGCTTGTATTCTTCCACGCTTATCGTGGTGGATTGTTCGTAGAAATTGGAGCGATTGGTGAGAGAGTCATCATCAAAAGATTCGTCTACTAATAACCGGTAGCTTCCCGTAAGTTTATTATCAGGAATAATTAGTTCTCCCGATGCCGATCCGAATTCATTAGTGATTAAATTTATTTCTTGCACTTTGTTGTGGTTAGGGTCTTTTAACAATAGATATAGCTTTTGATTGGAAAGCACTTTTCTCTCCTTTTCATTCTGAAAGGAAAGAATTACCTTATAATACAGAGTTTGTCCAGGTCTATAAATGCTACGATCGGTCAAAATATGAATTCTTATATCTCCAGCATCTTGAGTGTCTTTTTCATATTTTTTTGAGAATCTTACGCTGCTTCTCAAACTGTCTTCACCTTTAATCAATAACATTTTTTTAGAATAGTTCTTATCCTTTCCGCTTAACACCACAAAGCCTTTCTCATCTGTTATATATTCTTCATTGCCAAGGATGTTTACATTAACTTTAGAAAGTGGTAAGCCTGTTTTTTTGCTGTGTACATACAAATGCTGTTGGTTATCATAATCATACAAGTTATAGGCTAAATCGGTAATATGTATGAGATGATATTCATACCTATCTTTTTTTATATCTAAATTTTCTGTAGTGCTAAACACACGTAAATATTGTCCAGATTTTAAGGGCGTAGATAAAAACTCGGTGCTGTAAACATAATACGGATCTGTATTTGGAATTTTAAAAGATTCTGTATGAATTGCTTCTTGCGTTTCTAGTGTTTTTTTTACAAGACTATCTCTTTTGTGATAACTATAATCCGCTGTGGAAATTTTGTATACAGATACATATAAGGAATCTATGTTTTTGGCTTTAATCTGCGTTAAAATGGGATGATTAGGTAAAGGGCTTTGCTGCGTTGAGGCAGAGAATGTACTAGAATTAATTTTCTTTTTTAGTTTTAGGGCTTCTCTTTCAGGAATAGTGTTTCCCTCTAAAGATAAAATGTATTCAATTTGCGCTAATGCTTTTAGTGGGTAATTGTGATGTTTTTTTCTATCTGCATTTTCAGTATAAAATTTAGCAAGATGATAGGCAATCCAGACTTTTTCTTCTTCTGAAGTGGTATTTGCTAAGTAATTTTTTAATGCTTTTAGGTATTCGGATTGGTTGTCTTCGTAATTTCCATGTTCTGCCAAGAATTTGAATCGGTCTAGCGTAACAATACAAACCGAAAGACTGTTGTTTTCTTGTAAATGAGCCTGCATTAAAGTTTGATATATTTTTAGACTTTTAAAGCGTTTGGAAGAGGTATTTTCTGTCTTTAATTGAAGCTGACTAAATTTAGTTGGAAGACCAAAAAAATCAAGGTTATCTAAAATAAAATTGCTTCCTGAAAAATCATAATTTTGAACCGGTTCTATAGCTTTAAGATATCGAAACGCTAAAAGATCTAAAAGACTACTTTTAAAACGATCATAATTATCACCATAAGAGAGAATTTCTTTGTAATCGCTTAACGGAATTTTTATAAGCTCATCTTTATGCATTAAAGATAGCTCATAATAAGCATCAATATTTTTTTGAAAAGTTTCTTGGTCCCAAGTGGTAAACTTGTTTTCTAGACTATCAATTTTTGTACGGTTTTGAATACGATAGCGATGTTGATTATAATATTGCGTTAAGCTTTCGGCTAAATAAGAAGATAAAATATTCTTTACAGGAAAAGATTGTTTCTCAATCTCTCTCGTAAAATCTTGATACACTTCCTCTATACTATTATCTTTTAAAAGTAGTTTAAATTTCTCTACATATAAAAATGCCTTTATAAACTGATGCGGGTTTTCTTTTCTATTAGCTTTCTTCAATATCTTTTGAGACTTTTCAAAAGCATCCATAGAAAAGCCTGCTCTTTCATCCTGTTCTACTTTGTCCCACCATCGATCAAATTTTTTTTGAGCGAAAACAGTGGAGCTAAAACATAAACAAAAAATTAAAAGAGAGAGTTTTTTGAGCATGGCACAGTATTTTCTCTAAAGTTATAAAAATTATAATTCTATCTTGCGACTTGATTAAAATGAAATTGTTGTATAGAATTTTGAAAAACTAAGGTATGCGCTCTATTTTTTTTCTTGTGGTATGGACTTCTTTTTCGATGAATGCTCAAAACTCTTTTAATGAGGGAGTGCAGCATGTTAAAGCAGATAACTTTACGGAAGCCTTACTAGACTTTAACAAAGTTACAGATGCCGAAGAGAACTATTGGGAAGCACAAGAACATATAGCAGATATCTATTCGCACCAAAAAAAATGGAACGAAGCAGTTGAGATTTATGAAGTACTTGTAGAAAATTTTCCGCAGAGCGCTTCTCATAATTTTAAATATGGTGGAGCTTTAGGAATGAAAGCGCTAAGCTTAAGTAAAATGCAAGCTGCGTTTTACATTTCAGATATTAAATTTCATTTAAAAAAAGCAGCAGAATTAGACCCCAATCATATCGAGGCTCGGTGGGCGCTTACCAAGCTTTATATGCAATTACCAGGTATTCTAGGCGGCAGCACTGCTACTTCTTATGAATATACAGACCAGCTGCTTAAAATTAGCCCCGTAGATGGTTGGTTATCCAAAGGCTATGTAGCCAGCGAAGATGAAAATTATAAAGCAGCCGAAAACTATTATAAAAAGGCACTTGAGGTTGGAGGCTCAGTGACCTGTTACACAAAACTAATTCAGTTATACGAGGAAAAACTCAGCAAGCGAGAAGAAGCACAGCAGTTAAGAAAAGAAGCCCAAAAACAGCATCCCACCCATAATTGGACTAAAAACTAATTCTATTTTCAAGAAAGGGTTCGAATTTTATATCTTTACCTTTTTATAGAGATGGGTAGTTATTTTGAGAGATAATCGATATCTAGTTTGTTAGATTGAGCGCCAGCCCAAAAGAATTATTCTGGCGGGGAGTTGGAATCTACTTTTTACAACTCAAAATTTACCTACTGTCTTTTAATTGCTTAAACAACAACTATGCGAGTACATTTTATAGCGATTGGAGGAAGTGCGATGCACAATTTGGCATTGGCGCTTCACCATAAAGGCGAAACCGTTTCTGGAAGTGACGATGCGATTTTTGAACCTTCAAAAAGCAGACTTCAAAAATATAACTTACTTCCAGGAGAAATGGGATGGTTTCCCATTAAAATCACTTCAGAATTGGATGCAGTAATTTTGGGAATGCACGCAAAATCAGATAATCCTGAGCTTTTGAAAGCACAGGAAATTGGTTTAAAAATATATTCTTACCCAGAATTTCTTTACGAACATAGCAAAGAAAAAACCCGCGTAGTGATTGGCGGTTCTCACGGTAAAACCACCATTACTTCGATGGTTTTGCACGTGTTGCATTACCACAATCTCGAAGTAGATTTTATGGTTGGCGCCCAATTAGATGGTTTTGAAACTATGGTGCACCTAACCAAAGAGAATGATTTTATGCTGTTAGAAGGAGATGAATATTTGTCTTCAGCAATAGATAGACGTCCTAAATTTCACTTATATAAAGCCAATATTGCTTTGCTTAGCGGAATTGCTTGGGATCACATTAATGTATTTCCCACGTTTGAAAACTATAAAGAACAATTTCAGGTTTTTGTAGATACCATGGTCAATGGAAGCATTTTAGTGTATAATGAGGAAGATCCAATAGTTGCTGAAGTTGCTGAAAATGCGACCAAACCCACCCGAAAACATGCCTACCAAACGCCAGAATATTTTATTGAAGAAGGAGAAACGTATTTAGTAACTCCAGAAGGCGATATGCCCATAGAAGTTTTTGGAAAACACAATTTAAATAATCTTTCCGGCGCCAAATGGGTGTGCCAACATATGGGAGTTGATGAGGAGGGTTTCTATGAGGCAATAAGTACGTTTAAAGGGGCTTCTAAGCGATTAGAAAAAATAGCCGAAACGAACTCTGCTACAGTTTATAAAGATTTTGCCCACAGTCCGTCAAAAGTAGTAGCCACTACACAGGCGGTAAAAGAACAATTTCCACAGAGAAAATTAGTTGCTTGTTTAGAGTTACACACGTATAGCAGTTTAAACGCCGAGTTTTTAAAGCATTATAAAAACACGCTGGATAAAGCAGAGGAAGCGGTTGTTTTCTACTCTCCCGAAGCGGTAGCGATTAAAAAACTGGAAGAGGTTGACGCAAAAGATATCGAAGAAGCATTTCAACATTCTAACTTGAAAATTTACACAAATCCGCAGTTATTTCGGGAATATCTAAAAAATAAAGATTTTAAAGACACTACTTTATTATTGATGAGTAGCGGAAATTATGGAGGTTTAGACTTTGACACGATACATGAGTTTTTAGGTTAAATACCAAATTGTCTAAAATGATGGTCTAGATGTTTGTATTGCATTTTACCCCATTGGTCTTTGGTAAAGCTTCCAAATATAGGGTGCGGTGTCCATTGTTCTTGGCTATTCTTTACATGAAATTCTTTTATTAAGCGGAATAAATTTTCTTTCTCTACATCAAAATTTTTAGGGGAGGTTATTTTTAGTTCTTTAGCCGTGGGTAGGTTTTGTTTCCAAGCTTTATCATTATACATAGAGCTTTTTATAAATTTTGCTAATACGCGCATGTAGAAAGGAGGTTTTTCTATTTGTTCTTTCTCCAACGCTATTGATAGAGGTTTTTGGCAATGGTGTAGCATTTGGGCTACTTGCATTTTACCCCATTTTCTATTAGAATTTTTAGAAATAGTTTCTAATCGTCTATTTATCTCTAGGTAAGTTTCACTGTTGAATAAGGATTTCATAAAAAATCTATTTTTATAAAAGTAAGATATTATTTTTTGTGCTTATCTTTAGAAATGGAAGAATACAAAAACTCCTTTTCGATTAAACAATGGGCAGAAGGCGATCGTCCGCGAGAAAAATTAGTATTAAAAGGAAAAACGGCTTTAAGTGATGCCGAATTAATTGCCATTTTAATAGGTTCAGGGAATCGAGGAGAAAGCGCCGTGCAACTATCTAAAAGAATCTTACAAGCTTCAGAAAATAATTTAAACCAACTCGGGAAGGCTTCCGTAAAGCAATTGATGAAGTTTAAAGGAATAGGAGAGGCCAAAGCGATTTCTATAGTCGCAGCCTTAGAATTGGGAAGAAGACGAAGGGGGGAAGAGGCTTTG
This sequence comes from Mesonia ostreae, assembly GCF_031845265.1. Taxonomy (NCBI): domain Bacteria; kingdom Pseudomonadati; phylum Bacteroidota; class Flavobacteriia; order Flavobacteriales; family Flavobacteriaceae; genus Mesonia; species Mesonia ostreae. Next base: position 74,284 of record NZ_JAVRBG010000014.1, on the reverse strand, counting down.
CAACGAAAGAAAGTCACTTCTAGCGATTCGGTTTATGAGGTGATGCAACCTATAATTGGAGATCTAGATCACGAAGAATTTTGGATCTTGTACTTAAACAATTCCAACAAAATATTGCAGAAATTACAATTGAGTAAAGGCGGTATTACAGGCACCATTGTAGATGTGCGTTTGGCATTTAAAAATGCCTTAGAGATAGGTGCAACTGCTGTAATTTTAGCACATAATCATCCTTCGGGAACTCTTCAACCCAGTACTGCCGATAAACAACTCACCCAAAAGCTAAAAATAGCTGGTGAAAGTTTAGATATAAAAGTATTAGACCATCTTATAGTCACTCAAAAATCTTATTTTAGCTTTGCCAATGAAGGACTATTGTAGCTTATGTTATTAATTTACGTTAAAACACTTACGCCCAGAATTAACTATACTTTTAAACAGGTATGCGGAAATATTTTGGGGTATGAAGTAACATTTACGTCCAAAATTGAAAAATTTGTTGCTTATGAAGGCAAAAAGCTTTCGTATGGGAAACAAAAAATGGGGAATGAATTTTTTATACAAGCAGCAGGTCTTTTAAATGAGCAGGGTTTTAGTGATTTAGATTTAAAGTTTCACTCTTGGGAGGGTGTTACCTGTTTTTTTAAAGCTTCAGATCGTAGCGATGTACCTTTTGATATATTTTCGGCAAGCTTTTATCTATTAAGTAGATACGAAGAATACCTACCCCATGTAAAAGATTCTTTTGGAAGATATCCTTATAAAGAAAGTATTGGTTACAAACACGATTTTTTAGAACAACCCGTAGTAGATCTTTGGGCGTACAAGTTTAACAGTTTGTTGAATGAACGCTTTTCTAAAGATAAATCTGTTAATCGGAAATTTCAAAATAAAAATATTCTAGCAGTTTCTGAAGCTTATAGATTTAGAAAAAAGGGACTAGTAAGAAGTATAGGCGCTAGTTTACGAGATGTGTTTAAGCTGGATGTAAGTAATTTTATAGAACGATTTAAAGTATTGTTTTTTATCAGTAAAGATCCTTATGATATTTATGACGGCTTGGTAGAAGAGTCGCATCAAAATCATTATAAATGGCATTTTTTATTTCAATTAAGTAATTATTCTATTTATAGTAAAAACGTTAGCTATAATAAAATAAAATACCATTCTCTTATAAAATCTATGGGAGATTATGGAGAAATAGGAATGTTACCCGGTTATGAGTCTTTGCATAATTTTTCAATTTTAAAATTAGAAAAAAAAAGGTGGGAATCTATCGTAAACCGACCTTTAAAAATAGTAGGAAGCTATAATTTTGGATTAAATTTGCCCACGCTCTACAATAATTTTGATAAGCTAGAGATAGAACAAGATTTTTCTATGAGTTACTCAGAAGCAGTAGGGTTTAGAGCCGGCACCTGTACCTCTTATTTATATTATGATATCAATTTTGAAAGAATTTCTCCCTTGGTTTTAGAACCTGTAGTTTTTAATAGTAATTGCATTAAACACCACACTTTTTTCGAATTAAAAACGCAGTTGGAAAAGGTAAAGGAAGATGTTATGAAAGTAGAAGGTTCTTTAAATATACTAATGAATAATAAAGATTTTGAGGACTGGAATAAAGAGAAAAAGTACTTGAATTTGATAACCTATTTGAATGAAAAATAAAATTACAGACATTTTCTTTGATTTGGATCATACGTTATGGGATTTTGAAAAAAATTCTGCGCTCACGTTTCAAAAGATTTTTTTAAAAAATAAACTCGATGTAAATTTGGATCAGTTTTTGGAGTCTTATATTCCTATAAATCGTAAGTATTGGATTCTGTTTTCTCAAGATAAGGTATTAAAAGAAGATTTGAAGTATAAAAGGCTACAGGAGTCTTTTTCGAAAATAGAGTATAAAATAGAACAAAAGTTGATTCAGCAACTTTCTGAAGATTATGTAGTGCATTTATCAGATCATAATTTTTTATTTGATGATGCGCATGAAGTGCTAAAAAATCTAAGTTCTACTTACAAACTGCACATCATCACTAATGGATTTAAGGAAGTACAGCATTTGAAATTGAAAAATTCTAAAATTGATCATTATTTTAATATCATTATAACTTCCGACGATGTAGGTGTTAAAAAACCCCATCCCTTTATATTTGAAAGCGCCTTGGGAAAAGCCAATGTAAATGCTAGAGCAAGCTTGATGGTGGGAGATAACTTAGAAGCAGATATATACGGAGCGGAGCGTGCAGGAATAGAAAGTGTTTTGTTTGATCCAGAGAATAAAATAGACCATAAGGGTCTTAAAATTAAAACACTAAAAGAATTAGAAACTTTATTAAATTAAGCCTTATGAATAATAAAATTGTACTTCTATGTTTATTGTCTTTATTTGGTTGGAATGGTTTTTCGCAAACCATGCGCACTATTGATGATTTCAAATATGTGGTGATTCCTTTACAATACAAAATGTCTAAAGAAGATAATGAATTTCGCTTAAATTCAACCACTAAATATTTATTAAAACAAGAAGGTTTTACCACTTTTATGGAAACGGAAAGGTTTCCTAAAGATTTGGTATTCAATCAATGTTTGGCGTTATATGCAGAATTAGAAAGTGGTACTACACGGTACTTTTCTTTAAATACCAAAGTGACTTTAAAGCTAAAAGATTGCTTTGGGAACGTAGTTTTTGAAACTAGAGAAGCGGTAAGTAAAAAGAAAAATGTGAGTGAAGCCTATAAAGAAGCGTTAATTAAAACATTTAACTCTTTTAATGGCTTACAATATGAGTACAATGGTAATATGAATGAAGGTTTAAATAGAAATAGACAAAAGAATAAAATGTTTGTAGATGAAAATGTAGAAGAGGTGCAAGAGAAAGAGGAAGAAATTAGTACTTCTACTAATACTTTAGCTGAGCTGGTGGGAGAATCTTTTCTATATAAAAATGAAATCTTCACGTTAAAAGAGATAGAAGCGGGATATCTTTTAATGGATGCCAACGGAGATAGACAAGGTTTTATAAATACAACCTCCACTGGAAACATATTATATAATTCGGAGCGTTTAAACGGATCTTTAATTATCCTTGAAAAAGGTGATTTGCAAGTAGAATATTTTAATAAAGAAACAGGAAAGTTAGACCAAGCTATCTTTAAAAAACAAGCTTAATAATTGTACTTGCTCTTCCAACGGTTTTTTAGAAAATCTCTGTTGGTTTTTTCACGTTGATTGTTTCCAGGTTCATAAAATTTAGTTCCCTTAATTTCTTCGGGTAAAAATTCTGCTTCAGCAAAATTATTCTCATAATTGTGAGCATATTTGTAATCATCTCCGTAGCCTAATTCTTTCATAAGTTTAGTTGGCGCGTTTCGTAAAGCAAACGGAATGGGAAGATCCCCTGTTTGCTTCACCAATTGCTGAGCTTTATTAATAGCCATATAGCTGGCGTTGCTTTTTGCCGAAGTTGCCAAATAAATTACACATTGACTTAAAATAATACGCGCCTCAGGAAAACCTACCGTAGTTACGGCTTGGAAGGTATTATTGGCCATAATTAAAGCAGTGGGATTCGCAATGCCTATATCTTCACTAGCAGAAATCACCAAACGCCTAGCAATAAATTTTACATCTTCACCGCCTTCAATCATTCTCGCTAACCAATATACTGCAGCGTTGGGATCGCTTCCGCGGATAGATTTGATGAAAGCAGAAATAATATCATAATGTTGCTCTCCCGTTTTGTCATACCGAGCCATATTTTGCTGTATTTTATCCTCTACCATTTTGTTGGTTAGAATAATTTCGTCTTTCCCTTCAGAATTAACAAGTAGCTCAAAAATATTAAGAAGTTTACGCGCATCGCCACCACTGGCTCTAAGTAAAGCCTCGGTTTCTTTAAGTTCAATTTTCTTAGAACTTAGCATGGTGTCTTTTTTAATCGCTCTCTCCAAAAGCTCGATTAAATCGGCTTTCGTGAAGGAGTTAAGCACATAAACTTGGCAACGAGAGAGAAGGGCAGGAATAACCTCAAAACTAGGATTTTCTGTAGTTGCACCTATCAAAGTGACATAGCCTTTCTCTACAGCTCCTAAAAGAGAATCTTGCTGCGATTTACTGAATCTATGAATTTCGTCAATAAAAAGGATAGGATTTTTTGTAGTAAATAAACCATCTCGCTTTTTTGCCTTTTCAATTATTTCGCGTACATCTTTTACTCCGCTGCTAATGGCACTCAAGGTGTAGAAAGGTCTGTCTGTTGTCTCGGCCACTATATTTGCCAAAGTTGTTTTTCCTACGCCTGGAGGGCCCCATAATATAAGCGAAGGCATGATGCCTTTTTCTATCTGGGTTCGTAAAGAACCTTTATCTCCAACGAGATGTTTTTGACTAATATAGTCTTCTAAACTTTTGGGACGTAAACGTTCGGCTAAAGGTGAATTCATTTTACAAAAATACAAATAACAATAACGCTGACAATTTTACACATCGCACAAGTTTGGTTAAAGTTTTGTTTACATTGGTTTAAAAGTTATCCATGCGAAAAACTCAACCTTTAGAGTTCTCTTTATTTACCATAGCAGTTCCTCTGTTTAGCGTACTTCTTTTATGGATTATTTATTGGGTAGAGATTCGGTTTCATGTAAACTTGACTTACTTAGGCGTGCAACCTCAATCTTTAATTGGGCTAAGGGGAATTGTCTTTAGTCCGTTTATTCACGGCAGTATAGATCACTTGTATAGCAATAGTATTCCATTATTGGTATTGTTAATAGCCTTATTGTACTTTTATAAACCAATCGCATTAAAAGTCATTTTATGGGGTGCTTTTTTAACCGGTCTTTTAACTTGGTTAATCGCAGATAAGGGAAGTGTGCATATTGGTGCCAGCGGAATCGTTTATCTTCTTTCTAGCTTTTTATTTTTTAAAGGAATTTGGTCTAAACATTATAGACTCATTGCTCTCTCCTTAATTGTTGTTTTTCTTTACGGAAGTTTAATATGGGGGCTTCTACCAGGAGAAGAAGGCATTAGTTGGGAAGGGCATCTTTCTGGTTTCCTTAGCGGAATTGTTTTTGCTTTTATATATAAGAAAAGTGCTATTCCTACTATATCTTATGCATGGGAAAAACCATCTTACAATGAGCATGAAGATGAGTTTATGAAACATTTTGATGAGAACGGAAACTTTGTTCCTTCGTCCGAGCTTTATAAGGAAGAAGAGCAGGTTGAAGCAGAAGCCTCGGAAGAGTCTAAAAATTTATCTACAACTCATACTACAGATTTTAAATGGAGTTCTGACCAAACTTTTCAAGACAAGAATAAGTAACTATTTGATTATTCTTTACGTCTGAAGAAGTCTTATTAATTGAAAATTTTTTTCTGATTTACTTTGATACCTTACTAAGAGATTCTTCCTGGCGCGGCGCTTCCGTCTGAATGACAGTTATTTTATTAATTTCAGCATCAAATTTGACTGCGCATTCTTATTTTTTAACAGCTCAGCTACTGAATACTGGACACTCACGACTAGAGAAGATTCTTCCGAAGGAGGAGAAGTCTTATTAATTGAAATTTTTTTTTGATTGACTTTGATACGTTACTAAGAGATTCTTCCTTGCGCGGCGCTTCCGTCTGAATGAAAGTTGTTTTATTAATTTCAACATCAAATTTGACAGCGAATTCTTTTTTTTATCACCTTAGCTACTGAACACAGAATACTGGACACTGAATACTGATTACTCAATACTAAACACTGAACACTGAACACTGAACACTCACGGCTAAAAACTGTTCTTCCGAAGCAAAAAAAGTCTTATTAAATTACAAATCTTTATCTGATTTATTTCTAGAAAGCACAGTAGGATTCTTCTTTCCACTGTAATCTGGTCTAAATTACAGTTTAGTGCATTACAAACGTTGCCTTACAATTTCGTATAAAATTGCACCACAAGCTACAGATACATTAAGAGAGGAAGTAGAGCCAAGCATGGGTAATTTGGCTTTATAATCAACCATTTTAAGAATTCCAGAAGTAACCCCTTTTCCTTCACTTCCCATAATTAATGCAATAGGAATATTTAAATCGACATCATAAACCAACTGGTCTGTTTTCTCTGTCGCCGCTAGGCTTTTTACCTCATAGGATTGCAAGAAAAATAGAGCATCCTTTAAATGGTCTACTTTGCAAATAGGAATATTAAAAATAGCTCCCGTAGAAGTCTTTACGGTTTGCTCATTAATGGAGGCAGTTCCTTGTTTTGGAAGAATAATTCCTTGTGCGTTAATGGCCTCTGCAGTTCTAATGATGGCGCCCAAATTTCTTACATCACTTATTTGATCTAGCAAAATAAAGATGGGGGTGGAGGTAGATTTGAAAGCATTCTCAACTAGATTTTCTATCGTTATGATAGGGATAGGAGAACAACTGGCAACAACTCCTTGGTGATTTCCATTTTTAGAAAGTTTATTTAATTTTTCGACAGGAACATAAGAAATTTGAATGTTGGCCTTCTTTGCCGCATGTTCAATTTCTTTAATGGCAGGGCTAGAAATAGCTTTTTGCACAAACACCTTGTCAATATCTTGTTGGGTTTCTAATGCTTCTTTCACCGCATGAACCCCAAAAATTTTAGAATCATTCATAGCAACAAAAGTAATAAAAAAAGCAGCCTAAAAATAGGCTGCTTTTAAAATTGTTAAGAATTTTTATTCTTACTGAGCTCTACCTTGAAATATTACGTCTCCATTTGTTGGATTCGTAACCGTATAAGTAGTTCCAGAAATATTTAAGTTAGCTACAGTTTCGTAGTATTCAGGGTTATCGATAACGCCATCAGCGTTAGGGTCTAATCCAGCTTCAAAATCTGTCCATATTCCTGTTAAGTCAACAATTTCATTGAACATACCTCTTTTAGCTAAAGTAACAACCGCAGGAATACTTTCAAAGTCTACTGGCAATGCAGTTCCAGAACTTGTATAATAACTAGCTTTGATCTCATAGTCACCATCAGGTAAATCACCATCATTAATAGAGATACTTTCTGGACAAGCGCTATAACTAGTTGCAACTGGATCGCCTCCTGCTGCTGGATAGATTTCTAAATCTAAATCGAAATCACAAAACGAGTTTGTTTCACCATCTTCATCCATATAATTTGCATCCCAATCCAATATTGCAATAAATTCATCAGTAATCTCATCTTCAAAATTTACAGTTAAATTAATAGTTTCATTTTTAACTATTGCTGTTCTTGTACCTGTTATTGTAAAAGATAATTCTACATTTTCCGCACCTTCACTTACTGAAAGATCTTGATTACCATAAACAGGAACTTCAAAAGATGTAACATTAGCAGGAACGGTAACTAAAAAACTATTAGCTGAATTACCATTATCAGCTGGTAAAGCTCCATCTCCAATTGTAAAGTCTATAAAAGGATCAGCACTACCTTCTTCTGTTACAACACTAAACATAATAGGTTTATTAATTGCATACTCTACATTAAAAGAAAAATATGCAGTATCGCCTTCTGCTAGGTTAACTGTATTTTCTGAAGAGAGACTAACTAAAGGCTTTTCAGAAGAATCAGGAAAATCATATTCATCATCATTACAAGAAGTAAAAATTAATCCTGTAAAAAGAGAAAATCCAATTATTAAATATTTATTTATCTTCATTTTTTTATATTTTATATTGTTAACTATTTTAACTTACAACCTTTCGTAATTCATCGTTACATTAATATTTGAGTCTGGTCCTGTAACAACATTGTACTTTAATTGAAAGTTTCCTGTTTCTGGATCTACACTCGTATCTTCTAATTGAGATACTAGATTAGGAAACATACCCTGAAAAAGACCTTGATCTGGAATATTAATATCTCCACATAAAACACTAAAAGTTACACCACTCATATCTACAGGTTCACCATTTCCACCAGGTGCAAAGGGTCCGGTAGATTCAGTTCTAAAACTATTTATTTCCTCATTTTCATAAATAACTTGTTGACCAAGATCAGATGATGATCCAGAATCTTCATTCGTGTAGGTTACGTTATATGTATAATCTGCTACATCAGAAATACACCCTACAAAAGAAATAGAAAGAGTATTATGTAAAGATGAAATCACAACACCATCAGTGCTTGATGATGTTAGATTTAAAATTAATTCTGTACGTTGACTCGGATCAAAATTACCTGTATTAATATTCAAAGGGAATAAAGCAGTATTTGAACCTGCAGGTATATAAAACACACCAGAGGTATCTACAAAATCGAATTCTTGGCCTTCTGTAGCAGAAGAATTAGCAACATCAATTTCGTAACTTACAGAAATATTTTCCTCTGATACTGTCCCATCACCACCATTGCTAAGAAGTGCTACAGGGAATTCTTTTAATACAACTCCTTCATCTTCAAAATAGCTTACTTGTGCTAAATCAGATTCAAAACCTACTATAGCAGGACCTTGATTAAATTCTGTAGCTCCGTCGTCATCTACTAAGCAAGATGTTGCAAATGTAGAGACTATAATTGCCATTAAAATTATTTTTATATTTTTCATATTAAATGATATTTTTAAATTATTTATTAATTAACACCCCAAAATATAGGAGTATCAAATGCAGCATTTTGAGACTGATTAGGTACGTTTGCGGCATTAGAAGAATATTCAGAAGATGGATATAATAACCTAACAGGTTTACTGTTTTGTTGAGCTATCGTAGCTAAAGGAACTTGAGGATACCCGGTTCTTGTATATTCAATCCAAGATTCTATTCCATTAAAACCATTGAGGGCTATCCATTTTTGGGTCATAATAGCTTCTAATTTATTTGCGCTACCATCCCATCCAATCAAATTTGAGTTATTACTATTCTGTATGTAAGAATCAGCATCTTCTGGAATACCTAGTATATCAAATGATGATCTAATTCCTTGTTCAAATAGTGACTTAGCATCTCCACTTACATATCCTTTTAAAACTGCTTCTGATTGTAAAAAATAACTTTCAGCAGCTGTAATTAAATAAAGATTTTGTGACGAATCTTTAAGAAGACCTTCCCCTAAATTTGATAGAAAATCTGGTGCTTGAGAACTATTGTATCCTTGAACTACTCCAATCACTTCTCCAGGTGTAGGAATCGCTGGATTATTTTCGGCTAGAGGTTTGTATATTCTTTCAACTCTAGAATCAAAAATGCCTGTTGCTATTGTTTCAGATAAATTGGGGTTATTAGGCTGATTTCCTTTTAAAAATTCTACAGCGTAATCAGCACCAACTATACTGTTTAAGTTTTGAGCTGGTGTACCATTTGCATCAAATGCAAAAATTTCATAAAACGGATTTTGCTTCCCTTGAGAATTAGTATATCCAGGGTTTATAAAAGAATCTGATAAAAGAAAATTATTCTCAAGATTTTGAAACTGTGATGATAAATAACTTGCAGTTTCTCCATCTGCCATTTCAGACTGTCTTAATAAGATTCTTAGTTTTAACGTATTAGCGAATTGTATCCATCTAGAGAGATCGCCATTAAAAACTACATCTTCTGCTCCTACTGAAACATCTTCAGAGTTTGCATCATTAATCTCAGTTATAGCAAGATCTAATTGATCAATTAAATCTCTATATATAGTTTGTGCATCATCGTAGGTAGGATAATAGTTGTCTCCTCTTTGAAGCGCTTCAAAATATGGAATATCGCCATATAAATCTACTAAATATTGGAAATAAAAAGTTTTATTGATTCTCGCTATTGCTTTGTGATTATCATAATTATCACTATCATAATCAATAATGGCTTGAGTAGTAGCCAAACCTTCATAGGTGTTATCCCATATACTAGCATGAAATGAATTAGTTAGAGTAAGACGAAACTCATCAGAGTACCCTCCCGCAAAACTATTAACATTTGAAGCCCAATTGCTCATAAAAATAGCACCTAGTTCATTTGCATTTGCGCTTAGAGGCGAAAATCTTCCATTAATATCAGCATTATCATTAGGCGTAGTTAAAGCTCCAGCTAAAGTTAAGTCTGGAGTCACCGTTTCTGATGAAGGATTTGTAGGGGACGTGTTAATATCTAAATAGTCTTCAGAACAAGACGTCAATGTCAGGGAAGCTATTAAAATAATATTTAATATACTTATTTTTTTCATTTTTCTTTTTTTTAAAATGTTAGGTTAATACCAAATCCAAACGATCTCGTTGTAGGATATTGGTCTAAAGAAGCAATACCAATAGCGTTAGATCCATTACTGAAATTAGTTTCAGGATCATTGTATCCTCTATTTTCCTCAGGGAAAAGTATAAATAAATTTCTTGCAACAGCACTAATAGATACTCCTGTTAATAAAGTATTCTCTAAAAGATCTTTATTAATATCGTATCTAAGAGACAATTCTCTAAGTTTAAAAGCGGTCGCATCAAAAACTGAATTTTCAGCAACCCCACTAACAGCACTACTACCGTAATAATCTGAAAATTCTATTCCAGATCCCGCTGTAGGAACAGAGGTGTTTGCAATATAACCATCTCCGTCAGGGTTAGGGATTGCAGAGTTAGGGAATATAAAGGCTGTTCTGCCTCCCTGTGCACTTTCAACCGTCTGTCCACTAAATAAATATCCACTATAACTTTGAGAGTAAAATACATGACCTGTTCTATAGTCCATAGTAGCAGAAAGAGTAAGTCCTTTGTAAGTTAGAGATGTATTTAGGTTTAAAATATAATCAGGAGTCGTATTACCTTGAACTTGTAAATCTGAGGCCGTCTCAGGGTTTCCAGTAAGTGGATCAACAATAACTCTTCCTTGGTCATCTCTAGCATATCCTGTAGTCTTTAGTGTTGGGAACTGCTCACCCGCAATTGCAAAAATACCAGATGCATTATTACCTCCAATTCTAACTTCATTAGTCTCATCTGTAACAGATACTACTTCAGTATAGTTTTTTGTAAAACCAAAATTAACATTCCACTGAAAATCATCAGTTCTAATAGGTACTATTCCTAAATCCAATTCTGTTCCCCATCCTTCAGTTTCAGCTAAGTTAACAGTAGCACTACTTAAACCAGAGGAAGCAGGTGTGCTAATTGTCGTGATCTGATTATCAGTAGTAAACTGATAATAAGTACCATCAAAAGTCACTCGGTCGTTAAAAAATCCTAAGTTAAGTCCAACCTCTTGTGAGCTAGTGAATTCAGGTTCAAGTGCAGGGTCAGTTTGTGATAATGGTAAAACAAAAGAATTATTTCCGCCATATGGGAAACCATATCCTTGCGTATACAAAGAGTTAATTCTGTAAGGTTGTATTTGGCCATCAGAACCTACCTTTACTACACTAGCCGTTATTTTAGCATAATTTAAAACATCTCCTTTTAGACTCGGGAATGCTTTTGTTGGAATAAACGATAATCCCGCACTTGGGTAAAAGAAACTATTGTTTTCTTTTGCAAGAACAGAAGACCAGTCATTACGTCCAGTAACGTTTAAGAATAGAAAATCTTTATATCCTATATCTAAATTACCATAAACACCATATCTACGAGATGAACTTCTGCTATCTCCAGTATAATTTTTATCGAATTCGCCAGACAAGTTTGTTGTAGAATATAAATTAGGAACAGTTAAACCACTTCCTCCTACATTAACTTGAGTTACTTTTTCATACTGATTATTCAAACCAATATTAGCATCGAAGGTAAAGTCATCTACTAAATCTGGATAACTAAAACTTACAATAGCATCTGTATAATATTTTTGGTATTGAGAATTATAAGTTGAATAGTAAGAAGATTGATTTCTATTCTCCCCATTATTAGTTATAGCTTGAACAGAAAGAGGTTCTTTGTATTCATTTCCGTAAGACTGGTTATTGTTGTAATTGAATAACCCGTTTGTTCTTATTAATGCTTGGATGTTATCATTAAAAGAGTATTCAATTTCTCCTAATAAATTAAACCTATTAGAATCTATGTTCCTTCTTTTATTATCTCTAACCCAGTATGGATTTAAGTAATATCCATTCCAATGTCCTTCATTTCCTGAATTTGCAAAAGCTTCAATAGGTACATTTGTAGGTGTTTGAACCAATTGTCTAAATATACTATTGTTAAAGTCACGTGCATAAGATTCTTCAGTAGCAGTATAAGAATACGTAGCATTACCACCAATGCGCCATTTACCCAATGTTTTTCCTCCTTTATAATTAAAAGTAGATTTGTTTAATTTGTCATTCTTTATAACAAACTCTGTTCTTTGATTTTGAGCAGAAAAGAAAGAATACCCTTCTTCATCACCTGAAGAGATAGTTACTCCATTCTGGTAAGTAGTTCCTGTTTGGAAAAAATCTTTAATGTGATCTCCACCTCTAGAGCTGTATGGAGCTGTAATGTAAGTTCCATCAGCTTGAGGAAGACCGATATTAGCCATTTGTCCATCAAATTCTGGTCCCCACGCGCCATTTTCATAAGTAATAAGCTCAGGACCATTTCCATAATCCCATCCTTGTCCATACCTAGTTTGTTGCTCAGGAACGAATGCAACCGTTTCAAAATCTATAGTAGATTTTACATTAACAATCATTTTTCCTGTATCGGTGCCTTTTCTAGTTGTGACAACGATAACACCATTTGAACCTTGTTGTCCATAAAGGGCAGATCCGTTGGCACCTTTAATAACATTCACGGACTCTATTGTATTTGGATCAATAGATTGTAAAAAATTAGCGTTTGAAATTGCGCCGTCTACTACAATTAACGCTTGATTATCCCCAGAGATAGATCTATTACCACGTAAAATAATTCTATTACTTGAATTAACTCCACTATTCGTTTTTGTAATTTGAAGCCCAGTAACTTTACCAGCTAAACCTTGAAAAACATCTGGGTTGTTAGCTTTATTGAGCGACTCACTATCTACAACTTCATAAGCTGTGGTAATTTGATCCTTTTTTCTTTTAATACCTAAAGCAGTTACCACCACTTCATCAAGGGTGTTCCCTGCTTCCATAGTAATGTTGTAAGAGCTTGCTGCACCTATAGTAATCTCTTGCGTTTCGAAACCAATATAACTAAACACTAAGGTTGAGCCATTTGATGTTTCTAAATTGTAATTACCATCAAAATCAGTCTGGGTACCAGATGATGTTCCTTTGATGATAATGTTAACTCCTGGTAACGGGAGACCTTGATCATCGGTCACCGTCCCAGATACTGTTTTCTCTTGTGCAAACGTAATTTGCACCACAAACGCTAGTAATAGCGTTAGAATTCCACTAAACTTTGTTCTCATTTTATAATTTATTTGAATTAGCCAAGGCCAAAAATCTTAATAATATCTTAATTACACAACTATTTTGGTCTAAACTTTAGATTTAATTTTGATTGTGCCCCTTATTTGGTGGTAAATGTTAAAATCTAGCGATCAATTGAATGTGTACTTTTGTGTTGCTAAAATCAAACTTTTGGTCATCTGTTTTGCCATTCGCAAACATAAGCTTTAGGTTGCCCACTTTGGTTTTTAGGCCCATTCCGAAGCCAAAACTTACCAAATTCTTATGATTTTTGATTTCTGGACTTTCAATAACTGCATAATCTGTGATGGTATGTGCGTAAATGCTGCTAGAAAGCAAATACTGATATTCTAACTGAAAGGCACTAAATAGGTTAGCATTAATACTGTTTTCTTCAAAACCTCTAATGCTGTTGATGCCTCCAATGCGAAGAAGTTCATTAGTTAGGTAGCTGTCAGAGTTTATAAATCCAGAGGTGTTACGTAAATTTATAGCGTTTCTAGGGTGGAATATGAATTGGTATGCACCACGAATGCAATAAATTTGTTGTTGTTCTTTTTTCGTATCTGTTTTTCGCGAGCCAATACCAATTTCAGTAGTGAAAAAAGAATTTCTTCGGAAAAAAGAATTTGGATTACGTTGCACATAAAATTCGGCTCCAAGTAAGAATCTGTTGCTAATAAAGTCTTCATTGGATGAAATGATGTTATCATTTTGCAGTTTATTAGAATCCTCTTGAAGGTAACCAATGCTAAATTCTATTTTAGGATTTAATTGGTAATTGGTTTTAATGCTTTTTTGTGTATTGGTGTACGTGGAGTCTCTTTTAAATAAATTTAGATTTAGTTCTATGCCTAAGGGAGTGTTGAATATATATGGTAGTTCTAGATTTGCATCAAATTCTAATTGTTGCTCGCCGTCATTTCGATACAAAATGCTGAATTTCTCTCCGAAGTTGAAATTATTCTCTAGTTGTAAATTCAAATAGCCGTTCAATTCTAATTTCTGACTTTCTTCGGTGGTAGCAAATCCTAAATACCCGTCGAAGCTATTGGAGTTTTTCTTTTTTAAATACAAAAAGACCGTGGTTGAGTCTTTTTGAAAAAGTACTTCAGGGTTTCTGGTAGATTCGCTAAAACTTAAGTCTTTGAGTCGGTCTACTTTTTCGTCGATTTTCAGTTTATTGAATAATTGTCCCTTTCTTAGGTTAAGGTAATGTGTGGTGTAATTTTTTGGAAATTTGTCATAACCTTTAATTTCAATTTTTGTAATGCTTCGAATATTGGAAGAGGTGTTTTGCAATTTTCCGAAGAGGGAATCATTTTCTTTACTGATTTCTGTCAATTCAGAATACGTGAAAGGCTTTCCTTGATTGGCTAGAAAATTATTGATCTCGTTAATTTTTTCTTCAAGGTGTATGATGGGGATTCTGGTTACATTAGTTGTATTTGCTTCTTCAAAAAGTTTGCTTTTTGATTTTTCGGTAAAGCCCTCAGGAAGTTGTATGTTTATATAGGAGTATTTTTTTTCAAGAGAAATTTTATACCGAAAGCTTTTAGTAGGTTTTGAAGTTTTGTTTTCTGCTTTTATAATTTCCGCATCAATATAGCCTTGTTTAAAAAGTTGTTGTTTAAAATCCGTCAAGGTAATTTGTATGGAATTGATATCGGTGTGATTTTTCTTGTAATTTATTTCATCAATAACTTCTTGCTCTTTTTCGCTTTCGCTGAAAAGAAACAGGTGAAGCTCTTGGCTAAAACTGTAGTTAAAGCTTAGAAATAAAAGGGGGTAAAAGAAGATTTTTAATTTCACTAATGTCTTTTTAGGAATAACGTTGATAGAACGAAAATAGCGTACAATTTGCTAAGAATCAAAATCTCACTGAAATTAAATTAATAATTATTTGAATATTTCATATTTATTTCTAAATTTGCAAACCCTAAAAATAGGGGAAATATTTTTTAACATAATTAGTGTAAAAGAAATTATGCCAACAATTTCACAATTAGTACGTAAAGGAAGAACCAAAATAACTAAGAAGAGTAAATCGGCTGCTTTGGATTCGTGCCCACAACGTCGTGGAGTTTGTACGCGTGTTTATACAACTACACCTAAGAAGCCTAACTCGGCGATGCGTAAAGTAGCGAGGGTAAGGTTAACAAACGGTAAGGAAGTTAACGCATACATTCCAGGAGAGGGACACAATCTACAAGAGCACTCGATAGTATTAGTTAGAGGTGGAAGGGTAAAGGATTTACCAGGAGTTAGATACCATATTGTTCGTGGAGCCTTAGATACCGCAGGTGTTGAGGGAAGAACGCAAAGAAGATCTAAATACGGTGCCAAACGCCCTAAGAAGTAATTAACAACTTTTAAAGAGAAGACATGAGAAAAAAACAGGCAAAAAAGAGACCTCTTTTACCAGATCCAAAGTTTAACGATCAGTTAGTGACTCGTTTCGTTAACATGATGATGTGGGATGGTAAGAAATCGGTAGCTTTTAAGATTTTCTACGATGCTATGGCGATTGTAGAGGAGAAAAATCAAGACGAAGAAAAAACTGCTTTAGAGTTGTGGAAAGATGCTTTATCTAACGTTATGCCTCACGTAGAAGTGAGAAGTAGGCGTGTTGGGGGAGCAACATTTCAAATTCCAAATCAAATTAGACCAGACCGAAAAGTATCAACCGCTATGAAGTGGTTAATCTCATTTTCGCGTAAACGTAACGAAAAAGGAATGGCTGCAAAATTAGCTGCTGAAGTTTTAGCTGCGGCTAAAGAAGAAGGTGCTGCGGTTAAGAAAAGAGTAGATACGCATAGAATGGCAGAAGCAAATAAAGCATTCTCACACTTTAGATTCTAGAAACAATGGCACAAAGAGATTTAAAATATACAAGAAATATTGGTATTGCAGCGCATATTGATGCTGGAAAAACAACAACTACGGAACGTATTTTGTTCTACACAGGAGTAAACCATAAGATAGGTGAAACGCATCAAGGTGCGGCTACTATGGACTGGATGGAGCAGGAGCAAGAAAGAGGTATTACAATTACTTCTGCTGCAACACACTGTAAATGGATGTATAAAGATACAGAATTTACAGTAAATATTATCGATACTCCAGGTCACGTTGACTTTACAGTAGAGGTAGAGCGTTCTTTGCGTGTATTGGATGGTGTTGTAGCTTTGTTTAGTGCGGTAGATGGTGTTGAGCCACAGTCTGAAACCGTTTGGAGGCAAGCAGATAAATATAAAGTACCTAGATTAGGATTTGTAAATAAAATGGACCGTCAGGGTGCAGATTTCTTTAACGTGTGTAAGCAAGTTAGAGAAATGCTTGGAGGTAATCCAGTACCATTGCAAGTGCCAATTGGTGATGAATTAGATTTTAAAGGTGTAGTTGATTTGATTTCCAAAAAAGCAATTGTTTGGGATGATGATAACTTCGGGATGACTTATAATGAAATTGAGATTCCTGAAGAACTTTTAGAAGATGTAAATAAATACAGAGCTGAGCTAGTTGAAGCTGTAGCAGAATATGATGAAACCTTAATGGAGAAATTCTTTGAGGATGAAAATTCTATTACAGAAGATGAAATTATTGCAGCTTTAAGAGCGGCAACTATAGATATGTCTATCATACCTATGATGTGTGGTTCTGCTTTTAAAAACAAAGGAGTTCAGGCAATGCTGGATGCAGTAATGCGTTACTTGCCATCTCCATTAGATATCGATGCGATTGTTGGGACTAATCCCGACACTGGTGAAGATGAGTCTCGTAAACCTCACGTAGATTCTCCATTTTCTGCATTGGCATTTAAAATTGCTACCGATCCTTTCGTGGGACGTTTGGCCTTCTTTAGAACCTATTCAGGTTCTTTAGATGCTGGTTCTTATGTTTTGAATAATAGATCTGGTAAGAAAGAAAGAATTTCTAGAATGTACCAAATGCATGCGAATAAGCAAGAGCCTATCGATAGAATTGAGGCTGGGGATATTGGAGCGGCAGTTGGATTTAAAGATATTAAAACGGGAGATACGTTGACCGATTTGGATCATCCTGTGGTTTTAGAATCTATGACTTTTCCAGCGCCAGTAATTGGTATCGCGGTAGAGCCAAAAACTAAAGCAGATGTAGATAAGATGGGGATGGCTTTAGCTAAATTAGCAGAAGAGGATCCAACTTTTGTTGTGAAAACAGATGAGATCTCAGGTCAAACTATTATTTCTGGTATGGGTGAATTGCATATCGAAATTTTAGTGGATCGTTTAAAAAGAGAATTTAAAGTAGAGGTTAACGAAGGTGAGCCTCAAGTAGAGTATAAAGAAGCGGTAACTAAAACTGCACAACATAGAGAAGTTTATAAGAAACAATCTGGGGGTCGTGGTAAATTTGCTGATATTGTATTTGAAATGGGTCCTGTAGATGAAGACTTCGAAGGAACTGGTTTGCAGTTTGTAGATGAAATTAAAGGTGGACGTGTTCCTAAAGAATTTATTCCGTCTGTAGAGAAAGGATTTGCACAAGCAATGAAAAATGGGCCTTTAGCTGGTTTCCAAATGGATTCTTTAAAGGTTGTTTTAAAGGATGGTTCTTTTCACCCTGTAGATTCAGATCAATTATCTTTTGAATTGGCCGCAAAAATGGGTTACAAAGCGGCAGCAAAAGGAGCTGGTGCGATAATTCTTGAGCCAATGATGAAGAATGAGGTAGTTACTCCAGAAGAGAATATGGGGGATATCGTAGGTGACCTTAACAAAAGAAGAGGTCAGGTTAATGATATGTCAGATAGATCTGGTGCAAAAGTAATCAAAGCATTAGTGCCTTTGGCAGAAATGTTTGGTTATGTAACTACGCTAAGAACTTTATCTTCGGGTAGAGCAACTTCTACAATGGAATTTTCTCATTTTGCTGAAACTCCTTCTAGTATTTCAGAAGAAGTAATCAAAGCAGCAAAAGGAACTAACGACTAATATCAAGTAACATGAGTCAGAAAATCAGAATAAAATTAAAATCTTACGATTACAACTTGGTAGATAAATCTGCTGAGAAGATTGTAAAAACAGTAAAAACTACTGGTGCTGTAGTAACGGGTCCAATCCCATTGCCAACACACAAAAAGATATTTACCGTATTGCGTTCTCCGCACGTTAACAAAAAGGCGAGAGAGCAATTTCAACTTAGTTCTTATAAAAGACTATTAGATATCTACTCTTCTTCTTCAAAAACCATTGATGCGTTAATGAAATTGGAGTTGCCAAGTGGTGTGGAAGTAGAGATTAAAGTTTAATCAATTTCTTTGGAAATGTAACCTTATAATCTGAAAAAATTTTTAAGGTTTCTATTTTGGAAAATGGATAAAAAAGTTTTCTGCTAACGTAGAAAGCTACATGTCTGGAGCTTCGAGCGAAGGAAAAACGGAAAGATACATTCAGGATTGGAAGGTATTTTCAATCCTGAATACTTTTAAATAAATAATTTAAATTAATAATTATGTCTGGGTTAATAGGAAAAAAAATCGGTATGACCAGCATTTTTGACGAGAACGGGAAGAACATTCCTTGTACCGTTATTCAAGCTGGACCATGCGTAGTTACCCAAGTCAGAACCAATGAGGTTGACGGGTACGAAGCACTTCAACTTGGTTTCGATGACAAATCAGACAAAGCTTCTACTAAAGCTGCTCAAGGGCACTTTAAGAAAGCTGGTACTGTTGCTAAGCGCAAAGTTGTCGAGTTCCAAGGTTATGCAAGTGAACTTAAATTAGGTGATGAAATCACCGTAGAACATTTTACTGAAGGAGAATTTGTGGATGTAGCAGGTACTTCTAAAGGAAAAGGTTTTCAGGGAGTTGTGAAAAGACACGGCTTTAGAGGATCTACAAGAACTCACGGTCAACAAAGTATGTTGAGAGCACCAGGATCTGTTGGTGCTGCATCGTATCCTGCGAGAATTTTCAAGGGAATGCGTATGGCCGGAAGAATGGGTGGAGAAAAAGTGAAAGTACAAAATCTTAAAGTGTTAAAAGTTGTGGCAGACAAGAATTTACTTGTTGTTAAGGGATGTGTACCTGGTCATAAGAACGCTTACGTAACTATTCAGAAGTAATGAAAGTAGCAGTTGTAGATATTAAAGGAAAAGAAACAGGTAGAGAGGCAAACCTTTCTGATGCTGTTTTCGGAATAGAACCTAATGATCATGCTGTTTATTTAGATGTAAAGCAATTCTTGGCAAATCAAAGACAAGGAACGCATAAAGCTAAAGAACGCGCAGAGATTATTGGAAGTACTAGAAAGATTAAAAAGCAAAAGGGTACTGGTACCGCTAGAGCTGGTAGTATTAAGTCTGGTATTTTTAGAGGTGGAGGTCGTATTTTTGGACCAAGACCAAGAAACTACGGTTTTAAATTAAATAAGAACTTAAAGCGTCTTGCACGTAAATCAGTTCTTAGTCAAAAAGCTAAAAACAACGAAATAGTTGTGGTAGAAGATTTTCAATTTGATGTTCCAAAAACTAAAAATTTAATAGAAGTTTTAAAAGGTATTGGTGCAGAAAGTAAAAAATCTCTAATAATCTTGGGTGGTTCAAATAAAAATGTATATTTGTCATCACGTAATTTAAAAACTTCTGAAGTTATAACTTCCTCTGAGCTAAGTACTTATAAAATACTTAATGCGAAAAAAGTGATAGTTTTGGAAGGTGCGTTAGAAGGAATTGAGTCGAATTTTAGCAAATAAACGTTATGAGTATCTTAATAAAACCTATTATTACAGAAAAAGCAACTAGCGATAGTGAGTTAAACAATCGTTTTGCATTTGTAGTAAATAATAAGTCGAACAAGATTGAAATCAAAGATGCAGTTGAGTCTGCTTATGGCGTTTCAGTTGAAAAAGTTCGCACAATGAATGTCCGTCCTGATCGCAAATCTCGGTATACAAAAACGGGAGTTGTAACTGGTAAAACAAGTGCTTATAAGAAAGCAATTGTACAGGTGGCGGAAGGAGAAACTATAGATTTATATACTAATCTTTAAGAATTAGAGAATGTCGGTTAGAAAGTTAAAACCAATCACTCCTGGTCAGCGTTTTAGAGTAGTTAATGGGTATGACGCCATTAGTACTGATAAGCCGGAGAAGAGCTTGCTCGCTCCGAACAAAAGATCTGGAGGTAGAAACAGTCAAGGAAAAATGACCATGCGCTACATAGGTGGAGGTCATAAAAAGCGCTATCGTATCATCGATTTTAAGAGAGACAAATCAGGGATTCCTGCAACAGTCGCTTCTATAGAATATGATCCGAATAGAACCGCTTTTATTGCGTTATTAAATTATCAAGATGGCGAAAAGCGTTACGTAATCGCACAAAACGGTTTGCAGGTAGGTCAAAACCTAGTGTCAGGAGATGCAGATGTGGCTACTGAAATAGGAAATGCGATGCCTTTAAGCCAAATACCATTAGGTACTATTATTTCTTGTATGGAACTTCGTCCTGGGCAAGGAGCTGTGATGGCGAGGAGTGCAGGTTCTTTTGCTCAATTAATGGCAAGAGAAGGGAAATACGCTACAGTTAAACTTCCTTCTGGTGAAGTTAGAATGATATTAGCAGGTTGTATGGCAACTATTGGAGCTGTTTCTAACAGTGATCATCAGTTGTTAGTGTCTGGTAAGGCTGGTAGAAGTAGATGGTTGGGAAGAAGGCCTAGAACAAGACCGGTTGTGATGAATCCTGTCGATCACCCAATGGGAGGTGGAGAAGGAAAATCTGCTGGAGGTCATCCAAGATCTAGAAAAGGTCTTCCTGCTAAAGGTTTCAGAACTCGTTCTAAAACCAAGTCGAGTAATAAGTATATTGTAGAACGTAGAAAGAAATAATAAGATATGGCACGTTCATTAAAAAAAGGACCTTACGTTCACTATAAATTAGAGAGAAAGGTAACTCAAAATGTTGAGTCTGGTAAGAAATCTGTGATCAAAACTTGGTCTAGGGCTTCTATGATTACTCCAGATTTTGTAGGGCAAACTATAGGAGTTCATAATGGGAAACAATTTGTTCCTGTATATGTAACAGAGAATATGGTAGGTCATAAATTAGGAGAATTTTCACCAACTCGCTCGTATAGAGGACACCAAGGTGCGAAAAATAAAGGTAAAAAATAATTGAAGCTATGGGAGTTCGTAAAAGAGAAAGAGCAGAGCAAATAAAGGAAGCTAAAAAGCAGATAGCTTTTGCAAAACTAAATAACTGCCCTACTTCCCCAAGAAAAATGCGCTTAGTAGCGGATTTAGTAAGGGGTGAAGGTGTAGAAAAAGCGCTTCAAATCTTAAAATTCAATTCTAAAGAAGCTTCTCGTCGATTAGAGAAACTTTTGTTGTCAGCTATAGCTAACTGGCAAGCAAAAAATGAAGATGCGAGTGTTGAAGAGGCAGAGTTGTTTGTAAAAGAAATTCGTGTGGATGGTGGAAGTATGTTGAAAAGACTGCGTCCTGCACCGCAAGGAAGAGCACATAGAATAAGAAAAAGATCGAACCACGTTACATTAGTGTTGGGATCTAAAAATAATACACAAAGCTAAGAAGTAGTATGGGACAAAAAACAAATCCAATCGGAAATAGACTTGGTATCATTCGTGGATGGGAATCTAACTGGTACGGAGGAAATGACTACGGCGATAAATTAGCTGAAGACGATAAGATTAGAAAGTATATCCATGCTCGTCTTTCTAAAGCTAGTGTATCTAGAGTAATTATTGAGCGCACGCTTAAACTTGTAACCGTTACTATCACTACAGCTAGACCTGGTATCATTATTGGGAAAGGTGGACAAGAGGTAGACAAGTTAAAAGAAGAGCTTAAAAAAATTACGGGTAAAGAGGTTCAGGTTAATATTTTTGAAATTAAAAGACCTGAAGTTGATGCCCATCTAGTGGGAGCAAGTATTGCTAGACAAATTGAGAATAGAATCTCATATCGTCGTGCGATAAAGATGGCTATTGCTGCTGCAATGCGTATGAATTCTGAAGGAATCAAAATCCAAATTTCTGGTCGTTTAAACGGGGCAGAGATGGCACGTTCAGAATCATACAAAGATGGACGAATCCCTCTTTCCACATTTAGAGCCGATATTGACTATGCTTTAGTAGAAGCTCACACTACTTACGGTAGGTTGGGTGTTAAAGTATGGATCATGAAAGGTGAGGTTTACGGAAAAAGAGAACTTTCTCCACTTGTTGGATTATCTAAGAAGCAAGGAGGGAAATCTGGATCTGGTCGAGGTGGTAACAAATCACGTCGTAGAAAGTAATTTTTTAAAGCATAAGAAATGTTACAGCCTAAAAGAACAAAATATCGTAAGCAACAAAAAGGACGTATGAAAGGAAATGCCGGTAGAGGGCATAGGCTTTCGAACGGTACCTTCGGAATCAAATCATTAGACTCTAATTTTGTTACTGCGCGCCAAATTGAAGCTGCACGTATTGCAGCCACTCGTTATATGAAGAGGGAAGGATCTTTATGGATCAAAATTTTCCCAGATAAGCCAATTACTAAAAAGCCTCTAGAGGTTCGTATGGGTAAGGGTAAAGGTAACGTAGAGTATTGGGCAGCAGTTGTTAAACCGGGAAGAATTTTATTCGAAATTGGAGGGGTGCCTCAAGCCATTGCAAAAGAAGCATTGCGTTTAGCAGCTCAAAAATTACCGGTGAGAACCAAATTTATTATAGCTAGAGATTATCAAGAATAATTTTTTAATTATGAAACAATCAGAAGTAAAAGAATTATCTGTAGCGGACTTGCACGAGCAAGTAGCTAGCTCTAAACAATCTTATAGAGATTTAAAGATGGCACATGCAATCACGCCTTTAGATAACCCGGCACAGTTGAGAACTGTAAGAAGGACTATCGCGCGTTTGACTACAGAAATCACAAAAAGAGAATTACAATAATTCTGCTGAAGTAAGATGGAAAAAAGAAACTTAAGAAAAGAACGGGTAGGTGTTGTTACTAGTAGCAAAATGGAGAAATCTATTGTTGTTGCTGAAGTAAAAAAGATGAAACATCCCATGTACGGGAAGTACGTCTTGAAGACTAAAAAGTATGTAGCACACGACGAGACAAACGACTGCAACGAAGGAGATACAGTAAGGATCATGGAAACAAGACCTTTGAGTAAATCTAAATGTTGGAGATTAGTAGAAATAATTGAAAGAGCGAAGTAATTATGGTACAACAAGAGTCTAGATTAAAAGTAGCAGACAATACCGGCGCTAAAGAAGTTTTAGCCATTAGAGTATTGGGAGGTACAAAGAAGCGTTACGCTTCTGTTGGAGACAAAATCGTTGTTAGTGTAAAGGAAGCTACTCCTAATGGAAGCATTAAGAAGGGAGCAGTTTCAACAGCAGTTGTTGTTCGTACCAAAAAAGAAGTGCGTAGGGCAGACGGATCATATATTCGTTTTGACGATAATGCTTGTGTCTTATTAAACCCAACGGGAGAGATGAGAGGAACACGTGTTTTTGGACCTGTTGCAAGAGAACTTCGTGATAAACAATTTATGAAGATTGTATCACTGGCACCAGAAGTGCTTTAATACAGAAAAAATGACAAAGCTTAAAATCAAATCAGGAGATACAGTACGTGTAATTGCTGGTGACCATAAAGGTCAAGAAGGAAAAATACACAAGGTATTGATTGAGAAAAATAAAGCAATTGTTGAAGGTGTGAATATGATCTCAAAACATGAGAAACCAAGCGCATCTAATCCGCAAGGAGGCATTGTGAAAAAAGAAGCACCTATACATATATCTAATCTTTCTTTATTAGATAAGGATGGAAACACTACACGTGTTGGATATAAGGTAGAAGGAGAGAAAAAAGTAAGATTTTCAAAAAAATCTAATGAAGTAATTTAGTTATGAGTTACGTACCAAGACTTAAACAAGAGTATAAAGACAAGGTCATTAAAGCTCTTACAGAAGAATTCAGTTACGAAAATGTAATGCAGGTTCCCAAACTTTCTAAGATTGTTCTTAGTAGGGGAGTTGGGGCTGCTGTAGCTGACAAGAAACTTATTGATCACGCTGTAGATGAACTTACTGCGATTTCTGGTCAAAAAGCCGTATCTACTATGTCTAAAAAAGATGTTGCTTCATTTAAATTACGTAAAGGTATGCCAATTGGCGCCAAAGTTACGTTAAGAGGAGAACGCATGTATGAATTTTTAGATCGTTTAATCACAGCTTCACTTCCACGTGTACGTGATTTTAGCGGAATAAAAGCTACTGGATTTGACGGGAGAGGAAATTATAGTTTAGGAGTTACTGAGCAAATAATTTTCCCAGAAATTAATATCGATAAAGTGAACAAAGTTTCAGGAATGGATATTACTTTTGTAACGACCGCAACTACAGATAAAGAAGCGAAATCATTGTTAACTGAACTAGGATTACCTTTTAAAAAGAATTAATTATGGCTAAAGAATCAATG
This sequence comes from Mesonia ostreae, assembly GCF_031845265.1. NCBI lineage: Bacteria > Pseudomonadati > Bacteroidota > Flavobacteriia > Flavobacteriales > Flavobacteriaceae > Mesonia > Mesonia ostreae. The sequence goes on along the minus strand of NZ_JAVRBG010000014.1, from coordinate 49,497 downwards.
AAAGCCCGTGAGGTGAAGAGAGAAAAAATGGTAAAAAAGTATGCCGAAAAAAGAGCCGCTTTAAAGGAAGCTGGGGATTATGAAGGTTTACAAAAACTACCTGCAAACTCTTCTCCTGTACGTTTACACAACCGTTGTAAATTAACAGGTAGACCAAAAGGCTATATGAGACAGTTTGGTCTTTCTCGTGTTATGTTTAGAGAAATGGCTAATCAAGGATTAATTCCAGGTGTTAAAAAGGCAAGCTGGTAAAATTATAAACAGGTTGCAGGTTCTATTGAGAAAACCACAACCACAAATTTAAGTAAATGAATACAGATCCTATTGCAGATTATTTAACGAGAATTCGAAATGCGGTGGCAGCAAGCCATAGAGTAGTAGAAATTCCGGCTTCTAACTTAAAGAAGCAAATGACAAAGATTTTGTTCGACCAAGGATACATTCTTAGTTACAAGTTTGAGGAGGAAACCGCTCAGGGGACTATCAAAATTGCTCTTAAGTACGATAAAGACACTAAAGAGTCAGTGATTAAGAAATTGAACAGAATAAGTAAACCTGGTTTACGTAAATATGCTGGTGCAGACGAACTTCCTAGAATCTTGAATGGTTTAGGTATTGCTATTGTTTCTACTTCTCACGGAGTAATGACAGGAACGCAAGCTAAGAAAGAGAAAGTTGGAGGCGAAGTACTTTGCTACGTTTACTAAATTTTAAAAGACAAAAATTATGTCAAGAATAGGTAAAAGTCCAGTTGCAATTCCAGAAGGTGTTACGGTAAGCGTAAATGATGGTATGGTAACTGTAAAGGGAAAATTGGGAGAATTAACTCAAGAATTTTCTGATATAGATATTAAAGTGGAAGACGATCAAGTTTTGCTAGAAAGGTTTTCTGAGAAGAAAGACTTTAAATCTAAACACGGTTTGTATAGATCTTTAATCCATAATATGGTAGAAGGTGTATCTAAAGGATTCACTAAAGAATTAGAAATGATAGGAGTAGGATATAGAGCTTCTAATCAAGGACAAAAATTAGATTTGGCTGTTGGTTTTTCACATAATATAGTGATGGATATAGCTCCTGAGGTAACCGTAGAGGCTATTGCTGAAAAAGGTAAGAACCCTATTATTAAATTAACTTCTTTTGACAAGCAGTTAGTTGGTCAGGTAGCGGCGAAAATTCGTTCATTCCGTACTCCAGAACCTTACAAAGGAAAAGGAATTAGGTTTGTAGGTGAACAAGTGAGAAGAAAAGCAGGTAAATCAGCTTAATAAAGGAGTTATGGCATTTTCAAAAGAAAAGAGAAGAGATAAAATCAGAAAAAGAATCCGTAAGAACCTTATGGGTACTGCAAGTAAACCAAGATTATCGGTATACCGAAGCAATAAAGAAATTTATGCGCAGGTGGTAGATGATGTAAGTGGAAAGACTCTTGCAGCGGCTTCTTCTAGAGATAAAGGAATTACAACTGAAGGTACTAAAAATGAAGTATCGGCGGCTGTTGGGAAGTTAATAGCAGATAAAGCAGCAAAAGCTGGGGTAGAAGCTATCACTTTCGATAGAGGTGGATATTTATACCACGGTAGAGTTAAATCATTAGCAGAAGGTGCTCGAGAAGGAGGACTTAAATTCTAAAAGATATGTATCAAGATTATAAAAACGTAGAACTTGTTAAACCAAGTGGCTTAGATTTAAAAGATCGTTTAGTTGGAATACAACGTGTTACTAAGGTAACGAAAGGTGGTAGAGCCTTCGGATTCTCTGCAATTGTTGTTGTAGGAGATGAGAGCGGTGTTGTTGGTCAAGGTTTAGGAAAGTCTAAAGAAGTAGCAGAAGCAATCTCGAAAGCGGTTGAGGACGCTAAAAAGAATTTAGTTCGTATTCCTTTAGATAAAGGAACACTTCCACACGAGCAAAAAGGTAAATATGGCGGTGCTAGAGTTTTATTACTTCCAGCAGCAGCAGGTACTGGAGTTATTGCAGGTGGAGCTATACGTGCGGTATTGGAATCTGTAGGAGTACAAGATGTACTTTCTAAAAACCAAGGTTCTTCTAACCCTCATAACGTGGTAAAAGCAACATTTGACGCATTATTACAATTAAGAAGTGCGGCAACTGTAGCGAAGCAACGTGGGATATCATTAGATAAGGTTTTTAACGGATAATTCAAGGATAAAATGGGAAAGATAAAAGTAACTAAAGTAAAAAGTGCTATTAATCGTACCAAGAGTCAAAAGCTAACATTAGAAGCTTTAGGTTTAAAGAAAATTGGACAAACAGTAGAACATAACGACACGTCTAATATCCTTGGAATGATAAATAAAGTTAATCATTTAGTTTCTGTAGAAGAAGCAAAATAAACGAACACATGGAATTATACAACTTAAAACCTGCAACAGGTTCAGTTAGAAATAACAGTAAACGAATAGGTCGTGGAGAAGGTTCTGGAAAAGGAGGAACATCTACACGTGGTCACAAAGGGGCTAAATCTCGTTCTGGATATTCTAAGAAAATAGGTTTTGAAGGAGGGCAAATGCCACTTCAAAGGAGAGTTCCAAAATTTGGTTTTACCAATATTAATAGAAAAGAGTATCAAGGAATTAACTTAGATACACTTCAGAAATTAGTAGACGATGGACAAATAACAGATTCTGTCGATTTTGAAACTCTTGTTGAAAACCGTTTGGCAAGAAAAAACGAGTTAGTTAAAATATTAGGTAGAGGCGAGCTTAAGGCGAAATTAAAAATTTCTGCACATAAGTTCACTGCAACTGCTCAAAAGGCTGTTGAAGCTGCAGGAGGAGAAGCTATAACCTTATAACAAGTTTAGAATGAAATTTTTTGAAACAATAAAAAACATTTGGAAGATAGAAGAGCTCAAAAATCGTATCATGATTACTTTTGGGCTTTTGCTTGTCTATCGTTTTGGTACGCAGGTAGTTCTTCCAGGAGTCGACGCGACTCAATTAGCAGATTTAGCCAACCAAACAGATGGTGGTTTACTAGGTTTACTTAATGCCTTTACAGGAGGAGCATTTTCTAATGCTTCTATTTTTGCCTTGGGTATTATGCCTTATATCTCTGCTTCTATTGTGGTGCAGTTAATGGGAATAGCAGTTCCTTATTTGCAAAAGTTGCAAAAAGAAGGAGAAAGTGGTAGAAAGAAGATTAATCAAATTACAAGATGGCTTACCATAGCGATCACTTTGGTTCAAGGTCCTGGTTATATTTATAACCTATATGCTACTTTACCAGATTCTGCTTTCTTGTTAGGAGACTCACTAAGTTTTGTTGTTTCGTCAGTTATCATCTTAACCACAGGGTGTATTTTTGCAATGTGGCTTGGAGAACGTATTACAGATAAAGGTATTGGGAACGGTATTTCTTTATTAATTATGGTGGGTATTATTGCTACCCTTCCTCAAGCATTCTTACAAGAAATACAATCTCGTGTAACCGAATCTAATGGTGGTCTAATTATGATCTTAATTGAATTGGCTATTTGGTTTGCTATTATTCTCGCATCTGTGATGCTGGTAATGGCAGTAAGACAAATACCTGTACAATATGCGCGTAGAAATTCCACTGGAGGTTATGAGAAGAATATATTTGGTGGTGCAAGACAATTTATCCCATTAAAGTTAAACGCATCAGGTGTAATGCCAATCATTTTTGCACAGGCAATTATGTTTATTCCTGCGGCTGTGGCTGGATTATCAGATTCAGAAATGGCACAAGGAGTAACTGCAGCATTTAATAATATGTTTGGGTTCTGGTATAACTTAGTCTTTGCGTTGTTGATTATTATTTTCACATATTTCTACACGGCAATTACGGTTCCTACCAATAAAATGGCTGATGACTTAAAACGTAGTGGAGGGTTTATCCCGGGAATAAGACCAGGAACCGAAACCGGAGAGTATTTGGATCGTATTATGTCTCAAATAACTTTACCAGGTTCTATATTTTTGGCCTTAATTGCTATTTTTCCTGCAATAGTTGTCTCTTTGGGCGTACAGCAAGGATGGGCATTATTCTTTGGAGGGACATCTCTTTTAATTATGGTAGGGGTTGCGATTGATACAATTCAACAAGTAAATTCCTATTTGTTAAATAGACACTATGACGGTTTAATGAAATCTGGAAAAAATAGAAAATCAGTAGCTTAAATTATGGCAAAACAACCATCAATTGAACAAGACGGAAGTATAGTAGAAGCATTATCTAATGCTATGTTTCGTGTAGAATTAGAAAATGGTCATATTGTGACTGCGCATATCTCAGGTAAAATGCGAATGCATTATATTAAATTACTACCAGGGGATAAGGTGAAATTGGAAATGAGTCCTTATGATTTAACTAAGGCTCGAATAACCTATAGATACTAAATGACCGATATAGTGGTTATTAATATTTTTTTTATTACTTTTGCGTGCTGAAAAAAATATAAGTAATCCTTTTCAAGTAAATAGATTACTAATCGGATAAAATTAAAATAGATGAAAGTAAGAGCATCCATAAAAAAAAGAAGTGCCGACTGCAAGATTGTTCGCAGGAAGGGTAGACTTTACGTTATTAACAAAAAGAATCCTAGATTTAAACAAAGACAAGGCTAATTATGGCAAGAATAGCAGGTGTTGATATACCGAAACAAAAGCGAGGAGTTATAGCATTAACCTATATCTTCGGAGTTGGCAAAAGTAGAGCTCAAGAAGTCCTTAAGAATGCCAAAGTAGACGAAAGTACAAAAGTTTCAGATTGGACTGATGAAGAGATCGGAAGGATTCGTGAAGCTATTGGTACTTATACAATTGAAGGTGAATTACGTTCTGAAGTTCAGTTAAACATAAAGCGTTTAATGGATATCGGTTGTTATAGAGGAATTAGACATAGAGTAGGTTTACCGCTTAGAGGTCAGCGTACAAAAAATAACTCTAGAACACGTAAAGGAAAAAGAAAAACAGTTGCGAACAAGAAAAAAGCAACTAAATAATAAGTAACCATGGCAAAGTCAACAAATAAAAAACGTAAAGTAATCGTTGAGTCTTTTGGAGAAGCACATATTTCGGCTTCATTCAATAACATCATCGTTTCTTTAACTAATAAGGGTGGTGATGTAATTGCTTGGTCTTCAGCAGGAAAAATGGGCTTTAGAGGAAGTAAGAAAAATACTCCTTACGCTGCTCAATTAGCTGCAGAAGATGCAACAAAAGTAGCACACGAAGCTGGACTTAGAAAAGTAAAAGTATATGTGAAAGGACCTGGTAATGGTAGAGAATCTGCTATAAGATCATTGCATAATGCAGGGATTGAAGTAACAGAGATTATCGATATTACACCAATTCCTCACAACGGGTGTCGTCCTCCTAAGAGACGTAGAGTATAATAATAAAAGTATAAACAAGAGGGAGACTACGATTATCGAAGGATTAAAAGTAAGACCTTAATTCATAATCACCTTCTAAAAAGAATAAATATATGGCAAGATATACTGGTCCAAAAACTAAAATAGCTCGAAAGTTTGGTGAAGCTATTTTTGGAGATGATAAATCTTTTGAAAAAAGAAATTATCCTCCAGGTCAACACGGTAATAATAGACGTCGTGGAAAAAAATCTGAATATGCTATCCAGTTAATGGAAAAGCAAAAAGCAAAATATACCTACGGTATATTGGAGCGTCAATTTAGAGGTATGTTTAAAAAAGCAAATGCAGCTCAAGGGATTACTGGAGAGGTGTTGTTGCAATTGTGTGAATCTCGTTTAGACAACGTAGTATTTAGAATGGGAATTTCTCCTTCTAGAAACGGAGCTAGACAATTGGTTTCTCATAGACATATTACTGTAAATAATGAACGTGTAAATATTCCTTCTTATCAGTTAAAAGCTGGAGATGTAGTAGGAGTGAGAGAGAAATCTAAATCGCTAACAGCTATTCAGTCTTCATTAGAAAACTCTAGTGCAGTATATGAGTGGATTACTTGGAATGGTGAAAAGAAAGAAGGTACATTTGTTTCTGTTCCTTCACGTATTCAGATTCCAGTAACTATAAATGAACAACTCATCGTCGAATTGTATTCGAAATAATTTAATTGACAGAACTCAAAATATGGCCATACTAAATTTTCAGAAGCCCGATAAAGTTATCATGATCGATTCAACCGAGTTTGAAGGGAAATTTGAATTTCGTCCTTTAGAACCGGGTTACGGATTAACAGTTGGTAACGCTTTAAGGAGAGTACTGTTATCCTCTCTTGAAGGATTCGCAATTACTTCTCTACGTATAGAAGGTGTAGATCACGAATTTTCTACCATTTCTGGAGTTGTAGAAGACGTTACAGAAATTATTTTGAATTTGAAACAAGTGCGTTTCAAAAGGCAAATAGAAGATATTGATAACGAAAGTGTTACGATCTCTTTATCTGGTAAAGATCAAATTACAGCTGGAGATTTTCAGAAGTTTATTTCTGGATTTCAAGTATTAAACCCAGATTTGGTACTTTGTAACTTGGAGAAAAGTGTGAACCTTAATATAGAACTTACTATCGATAAAGGTAGAGGTTATGTTCCTGCAGAAGAGAATAAAAAAGGTAATGCGCCTTTAGGAACAATTTATACAGACTCTATTTATACGCCTATAAAGAACGTTAAATATAGTATTGAAAACTTTCGTGTAGAGCAGAAAACAGATTACGAAAAATTAGTTTTCGAAATCAGTACAGATGGTTCTATACATCCTAAAGATGCCTTAACGGAAGCTGCGAAGATTTTAATTCACCACTTTATGTTATTCTCGGATGAGAGAATTACGCTAGAAGCAGATGAAATCGCTCAGACGGAAACCTATGACGAAGAATCTTTACATATGCGTCAATTGCTTAAGACAAAACTGGTAGATTTAGATCTATCTGTAAGAGCGCTTAACTGTTTGAAGGCTGCAGAAGTAGACACCTTAGGAGACTTAGTATCTTATAATAAAAATGACTTGATGAAGTTCCGTAACTTCGGAAAGAAATCTTTAACAGAGCTAGAAGAACTGGTGAACGTTAAAGGTCTTAATTTCGGAATGGATCTTTCAAAATACAAATTAGATAAAGATTAATACGTCATATTTTGCTCCTCATCTTAATGAGTTTGGTAGCAAGATGATGATTAAATAAAAATGTCATGAGACACGGAAAAAAAATAAATCATTTAGGTAGAAAAACTGCGCATCGTAAAGCAATGCTTGCAAATATGGCAGCTTCTTTAATTGAGCATAAACGCATTAATACTACGGTAGCAAAAGCGAAAGCTTTAAAGCAATTTGTAGAGCCTTTAGTGACAAAATCAAAAGAAGATACTACGCATAACAGAAGACTTGTCTTTTCAAAATTGCGTGATAAGTATGCTGTTTCAGAATTGTTTAGAGAAGTAGCACCTAAAGTAGGAGATAGACCAGGAGGATATACACGTATTATTAAATTAGGTAATCGTCTTGGAGATAATGCAGATATGGCACTTATCGAATTGGTAGACTTTAATGAAATTTACAATGTTTCAGGAACTACTAAGAAGAAATCTTCTACACGTCGTAGTAGACGTGGAAAATCTTCAGCAAAAGCTACTGAAGCTAATGCAGAGACTACAAAAAAAGAAGATTCATCTAAAGAAGAAGAGTAAGATGATTCTTAAATAAATATTTTAAAAAGGATAAGCTCTAGTAGTTTATCCTTTTTTTTTAACCTTTTTATTCATATCAATACTATACACAATGAAGTATCAAATTCGTAAAAAAGCGTTGTTATTATTAGAAGACGGCACTATTTTTTGGGGTAAAGTAATAGGAAATCAAGAAGGAAGTGCTTTTGGAGAGGTTTGTTTTAATACTGGGATGACCGGCTATCAAGAGATTTTCACAGACCCATCTTATTACGGTCAACTCATGGTGGCCACCAATGCACATATTGGTAATTATGGTACCCAAACCGAAGAAGTAGAGTCTGATGGAATAAAAATTTCTGGCTTAATTTGTAAAAACTTTAGCTACAATTATTCAAGGTCAAAGGCAGATTTAAGTCTAAGAGAGTTTTTAGAAATCAACAAGTTACTCGCAATTTCAGATGTAGATACGAGAGCTTTAGTAGCGTACATTAGAGATCACGGAGCTATGAATGCTGTGATAAGCACAAAGATAGATGCTATTGATGCGCTTAAGGAAGAACTTGCCAGTAAACCTCATATGGATGGTTTAGAGTTGGCTTCTAAAGTTTCTACGACTCAACCTTACTTTATAGGAGAAGAGCGTGCCAAATATAAAATTGCGGCCTTGGATGTTGGTATTAAAAAGAACATTTTAAGAAACTTGGCTAGTAGAGATTGCTACATCAAAGTATTTCCCTACAATGCTACCTACGAGCAAATGAATAAATTTAATCCAGATGGATTTTTTCTTTCTAATGGTCCAGGGGATCCAGAGCCTCTTTCAGAAGCGATTGAACTAGCTAAAAATATCATAAAAGAGGATAAACCTTTATTTGGTATTTGTCTAGGACATCAAATTATTGCGATAGCAAATGGAGTTTCTACTTATAAAATGCATAACGGACATAGAGGAATAAATCATCCTGTAAAGAACCTAGTTACCGGAAAAGGTGAAATTACTTCTCAAAATCATGGTTTTACTGTGAATAAAGAAGAACTGGAAACAAATGAAAATCTAGAAATCACACACATTCATCTTAATGATGAGACAGTGGCGGGATTAAAAATGAAGAATAAAAACTGTTTCTCGGTTCAATACCATCCAGAAGCTAGTCCAGGGCCACATGATGCTTCGTATTTATTCGATCAATTTATAGAAAATATCAATCAGTCTAAAGCTTAGATTATTCTAAGAAAATATTATTTTGTAGACGAAAAATAATAAATTATATGAGCTTAATTATACAAATCCATGCCAGGCAAATCTTTGACTCTCGTGGTAACCCAACTGTAGAAGTAGATGTAATCACAGAAAACGGAATTTTGGGAAGAGCAGCAGTTCCCTCTGGAGCTTCAACAGGAGAACACGAAGCTGTAGAGCTTAGAGATGGCGGCAAAAATTATCAAGGAAAAGGAGTTTTAAAAGCCGTTGAGCATGTAAATGTAGATATTGCCAATCATTTGATGGGACACTCGGTATTTGAACAAGCAGCCATAGATCAAATGATGATCGATTTAGATGGAACTCCCAATAAATCAAAATTAGGAGCCAATGCGATTTTAGGCGTTTCTCTTGCAGTAGCAAAAGCTGCGGCGAATGAGCTTGGATTGCCGTTATATCGTTATGTAGGCGGTGTAAGCGCAAAAACGCTTCCCGTTCCTATGATGAATATTATTAATGGAGGTTCTCATAGTGACGCACCTATCGCTTTTCAGGAATTTATGATTATGCCTGTTTTAGCCGAAACCTTTACGGAAGCTTTACAAATGGGAACAGAGATTTTTCATCAGCTAAAAAAGGTTTTACACGATAGAAATTTAAGTACTGCAGTAGGAGATGAAGGTGGGTTTGCACCAACACTTAAGGGAACAGAAGATGCTTTAGATAGTATTAAATTGGCGGTAGAAAACGCAGGTTATTCTTTTGGTACAGAAATTATGTTGGCTTTAGATTGCGCTGCCGCGGAATTCTACGAAGACGGAAACTATAATTACAAGAAATTTGAAGGAGACTCAGGAAAGGTGAGAAGTAGTGAAGAGCAAGCGGAGTATTTGACTGAATTAAGTCAAAATTATCCTATTCTTTCTATTGAAGATGGAATGGATGAAAACGACTGGGAAGGCTGGAAAATACTAACCGAAAAGATTGGAGATAAAGTACAATTAGTAGGTGATGATTTATTCGTCACCAATGTAGAACGATTAGGAAAGGGAATTAAAGAAAATATCGCCAATTCCATACTTATTAAAGTGAATCAAATAGGTACTTTAACCGAAACCATTGCTGCCGTTAATATGGCGCATAATGCAGGCTTTACTTCGGTAATGTCTCACCGTTCTGGAGAAACTGAAGACAATACCATTGCAGATTTAGCTGTAGCTTTAAACACGGGTCAAATTAAAACTGGCTCTGCTTCACGAAGTGATCGTATGGCCAAATACAACCAATTATTACGTATTGAAGAAGAATTAGGGGCTGTTGCGTATTACCCCAAAAGGGCGGCTTTTAAAATCTAATTCAGCGTGCAAAATCAGTTAAAAAAAAAGCTTCACTTTATCGTAAAGCTTTTTTATTTGCAAAATAAATTGACTTAAGAATAAATTAACAGCAATACAGGCTCTTTGAGCAAATTTACAAGAGCATTTATTTAACAATTAAATGTATTTTTTGTAAATTAGCAGAACTTAAAATAAAAAAATAGATCAGATATATGTCAAATAAAGCTACTATAGAACTAGACGGGAAAAAATATGAGTTTCCAGTAGTTGTAGGAACCGAGAACGAGGTTGCTATCGAGATTAAATCTTTAAGAGCAGATACGGGAGGATTAATTACACTAGATCCAGGATATAAAAATACTGGATCTTGCAAAAGTGCGATTACATTCTTAAATGGAGAAAAGGGGATTTTACGTTACCGTGGTTATTCTATTGAAGAATTAGCAGATAAAGCGAGTTTTTTAGAAGTAGCTTATTTGTTAATTTTTGGAGAATTGCCAACACAAGAGCAATTAGACAAGCTGTATAAAGACATTAAAAAAGAATCTCATGTAGATGAAGAGATGAAGAAGATCTTAGATGGTTTTCCAAAATCGGCTCATCCAATGGGAGTTTTATCTTCTTTAACGAGTGCTTTAATCGCTTTTAATCCAAGTGCGGTAAACGTAGACTCAGATGAAGAGATGTACAATGCAATTATTAAGTTGCTCGCCAAATTTCCAGTTTTAGTTGCTTGGACACTTAGAAAGAAAAACGGACAGCCTTTAGATTATGGAGATAGTTCTTTAGGTTATGTAGACAACATTTTAAAAATGATGTTTAAATCACCACACGAAGAACATTATGACTTAGATCCTGTGGTTTCGTCAGCTTTAAATAAATTATTAATCTTACATGCAGATCACGAGCAAAACTGTTCGACCTCTACAGTAAGAATCGTTGGTTCTTCTCACGCAGGGTTGTTTGCTTCTATTTCTGCAGGAATTTCTGCTCTTTGGGGACCACTTCATGGTGGGGCCAATCAAGCGGTGATTGAGATGTTAGAAAATATTAAGCAAGACGGCGGCGATTCCAAAAAATATATGGGAAAAGCCAAAGACAAAGAAGATCCATTCCGTTTAATGGGATTTGGACACCGTGTATATAAGAATTTTGACCCACGTGCTAAAATTATTAAAAAATCTGCAGATCAAGTTCTAGAACAACTAGGGGTAGAAGATCCTGTGTTGGATATCGCAAAAGGTTTAGAAAAAGAAGCTTTAGAAGATAGCTATTTTGTAGATAGAAAATTATATCCAAATGTAGATTTTTATTCTGGAATTATTTATAGAGCTTTAGGAATCCCTACCGAAATGTTTACGGTAATGTTTGCTTTGGGTAGATTGCCAGGATGGATTGCTCAATGGAGAGAGATGCGTTTAGAAAAAGAACCAATTGGGCGACCAAGACAGGTTTACACAGGAGAAAACTTAAGAGAGTTTAAAGACATCTCAAAAAGATAGTACTCCTCAAATAAGTAAAGTTAAAAGCTTCATAGAGATATGAAGCTTTTTTTATATTTGTAAAAAATTAAAATCGATGTTGAAACTTCATATTACTAATGAAACTTCTCGGCTTAGGGCCGTAGTTTTAGGACTAGCAAATAGCAATGGACCAACACCCACTTTAGAAGAGGCTTACGATCCAAAATCGGCTGAATACATTAAAGCTGGAACCTATCCCATAGAGGAAGATATGGAAAAAGAAATGACTGCGGTTCAAAAAGTATTGGAGAAATATGAGGTGAAAATTTTTAGACCCGAATTAATTGAAGATTACAATCAGATTTTCACTAGAGACATAGGCTTTGTGATAGAAGACATTTTCTTCAAAGCTAATATTTTGCCAGACAGAGAAAGAGAAATTGATGCCATTCATGAAGTAATCGACCAAATAAATCCTAAAAAAGTACACCGCTTTCCAGAAGATCACCATATTGAAGGAGGCGATGTGATGCCTATAGGAGATTATATTTTTGTAGGAACGTATACAGAAAGCGATTATAGCAATTACATTACAGCGAGAACCAATATGAAGGCGGTACACGCTTTGCAAGAAATGTTTCCGCAGAAAAAAGTGAAGTCTTTTAACCTTAGAAAATCTGCCACAGACCCTAGAATGAATGCTTTACATTTAGATTGCTGTTTTCAACCTGTAGGAAAAGACAAAGCCATTCTTCATAAAAATGGTTTTTTAAATATAGAAGAATATGAATGGTTGGTTAATTTCTACGGAAAAGAAAACGTATATGAAATTGATAGTGATGAGATGTATGCGATGAACAGCAACATCTTTTCTATTGCTGAAGATGTAGTAATTTCAGAGAAAAACTTTACCAGATTAAACACGTGGTTAAGAGCGCAGGGAATTACTGTAGAAGAAGTGCCTTATGCAGAAATTTCTAAACAGGAAGGTTTATTGCGTTGCTCTACCTTGCCTTTAATACGAGATTAATGCGGTAGGGATTGAAATGGCATCCTTTTTCTTTTTTTTTAAGAAAATGATATAATGGAAAGCCCGCTCGAACGCCCAAAAAAACAGATGAGAATGAAACAAATAACGAATAGTATATTAATGATTCGTCCGGTAAATTTTAGGATGAATGAAGAGACGGCTGTAAACAACTATTTTCAGAAGTCGATAGATGAAGAGCAAGAAGCCATTACCCTAAAAGCACAAAAAGAATTTGATGCGCTGGTGAATAAGCTTAGAAAAGTAGGCGTAGACTTAATTGTAGTGGATGATAAGCTAGAAAATGACACGCCGGACTCTATTTTTCCTAATAACTGGGTTTCGTTTCACGAAAACGGGAATATAGGTTTATATCCTATGTTCGCCGAAAATAGAAGACGAGAACGAAGAGAAGATATCTTTGTGACCTTAGAAGAAAAAGGTTTTGGCATCAATAATATAGTGGATTACACCGCTGGGGAGGCCGAGAGTGTTTTCTTGGAAGGAACCGGAGTTTTATTGCTGGATCGCACCAACGAAAAAGCCTATTGTGCTTTATCTGAACGTGCTGATGAAGCTTTATTTATAGAGTTTTGTGAAGACTTTGAATATATGCCTATCGTTTTTAACGCAAAACAAACGGTTAACGGAGAACGCAAAGCCATTTACCACACCAATGTGATGATGTGTTTGGCAGAAGAATTTGTAGTAATTTGTTTAGATACCATTGATGATGCCAAAGAGCGTAAAAAAGTGATCGCAAGCTTTAAGCAGGATAAAAAAGAAATCATTGCTATCACTGAAGCTCAAATGCATCAATTTGCTGGAAATATGTTACAGGTGCAAGGTGCTTTTGATAAAAAGTACTTGGTAATGAGTGCAACTGCTCATAAAAGTCTTACCGCTCAACAAATAGAAGCGATTGAGAAACATTGTGAAATTTTAAGCAGCGATCTAGAAACCATAGAAACCCTGGGTGGCGGAAGTGCTCGTTGTATGATGGCAGAGATTTTCTTGCCTAAAAACATTAATTAATCTTTTGTTTCACTAATAATGCTTTTTACCAAATTGATGGCGATAATTACAGTGATCAAAGCAAAAGGCAAAGAAGAGATAATTAAGAATTTTTGCATTGCGGTGATCACATTTTCTGCAGCCGAATAACTGGCCAGAATAAGAATCGCTTCGGTGAATAAGAATAAAGCAATAGCCCAAAGGAGTCGGTGAGATTTCTTTGGGTTTTCTTTTCCCTTATCGGTAAACATACTCAGTACAAAAATGGCGCTGTCCACAGAGGTGACTAGAAAGCCAACCAACAATAAAATGGTGACGATAGAGGTTAATCCGCTTAGCGGAAATGCTTTTAGGTAAACAAATAAAGAGGTGAAAACATTAGAGAATTCATCGTTATAGACGCCCCAATTTTCAATCAATTGAAACGCCGAAGTTCCAAAACTAGAGAACCATATAAAACTTCCGAAGCATGGTAAAAATAAACTTCCAAAGATAAGTTGTCTTACTGTTCTTCCTTTAGAAATACGCGCGATAAAAATTCCGGTAAACGGAGCCCAAGACAACCAGAACGCCCAATAATAAAACGTCCAATCTGTTAAAAATGCTTTCCCTGGATTGTAATCTCCCAAGGCTAAACTCAACGGAATGAAATCGAATATATACTGATAAGTTGCAATAAAAAAGTTGCTAAAAATTTCTACTAGATCTCCGTGAAACCAAACAAACATCAATAAAAGGCACGTAATACTAATGTTTAGGTTAGAAATTTGTTTGATTCCTTTCTGAATTCCGCGATAGACGGAAATAAAAGCGAGTAAAAAGATAATAAAAGTAAATAGGTAAGCGTAAATGGAAACTTTGTTCCCAAGTAAAAACTGTAATCCGCCTTCTATTTGAGCGGTTCCCAATGCAATCGCTGCGACAATTCCTACTACTGTGGTCATGACGGTTAGGTAATCGACACTTCTAATGATGTTGCTGGTTTTGGCGGTAGAAAAACTATTACTCAGTAAAATACTTTCCTTTCGTGCATATACATAATACCCAATGACCAATGCAAAAAATGCATAAAATGCCCAGGCGGTAAATCCCCATTGATAAAAGGTATATTCTAAGGCAATCACATCTGGCGAGCTTCCCGTTTCTATGGGTGGATTTTGCTGCATAAATACGGGTTCTTGTACCGCACGCAATAAAATTCCTGCGCCCATCCCAGCGCTATAAAGCATCGCTGTCCAAGATAAAAAACCATATTCTGGCCTAGTACCTCCTAGTCTTCTTCTTCCGAAGGGAGAAATAGCTACTCCCAATAAAAAAACAACACAGGCTAGTCCTAACCATAAATAAAATATTCCAAAAGTATTGCGAATGCTAATGGAATACTGCTCAATGAGCGCATAAAAATGCTCTGGTGCAAGTGAAATGTATAAGGATAGAGCAAGAATGCTCAAAAATGAAAAGCACAATAAAGTGTTTTCTTTAAGGTAGGCAATAATTTTGTTCATGGATTACTCTTTGGCGATACGCTCTAACATTCCCGCAAATATAAAATAATGAAACGGAAGCATGCTGTACCAATACAGTCTGCCCCAAATTCCTTTAGGTCTAAAAGTGGCTGTTTGATGAACAACATTTTCTTCATCTATACAAAACTCTAACCAAGCTTCTCCCGGCACTTTCATTTCGGCAAAAAGCAAGAGACGTTTTTTCTCTGGATCGGCTAAAAGAACTCGCCAAAAGTCTAAAGAATCTCCTGCATAAATTTTATTGGGATGCGTTCTTCCTCTTCGTAAACCCACTCCGCCGGCTAATTTATCCATAAAGCCTCGTATTTTCCATAAGCGATTGGCGTAATACCAACCATTTCTCCCACCTATGCTCCAAATTTTTTCTAAAGATTTTTTGGCATCATCACTTTTTAATTCCTGATTGTCTACCAAACAACCATGGGTAGGGACTTGTATATATTTATTAAGGTCGCTGGTGAATCTACCGCTTACACGAGAATCTTTCCAACTGGAGACCACTTGATTTTGTTCTATTTTATCAAAAGCTGCTTTTATGGCTTCGGTATAAGTAAGCGGTTTTACTTTTAATATTTTTTCTAGTCGGTTATCTTTAGAGATGACTTCAACCTCCATACTATCCACCAAATTAGTGGCTAACTTATAAGAAGTAGAGGTCATAAAATACAACCAATACGAGGATAATTTGGGAGACAAAAAAGGCACACCTACAATGTGCAAGTTAAGGTCTCTAATCTCGCAATACCTAAGCATCATGCTTTTGTAAGTCATGACATCTGGACCGGCAATATCAAAAGATTCGTCAAAACATTCTTCTTTTCCCAAAGAGCGACTAAGGTATTCTAAGACATTTCTTATGGCGATGGGTTGGGTTTTGGTATTTACCCAAAGCGGTGTAATCATAGCCGGGAGTTTTTCGCACAAGTCCCTAATGATTTCAAAAGAAGAACTTCCCGATCCTACAATAATCCCTGCTTGTAGGCGTGTAAGATGAAAATTTCCTCGAGAGAGTACTTGACCTACTTTCTTACGAGATTCTAAATGTTTAGACATTTTGCCTTCATTTACCATTCCTGTAAGGTAAATCACTTGCTTTACGGAAAGATTTTCTAGATAGGCATTAAAGTTTTTAGCTGATTTTTCTTCGAGATCGTCAAAATCTTTCGTAGATCCTGTCATGGAATGAATCAAATAATAGGCAGCATCAATATCTTTGGGAAGTACGTTTTGGTCTACTTCTTCTAAAAAATCAATTTCTACAATCTCTATTTTCTCTTTTATTTCTTTATCTACCGAAAGTCTATCTGCGCTGCGTACTGCGCATACCACTTCATGATTCATTTCTAAGAGTAGAGGAAGTAAGCGCATACCAATATAACCATTGGCGCCGGTTAAGAGAATTTTCATATTTTTTTACAGATAATTTAAGCAATAAATACTTAACTTTCCGCTAAAAGTTGATATAAGCTCACACTATGCAGAATACTTTAAGAATTGTTTTATTGATTTTGGGAATTGCTCTTATTGGCTACGGACTTTATACCGTGCTTTTTCCTCATATTTCTTTAGAAGATGGGGTTAGTCATATTTCGGCGAAAGCCGATCAAACCCAGAGTTTTGCCATGGTTTGTTTAGGGATTCTTACTTTGGTTTGCGGGATAGCTTTTAAAAAAAGATAGTTTAAAGAAGAGCGTTTCTTAAAACGCTCATCACCGAAGAGCTAATATATTCTATCCCTATAGCAATAACAATAAAACCAATAATTCTAGAAATGGCATTAATGCCTGAAGCTCCAAGAAATTTTACGATAAAGTGAGCACTTTTTAAGACGAGAAATGTGGCAAAACATACCACAGCAATTGCTGCAATAATGTATGTTTTTTCTATAAGCAAACCAAACTCTTCTTGCATCCCAATGAGCAAAGATATAGAGCCAGGGCCAGCAAGCATAGGAATAGCAAGTGGCGTTAAAGAAACACTCTCACGTTGATAAGCATCGGTTTTTACTTTCTCTCGGTCCATACCTTTGTGCTTATTAAAGCTTCCTGTAAGTAGAGCAAAACCAGAAGAAACGATGATGAGACCTCCAGCAATTCTCAAAGATTCTATACTGATACCAAAGAAATTTAAAACGTACTTTCCTGTAAAGAAAGCAATTAATAAAATAACAAATGTATTGATAGCAGTAAGAAAAGAAGTTTTTGATTGTTCTCTTTTAGTGTCGTCTTTGGTAAGTCCTACAAAAATAGGAACTGTTCCTAGTGGATTCATTACCGAGAATAATGCGGCAAAAACATACATAAATAAAGTCATCTTTTTTTTGGTAAAGATGCTGTATAAAACCAGACTGTAGTTCACTAAATAATTAAATGAAGGTTATTAAAATGCTAATAATATCCTCGTTGAGAAGAGCTAGAATGATTCGCCTTAAAGGCTAAGATTTTCTTGATGAATTGGTGTATTTTTTTGGTGTCAGCTTTAATTTTTATAAAATGATGATCTCCATAAATAGAATATTCTTCTGCCTTACCTTTATATAGGTTTAGTTTGTAAAAGGGAATTACTAGCGCGTAAGACTCTAGTAGCGATCTAAAACCGACGATAATTCCGTCGGGGCGCATTTCAATATTACAAACATTTAGGTAGGAGTCTAAAATTAACAAGTTATGAATCTCGATGCTGCATGAAGTAATGTATAATTTGCCGCAACCAATTCCATTCATTATAAAGCGCTCTTTTAAGCTAAAAGGTAAGCCTACTGCTGTATCAATAGCCTTGGTAATTCTAGGATTTCGGTAAGAAACATTATACAGCATCTTTAATAAATAGTATTATGGGTTATTTTTGAGTGTAAATTTTTCCGAGGTTCATAAATTCCGTTACCGATTTATACCCAGAAACCCGAGTTAAGATTCGGCCATTGCCACCATCTAAATACAACAAAGTAGGATAACTTCTTAAACCAATACGTTGGGCAATTTCGGCACCTTCGCCTTTTTCCGCGTTAAGCGCTAAATTGATAAACTCCTTATTGTAAAATTCACCCACACTTTTATCTCTAAATGTGTTTTTCTTCAAGGCTTTACACACGCCGCACCAGTTGGCATACAAATAGACAAAAACCAATTTTTTTTCTTTTTTAGCTTTTTCTAAAGCTTCGTGATAGTCTCCGTTATAAAAATCGATTCCTTTTCTAATTTCTGTTTTATCCTTCTCATTAGGCGTTGTAAAGCCATAGAAAATAGAAGTGAAAAGAACCGCCATAAGGATAGATGTAAAAGGAAGTTTCATAAGAATCGAAGTATTAGTCTCCTCTGAGGTTATTCAGAAAAGCTTCTTAAATTTAAAGTTACATTTTCTTGAGAAGAACTACAAGTAACTAACAACATGAGTTTTTTAAGTCTAAACCTAAGAAATAACTCGTTTTAAAAAGGAAAGCTACGGCGGAAATTAGACAACTCTAATTTTTAAATTATCTTTGCACCTCCAAATTTAAGTGAATTTTCATGCAAGCATTATTAGAACAGCACATCAAAGAAGCGCTCAACTCGCTACACCAAGTTAATCTAGAACATGTCGAATTTCAGGCGACTCGCAAGGAATTTGAAGGCGATGTTACTGTAGTGATTTTTCCTATGTTAAGACAGGTGAAGACAAATCCTGTTGCTTTGGGAGAAGCCATTGGAAGTTATTTGGTGGAGAATGTAGCTATAGTGGAGAGATTTAATGTGGTGAAAGGTTTTTTAAACTTGGTGATTAGTGATGATTATTTTTTACATCAATTTAAAGAAATTAAGGATAATGAGCATTTTGGTTTTGTAAAATCTACAGAAGACTCTCCTAGCATTATGGTAGAGTATTCTTCTCCTAACACCAACAAACCTCTGCATTTAGGGCACGTAAGAAATAATTTATTAGGTTACGCTGTCGCGGAAATTTTAAAAGCTGCGGGAAATACGGTGTATAAAACTCAAATTATCAATGACCGCGGAATTCATATTTGCAAGAGTATGCTGGCTTGGCAAAAGTTTGGAAACGGGGAAACTCCGCAATCTACCGGATTAAAAGGAGATAAACTGGTCGGAAATTATTATGTAAAGTTTGATCAAGAATACAAAGCACAAGTAGCCGAACTGAAAAAACACGGTAAATCTGAAGATGACGCAAAAATAGAAGCTCCGTTATTGCTTGAAGCCAAAAAGATGCTTCTTCAATGGGAAGCCGGAGATGAAGAAGTAGTGGCGCTTTGGAAAAAAATGAATCAGTGGGTGTATGATGGTTTTGAAACTACCTATAAAAACATGGGTGTAGATTTCGATAAAAATTACTATGAGAGTGATACCTATTTATTAGGAAAAGAAGTAGTTCAGGAAGGATTAGAAAAAAACGTATTTTTTAAAAAAGAAGACGGCAGTGTTTGGATAGATTTAACCGATGAAGGTCTAGATGAGAAAATTGTTTTACGATCTGATGGAACTGCGGTTTATATGACGCAAGATATAGGAACCGCCATCCAACGTGTAGAAGATTATGCTATTAATGGCTTGGTGTATACCGTAGGAAATGAGCAAGATTACCACTTTAAAGTATTGTTTTTGATACTTAAAAAACTGGGTTACGAATGGGCAAACCATTTGTATCATCTAAGTTACGGGATGGTAGATTTACCTAGCGGAAAGATGAAAAGTAGAGAAGGAACCGTGGTAGATGCCGATGAACTAATGCAGGAAATGACAAAAACTGCGCAAACTATTTCTGAGGATTTAGGAAAACTAGAAGGTTATACACAAGAAGAAAAAAATGAACTTTACGAGACTATAGGTCTGGGAGCTTTAAAGTATTACATTCTAAAAGTAGATCCGCGAAAGCGTATTTTATTTAATCCAGAAGAATCTGTAGATTTTCAGGGAAATACAGGACCTTTTATTCAATATACTTACGCTAGAATACAGTCTATTTTACGTAGAGCAAACTTTGACTACGGGCAAGATGTAGTTGATTATACGTTAGATGCTAAAGAAAAAGAGGTGATGAAGCAATTGCAATTGTTTCCAGAAGTAATTCAGCAGGCAGCGTCGCAACACAGTCCGGCTTTAATTGCCAATTTCACCTACGATTTAGTGAAAGAGTTTAATTCGTTCTATCAAAATGTGAGTATTCTAGGTACCGATGTAGAAATAGAAAAAGTATTTAGAGTGCAACTGGCAAAAACCGTAGCGCAAACCTTAAAAAATGCTTTTGGACTTTTAGGAATAAAAGTGCCTGAAAGAATGTAATCTATTTTCAATACTTCTAGTAAGCAGTACTCCCTAGAAGTATTAAGGATTTAAATTTTAGTTAATAAACCCAGAATCAAGAACCAGGATTTATTGGTAAGTAAAATTTTTTTGGCTTTAAAGAGTTTTTAGGTAGAACTATTTTTTTTTAAAACATAAGTCTAAAGATGAGATTGGGGGTGATTCCTAAACCTTCTTCTTTCACCATAAAAATATCACCTTCTATTCTTTCGTAATAGGCATTTACAATATTTTTGGTATTTAGAACATTCCAAATTGAAATTCCCGCGTAGGCATTAATTTTTGAATGTATGGGAAATTGCTTACTTGCTGAAAAATCTACGCGTACATAAGAGTTCAAATTTGCGCTATTGGTAGCAAGATAATCAAATTGATTATTAGCTAAGCCTTCTTCACTAATAGGTGTATAGTGTTTTCCAGACCGCCACTTAATTCCGCCAGATAATTTTAAATCATCGTATTCGTAGCTAGTAGTGAACGATAAGGAATTTGCAATTTCGATATTACTGTCAAAAGCTTCTTCAGAGATAGAGGTAAACGTATAATCGTTGTTGGTTAATGAGTAGCTGGCCCACGCATTGAGTCTTCCAAATTTTCTTTTTAATAAAAAATCAATTCCTCGAATATAATATTCTCCAATTAAAGAGGCGTATTCATATTGATTTTGAAACCCTTGGCTTCTAGAGGTAATTCCTTTCACCTTTTTGGTGTAGGCTTCGGTACTTGCGAGCCAATTATTTTTGTTATAATGAATACCCAATGATAACTGATAACTTTTAAGAATAGGTACCTCTTCTTGGTCTGATAACTGCCACCGTCTATTTTCTATTCCTAAGAAATCATTTTGAAAATCGATGATTTGTGTACTAGACTGGCTTTTGATTTCTCCCAACAATTCAAAGGAAAGAGATTCTACTATTTTCTGATTAAAACTGAATCTAGGCTCAAATAAAAAGGTATCAAATTCTTTAAAATAATTAAGTCGGGATCCTAATTGAACCGAGGTTCTTAAATCATTAGACTTAAAAGATAGGGTAGAAAATAAGGCATAATTGCTCGCATAAAGCTGACTAAAATTTCCCGATAAGGGATTAGACATTTTTTGAACATTATCGATTCTAGTTTGTAAATATTCAAAACCGTTTTTCCATTTTAAAAGTGGATCTAACTTCCAAGAAGTGGTAAACTTAAAGCTATTTTCTATGACATCATTTTCTTGCTTTAAATCTTGAGAAGTAATCGCATTGGCATTTTTTGAATCTAAGCGATAGTTAGAAAAATAATATTGAATATTTGTTTGAAACACATCGCTCCATGTTCTTTTATGAAAAAGTCCCACTCCAAGGCTGGTTTGAGACAAATTGCTGGTTTTTGTACTTACTTCATTTTCTACAATAGCCTTTTCCAAAAAACTTAAATCATTATTTAAATAAATCACATTTAAACGTAAGAAATCTTTTTTAGAAGCTTGGTACAACCATCTTAAACTCACATCGTAAAAAGAAAATGCATCGTTGCTTTTTACACTCTGTTCATTATCTGTAATTTCTGTATTTTGAAAAGCTCTGTCGTAATATTGATCGTAAGTAGGCGTTTTAAAAACTCCGTTGATAGAACTTCTAGCTGCTACTTTTACCGAGGAATTTTCAAAAACGGGAACATCTACCAAACCATAAATGCTTAAGTAATTAACGCCGGCTTCAGCATGAAAATCGTTTCCAATTTTATCGCTGGTTTCTAAGGATATAATTCCAGAAACACTATTTCCGTAGGCGGAACTGGTTCCGTTTTTAATTAAAGAAACGCGTTGGGTCATATACGGATTAATGGCAGATATAAGTCCAAAAAAGTGCCCCGATTGATACATTCTAATTCCATCCCACAAGACTAGATTTTGATCTTGGGTACCGCCTCTAATGTTGAGGTCAGATATTTTTTCATTAATACTTTCTACGCCTGGTAAGGCTCTTATTGTTTGGAGTGCATCGGGTTCAATGAGACCAGGAAGTACGCCAAAATTGTCAAAATTAACTTCAAATGTTCCTTGATCTTTTTTACTAATTCCTCGTGCTAAATAATTGGAGATGATAATAGTTTCCAATTCTTCCATTTTCTCTTGAGTGAGAATGTCATTCTTTTTTGTTATCGCAATAAATTTTTCTGAGACGATTTCAAAAACAAGAGATGTATTTGCTTCAAGAAATCCAAGAATATCTATAAAAGGCATTTCTTTAGAATAAACAGGCACGTAAACCTCTTTTATATCGTGGTCTGCATAAGAAAAGTTGTAGTTGTAATTGGCTTCTAATTCTATAATCACTTGAGGTAAGGCAATAGAATCTTTAATTGTTTGTGCTTGCATCGCACTACAACAAAATCCAGTAATTATAAGTAAGTAGAGGTTTAATTTTTTACTCACGGGCACTTACGATGATCTTATTTTTTTGAATACTATAGTCTAATCCAAACGGCAAAGTGATAGATTTTATTGCTGTTTCTATATCTTTGTGGGTAAAACTACCAGTAAACAACTTATCTTGATCTAAAGTAAGATTTTTAGTTTGAATTTGAACTGGATATTGTCTTTCCAATTCTTTAAAAACTTCTCCTAACGGAATACTTTTAAAGGTACTTTTTCCCCGTAACCAATTAGAGCTATTGTCAAAATTCTCGTATTGATTGAGTTGTTGGTCACGAAAAGAAAGACTTTTTCCTGCGGAAAGTTTTATAGTTTTATTGTTAATTTTCACTTCTACCAAACCTTCATAACAATCTACTTGTATAGATTTTTCACGTTGTCGTACATTAAATTTTGTTCCTAATACGCTTATTTCTCCAAGATTGGTAATTACCGTAAACTTTTTTCCTTTGGCAACTTTAAAAAAGGCTTCTCCTTCAAGATGAATTTCTCTGTTTCCTGTCCAATTATCTTTAGCGTAAGAAATGGAAGAATTCGTATTTAAAACCACTTCCGAAGCATCTGGTAAACTCACTTGTTTTGTAACCATGGTTGCGGTATCAATATCTGTATAATTAGAATGGAAAAATAAAAAGTAAGATCCTATAGCAATTACTAAAATCGCTGCGATTCTAGGAAGTCTACCCAACCAAATATTCTTAGTTTTTTTCTCTTGTTTCTTCTTCTTGAGGTTTTCTAAGCCTTCTTCAATATTAAATTCTGGAGCTTTAAAATGCGCAGCTTTTTCTGCGATTTTTTTATACTCGTGAAAGTCTTCCATTTCTTCTAAAAACTGAAGTTCTTCCGCAGATAAAGTTTCCTTATCTAACCATTTTTTTATGATCTCTTCTTCTTTCATGACTTGTTTTCTGCCTATAGAACAACTACTTCGGTATTTTTCCTACTCTGTTTTTATATTCCTTTTATTTCTTTACGGATTTTTTTAAGCGCCCCATAAATTCTTTTCTCTACAGCCTTTTGAGAAATGTCTAATATTTCCGCAATTTCTCTGTGTTTTTTGCCTTCTGTTCGGTTTAATAAAAAAGCAACTCGTTGGGCTTCAGTAAGGGTAGAAAGGGCTTTTTGGTATTTTTCAAGATATTCCTGTTCTTCTAATAAAAATTGTGGGTCTTGGTGATCTTGATGCTTTGTTTTTCTTTTTTCATAGTTCAACACTACTTTTTGGTGTTTAATCTCATTCAGCATAAGATTATTGGCGACGGTAAAAAGAAAACTTTTTGCTTTACTGAGTGGAACTTTCTTGCAGTTTTGCCATAATTTTACAAAAGCCTCCTGCATTTTATCTTCTGGCAGAAACTTTTCTCCAAACTTATAGTAAAGAAAATCATGAATGTTTTTCGCATGTTTTTGATACAAACTAGCAAAAACACTTTCTTGGCAAACATGCTCGTGTAATTCTTTAGCCATTAAGTTGAGGTTTTTGTAAAACTAATAAAAAATATGAAGTGTCTATTAGGAGTTTTAGGAAATGTATTGTTTAATAAACAAGTACCCTTGTGAAATACGGTGAAAATCTCAATTTCTTCGACTTTTATAAGACTAGACCTTTTATGAAAGTCTATACATTGCAGTGGGTATATAGTTTTTTGTTGTTTTGTTTAAGGACCGCTAGAATTTATAGCGGTCTTTTTTTATGAATATGCAATGCTATTTTCCTGCATTAAGACTTTATAGTTAAACATCTAATCCTTAACTTTGCAATTCTTAAAAATAGAAGAAAGCCTATGTTTGATAATTTAAGTGATAAGCTTGATAAAGCTTTACACGTCTTAAAAGGACACGGACAAATTACGGAGGTTAACGTAGCAGAAACGTTAAAAGAAGTACGTCGTGCTTTGGTAGACGCCGATGTGAATTACAAAATTGCCAAAGACTTTACCAGTATTGTAAAAGAAAAGGCTCTAGGTCAAGACGTATTAAAAGCGTTAAAACCGGGAGAACTCATGGTAAAATTGGTAAAAGATGAACTTACCAAACTCATGGGAGGAGATGTCGCAGGAATTAATCTTTCAGGCGATCCAAGCATAATTTTAATGTCTGGTCTTCAAGGTAGTGGTAAAACTACTTTTTCTGGTAAACTAGCCAACTTCTTAAAAACGAAAAAGACAAAGAAACCTCTTTTAGTAGCTTGTGATGTGTATCGTCCAGCGGCGATAGATCAATTGCATGTGGTGGGAGAGCAAATAGGAGTAGAGGTATATTCAGATAGAGATACCAAAGATCCTGTAAAAATTTCTCAAGATGGAATTGCTTACGCCAAAGAGAATGGATTTAATGTCGTGATTATTGATACCGCGGGACGTTTGGCTGTAGATGAGGTGATGATGACCGAAATTTCTACGATACATAAAGCAATTCAGCCTCAAGAAACCCTTTTCGTAGTAGATTCTATGACAGGTCAAGATGCCGTGAATACGGCAAAATCATTTAACGATGTATTAAATTTTGACGGG
Organism: Mesonia ostreae; assembly: GCF_031845265.1. Taxonomy (NCBI): domain Bacteria; kingdom Pseudomonadati; phylum Bacteroidota; class Flavobacteriia; order Flavobacteriales; family Flavobacteriaceae; genus Mesonia; species Mesonia ostreae. The sequence goes on along the minus strand of NZ_JAVRBG010000014.1, from coordinate 24,061 downwards.
GTTATCCTAACCAAATTAGATGGTGATACCCGTGGGGGTGCTGCTATTTCTATTAAATCTGTAGTGAATAAGCCTATTAAGTTTATTGGTACTGGTGAAAAAATGGAAGCTATTGATGTGTTCTACCCAGAACGTATGGCCGATCGTATTTTGGGAATGGGAGATGTGGTTTCTTTGGTAGAGAGAGCGCAAGAGCAATACGATGAGGAAGAAGCGAGAAAGCTTCAAAAGAAAATTGCCAAAAATCAATTCGGTTTTGATGATTTTTTAAATCAAATTCAGCAAGTAAAAAAGATGGGGAATATGAAAGACCTTGTAGGAATGATACCTGGTGCTGGAAAAATGATGAAAGATATAGATATTGATGATGATGCTTTTAAACATATTGAAGCGATTATTCATTCGATGACGTTAGAAGAAAGAACACAGCCCTCTGTGATTAATGCAAGTAGAAAAAAGAGAATAGGAAAAGGTTCTGGAACTTCAGTAACGCAAGTAAATCAGTTGTTAAAGCAATTTGACCAGATGAGTAAAATGATGAAAATGATGCAAGGCGGCGGCGGTAAAAAAATGATGCAGATGATGAAGGGAATGAAGTAAACTATCTATTTTTTTAGGTAGAGAATCTTATGAATTTCAGGATTAATAATCTAGGGAGATTTGTAGTTGACACTATTAAGAAGTTAACTGCTCCTGCCAACTAAAAAAGGAATATGAAAATTTTAGACGGTAAAAAAGTAAGCAACGACATTAAAGATGAAATTGCTGCGGAAGTTTCTAAGATGAAACAAAAAGGGGAAAAAGTCCCTCATCTCGCTGCCATTATTGTAGGTAATGATGGTGCGAGTAGAACCTATGTAAACAGTAAAGTGAGAGCTTGTGAACGCGTAGGCTTTGAATCTACCATGGTACGAATGTCTAGCACGACAAGTGAAATAGAATTGCTAGAGAAAATTAAGGAATTGAACGAGGATGATTCCGTTGATGGTTTTATTGTTCAGTTGCCATTACCTCCACAAATCAATACACAACAAGTGTTAATGGCTGTGGATCCAGATAAAGATGTGGATGGTTTTCATCCTACCAACTTTGGGAAAATGTCATTGGATATGACCTCATTTATTCCCGCAACTCCTTTTGGAATTCTAGAACTATTAGAGCGCTATGATATTCCTACCAAAGGAAAACATACTGTGGTCATAGGAAGAAGTCATATTGTGGGAAGACCTATGAGTATTCTTATGGGAAGAATGGGCTTTCCTGGAAATTCTACAGTTACCTTAACGCATAAATACACCAAAAACATTACCCAAATAACCTCTCAAGCAGACATTATTATCGTTGCGGTAGGAATCCCTCATTTCTTAAAAGCTGAAATGATTAAAGATGATGCGGTGGTAATTGATGTAGGAATTACAAGAGTACCAGATGAAACTGCAGAGAAAGGATATGTGATTACAGGAGATGCAGATTTTGAGAATGTAAAAAAGAAAACATCGTATATAACCCCAGTACCGGGAGGAGTAGGGCCTATGACCATTGCGATGTTATTAAAAAATACATTGTTGGCGAGAGATCGTCATCGTTTGAGACAAAATTTATAAAAAAAAGGCTGGCTGAAAAGTTTTAAAACTGTCATTCTGAACCTGCCCGTACCATTCAGGCAGGTTTATTCCAAAATCTCATCATATCGATTAACGGATAAATATGAAAATCTGAATCTGGTTCGGGTTGACAGAAATTGACCTTTTAGACAGCCTTATTTTATGCGCGGTCTACTTCTTCCGTTTTCCAATCTAGATAACTATGTAAATCTGTCTCAACAAATCTAAGCGCAAAACTGAGTACACTCAAATCATCGATATATCCTAAAACTGGAATAAAATCTGGCACTATGTCTAATGGATTAAGAACATATAAAAGTGAAAATATAATAGATCCTATGGTAAACCAAGGAACCTCTGTATATATACCATTTTTATAATCTTTCAACATTTTTAGCATCAGTTTGGCTAAGGAAGCGTATTTCTCTAAAATACCAGAGTTGGCAATTTTACCTTCTATAGCTTTTTGATTGGAGATGGTTACATCCATATCTTCCCGAGAGGTTTGCATCGCTTGTTTCTCTACATAATCCTCATTTATTTTTTTTTCTCTACTGAATATTCCCATAATTATAGTTTTTTAGTTTCTGCTTTTTTATCAAGTTTATCTTTGTTTTCTTCGGAGGTGGACGGTTTAGGGTTGCTTTTTCCGTATTCTTTTTTATAAATTTTTACTATAAGTAAAAATAATGAAATTAAGAGAGGACCAAAAATAAGTCCAATAAATCCAAATAAAGGTACACCTACAACAACTCCTAATAACGTTATGAGAGGGTGTACGTCAGATAATTTTCTTAAAACATACAGTCGTATGATATTATCTGTACTTCCTACAATAACAATTCCATAAATTAATATAGCGATCGCTTGCCAATTACTTCCTTGAGCAAATAATAATATAGCAACAGGAAAAATACCTATAGCTGTTCCTATAAACGGAATCATAGATCCTATGGTGGTGATCACGAACCAGAAAAAAGGATCGGGTACACCAAAAATAAGAAAACCTATTAAAGAAATCACTCCTTGGCAAATTGCTACTAACGGAATTCCAATCGCATTGGCTTTTACCATCTCGGTGCTTTCTTTCCCAATAAGACTTAAGTTTTCAGAATTTATAGGAACGTAATCATTCATAGTTTCTCTAATTTGCTTTCTATTGGTAAGCAAATAATATAGAAGAAAATACATAATTCCTATGGCGATAAAAGCATCAAACGTTCCCCCAGCAACACTTTGTAAGTTATTGGATACCCAGCTTCCAATCTCGCTGGTATTAATTTCTTTAGTAAAGTTATAATTTACTGCGTGTTCCCAATCACTCATTTGCTGTTTGATGGCGTTCACTACTTTTTCTGAATTGTTAACAGCCTTACCTATTTTTGAAGTAAGCATCAATACAATCCCCGCTGTTGGAATTAAAATTCCTATGAACGAGAAAAACATTAAAGTGCCAGCTGCCAAATCTTGATTCCACCCTCTTTTTACGAGTTTGGCCATCCATTTTCTCAAAAGAACATAGAAAGTAATCGCTCCTAAAACACCAGAAAGATAAGGTGCCATTTCTATAGAAATAAGATATCCCAAAACTACAATGAGTAGTAATATGAATAATTGCCTAACAAATTCTGGTTCTAATCTTTTCATGTATTAAGAGGCAAATAACTGATCTGGCTCCTTAAAGGCTTTAAACTCTAGAGCATTGCCGCAGGGATCGTAAAAAAACATCGTCATTTGTTCTCCTGGTTTCCCCTTAAATCTTATATAAGGCTCAATCGCAAACATTATACCTTTTTGTTTTAACTGATCTGCAAAAGATTGAAAGATGTCCCAGGGAAGAACTACTCCAAAATGAGGAACAGGTACATTTTTTCCATCAATAGAACTTTGGGAAGGAGCACTAACTGAATTTTCGTCTAAATGAATTACCAACTGATGTCCAAAAAAATCATAATCTACCCAATGATCGCTACTTCTTCCTTCTGTAAAATGAAGCGTATCTGTATAAAATGTTCTAGCTTTTTGTAGATCGTCTACAGGAATAGCTAAATGAAATGGGGGTGCTTTTTTCATAGACTTAGTTGTTTCTTAAGGCTTCAATTAGCTCTTTCTTGTTCATTTTAGAACGATTTTCAATACCTACATTTTTAGCTTGCTCATAAAGATTTTCTTTGGTCCAATCTTCATATTTTTTAGCTTCGCCTCCTTTTTTACCAGCATCTGGTGTATTGGCTATTCTAGCAGATTTTTCTTTGCTATAGCCTTTATCTCTTAAAGCTTCATATTGATCTTCATTTTTTATTCGCGGCTTTTCCATTTCTTTTGATTTTAGATTAAAGTTACCACGATCAAATTATAAAACCCTTAAAAATATGTTAGTTTTTTCTTCTTTTTTTTGCAGTGTTGCTATACTTTTTAGAAGAACCTTGCTCTGTTGTATTTTTGGTATCTTCAGTTTTACTTGACGTAGAGACGATTTCATTCAATTCTTTAAGCTCTTTTTCCGTTAGGTCTCTATATTCTCCCACGGCGACATCCAAAGGAATATTTAAAACCCTAACTCGTTTTAGCTGTACTACTTCATAATCTAAGTATTCGCACATACGTCTAATTTGTCTATTAAGACCCTGTGTAAGTACCAGCCTAAATTCGTGAGAGCCTATTTTTTCCACTTCACATTTTTTAGTTACCGTGTCTAAAATGGGAATTCCATTAGACATTCTCTCCACGAAAGCTTCCGTAACTGGGCGATTTACTTTTACCACGTATTCTTTTCCATGGTTATTTCTAGAGCGTAAAATTTTGTTGACAATATCTCCGTCATTTGTCAGTAGGATAAGACCTTCGCTAGGTTTATCTAGCCTTCCAATAGGGAAAATGCGACTAGGATAATTTATATAATCTATAATATTGTCCTTTTCTACACGTGTGTCTGTAGTACAAACGATGCCTACCGGTTTATGAAACGCAATATATACGGGCTTTTCTTTGGGGGAAATTAATTCGCCAAAAACTCTAACTTCATCCCCTTCAGCAATTTTTGTTCCCATTTCTGGCACACTTCCATTAATAGTCACTTTGCCTTCTTCTATGAGTTGGTCTGCCTTTCTTCTAGAGCAATACCCAGCTCCACTAAGATATTTATTAATTCTAATGAGGTTTTCTTGAGACAAAATATAATTTTTAATGGTTTATAAAAGAAAGCATATGTTGGTAAACTTGTTCGTTGCTTAGCGAATGACCGCCGCCTTGGGTAACAATTAATTTAGAATTTTTCCATTCTTTATGAATGGCTTCGGAAGCAGTAATAGGAGCAATTTTATCATATTGGTCATGAATAATAAGTCCTGGTTTTCTAACCTCTTTAGCAAATCTGGCAATAGAAAACTCATCAAATTTATAACCCAATTGTTTCTGAAAATAGTCCTCTAAAGTTTTCATAACTCGAGGTTTTAACTGAAGCAATTTTTGATAGTCGCTCATAATAGAAGAAATCTCTGATGGTGGCCCTAGCAATATCAACTTTTCAACATCGTTCGTAAATTGATGTTGATTATAAATGGTAGACATCGCGCCAATGCTATGACCAACTATCATAGAAGGCGAAATATGGGTAACCACCTCTTGAATTGCGTTTGCATATAAAGGCACATTAATCATTTTCCCTTCAGAATAACCGTGCGCGGGAGCATCAAAAGCAAAAATATCGTATTCTTCTTTTTGTAGCTCTTTGACAAAATCTTTCCAACGATATGTATTGCTTTCCCAGCCGTGAACCAACAAAATTTTCTTATTGTTTCCTGGCCATCTATAGGTTTGTATTTTTTTATTCTGAAAAGAAATCACTTCCGCTTTAGCTTCGTTTAAAAAATCTTCTTGCTCAGGTTTCACTCTTCCTTTTCTAGGAGAGCAAAAGAGTTCAAAAGCTTTGGAAGCTACTTTTTGAGGCTGAATGAGATGCTGAGAATTAAATTGCATTCCAATAATTCTAGGCAAATATTTCTGAAACTTTTTCTTCATTCGTTAGTATAGAAAGCCAAAATGTGTTTAAACTTCGTCTGTATCTTTTTTTCTTTTCACAATTCCAATTCCGGCAAGAAAAAATATAAGTCCAACTATGGCGAAAGCCCAAGGACTCATGCCAACATTCAATTCTCCAAAAATTCCAAAAATACCAACAACCAGGCTAATCATTCCGGCAACGGTAAGTATAATTCCTAAGACTTTAATCATTTTAATAGGGTTTGGTTAGAAAGCTAAAGTTATGTATTACTCATTTCACCTATGCTTTAATTAACATTTTCTAAAGAAAAAATTAATGCTTGGTCCATTTATTAATAATTTCCATTGCGGTATCTTCTCCGTTAAAAGCTATAATATGAAGGTCATCTTTTTTGTCATAGTTTTGAAACCATAAAGAAATAATTTTCCTAATTTCAGGATACTGTATAGAAATGTTTTCAAAATTGTTAACAGGAATAATTTGCAATTCTTTTTGAGCGGGTACTGCGATAATTTTATCATCAAAAGCTCCATTGTCTTGGAGCCTTAAAACCGCAATAGGAATCACCTTCATTAGAGTGCCCATGGGCTGACTTTCTGCCAACACGAGAATATCTAAGGCGTCACCATCTCCACCTTCTTCTGGATTAGAATAGGTAGAAGGTATAAAACCGTAATTTCCTATATAAGGTAAAAAATGAATGCTTCTTGGAACGCCCTTTATGGAGTCCACTAGAAAATCATTTTGCTCTCTGTTGTATTCAATTTTTTTATTAGTGCCTGCGGGTATTTCTATGACCGCTTGTAAAGTGTCATTTACAAAAGTGGGTAAATGATAGTAATCTATAGTTTCTTTAGCAGGCATCTTAGAAGATTCTTTGCAGCTTATAAAAGCTACCATGCTAAAAAGTAGAGAGAGGTATTTCAAGAAAACGAAAGTTTAAAGATTATTTCCAGCCAATCCAAAAATGTTTGATTTTAGCGTCATCGGGAATTTGACTGGGTTCAATGGGAATATCAGTATTATAGCGAGCATCCCCCGTAATGTATTCTTTATCGATAGTGATATAGGAATCAATCTCATCTAAAAAGATAACCGCAGTACGTAATGTATTTTCAATTCTAGAAATTTTATAATGCGTCGTGATGTCTTTAAACGTACTTTCTACGTTTAAGCCTTCACTGGTCTTGTATCTTTTGTCCTTAATCTGAATATTTCCAATAGTGCTGGTGCTATCAAATTCTTTTGCTGGGTCTAAAATGAGAAGAATATTTCCTTTTTTGTCATAAATTAAAACCTCATTTCTTCTAGAAAAACCATTATCTACAACATTTTTTACGATAGAATCTTTCTTAAAAACCGAATCTAGATCTTTTAATTGAGTGTTGGTATGTAACAAACCAATTTTGCCATCTGTGATTAAAAATGGATTCTCTTCTTTTTCTTTTTCTTTTGCGCAAGAAGTAATCAGTAAAATAAGCAAACACTTAGCTAATATAGATTTTTGAACCATGGTCAATCGGTTTTAAAAATAACGAGAGGTAAAAGTAACAATACTATTTTTCTCGTAGAAACTTATTGATTATAATCTTACATGTTTTAAGCTATTAATTTTGACCTTAAAATTTTAATAAGGATTAACTATCTTTGCAGGCTATGAGAAAAAACGAGATTGAGAAGCTGGTAGAGCAGGGAGAAATGCTTCCGTTAATGGAAGAATTTTATACCATTCAAGGTGAAGGCTTTCATAAAGGTACGGCAGCTTATTTTATAAGAATAGGCGGCTGTGATGTAGGCTGCCATTGGTGTGATGTAAAAGAAAGTTGGGATGCAGAAAAACACCCGCCCACCAGCACAAAAACCATTGTAGATAACGCATTATCGTATAGTGATACCATAGTAATTACAGGAGGAGAGCCGCTTACTTGGGATATGACAAAAATCACTCATGCATTAAAAGAAAGAGGAGCAAAAATTCATATAGAAACCTCTGGGGCGTATCCGTTAACTGGAGTTTGGGATTGGATTTGTCTTTCACCTAAAAAATTAAAATTACCTACCGCCGAAATTTCTAAGAAAGCTCACGAATTAAAAGTAATTGTGTTTAATAAAAGTGATTTCGCTTTCGCGGAAAAACAAGCAGAAAAGGTGAATGAAGATTGTATACTTTATTTGCAACCAGAGTGGAGTGTGAGAGATAAAATGGTTCCGTTAATTGTGGACTATGTGATGAAAAATCCGAAGTGGAAAGTATCGCTACAAACCCATAAATATTTAAATATACCTTAAAAAAAAAGCCGTTTTAAATCATTTAAAACGGCTTTTTAAACTGTAAAAGTATTGTCTACTCTGCGTTTTTAAAAGGAATTTCTATATAGGTATTTTCCCATCCCATAAGCAAATTAGCTCCGTTTTGGATAGGTTGAAACGCCATAGAAAACTCTTCAATAGGAGCTGCAGCTGTTCTCGCAGGAGCTTTGATTCTCACTAAATCTTTATCTGGATCGTAATTATTGGCAGTTCCCCAAACGTGAACCTTTTTATTTAAAATTACAGTCCATTCCGTTTTATTAGGAATAGTGTACAAAGTGTAGGCGCCTGCCGGAATATTTTCACCTATTATCGTCATATCCTTGTAAATAGTAACTTCTGTAGCTTCATTAGCTCCAGTTCTCCAGATTTCACCATAAGGAACGAGATTACCAAAAATAACACGGTCATTCATACTGGGTCTACTGTAAATAACTCTAGCCATTGGCGAGTGATTTTCATTGCGAATAATGGTTACATCCATCGGACTTTTATCAATATCGGAAAAATCCTGCGCGCTTAGTGTTGAGGTCGCAAAAAATATCGCAAACAAGAAATAAATTGAATTTTTCATAGAATTAATTTTAGTAAATGTAGCTTTTTATTTTTTTTCTGCGGAAAAAATGAGAGGTTAAGTTTTAAATTAGGAAATAAACAACTATTAAGATGAATTGTTAATAACTTAAACCATTGTAGAAAGTAATGGTTTCCGTAAGAAGAAGGCTTTCTCTATATTTGTTTTTAGTAGTAATTTTTGATATATATGAGCGAAGAAACTAAGAAAGATTATTCAGCCGATAGTATTCAGGCGTTAGAAGGAATGGAGCACGTAAGAATGCGACCATCAATGTATATTGGAGATGTAGGAAATAGAGGTTTGCATCACTTGGTTTATGAGGTGGTCGATAACTCTATTGATGAAGCTATGGCGGGATATTGTGATGCCATAGATGTTGTGATCAATGAGGATGGCTCTATTACTACCAAAGATAATGGGCGTGGTATTCCTATAGATCTACATAAAAAAGAAGGAGTTTCTGCTTTAGAAGTGGTAATGACCAAAATTGGAGCAGGAGGAAAGTTTGATAAGGATTCTTATAAAGTTTCTGGAGGACTTCACGGTGTGGGAGTAAGTGTAGTAAATGCACTTTCTGAACACTTGCACGCTATGGTGCATAAAAATGGTCAGCTTTGGGAGCAAGAATACTCAAAAGGGAAACCTTTGTATCCTGTTAGAAATGTAGGAGAAACAGATTTTACAGGTACCGTTGTTACTTTTCAACCAGATTCTAGTGTTTTTAAGGAAAGTACAAGATATAGTTATGATACACTTGCAAGTAGGTTAAGAGAATTAGCTTACCTAAATAAAGGAATTAAAATTTCTTTAATCGATAAGCGAGAGAAGGAAGCAAACGGAGAGTATAAGCAAGATCATTTTCATTCAGAAGAAGGTCTTAAAGAATTTATTCGTTTCTTAGATGCAACTAGAGAGCCAATTATTGGCGATGTAATTTCTATGGAAGGGGAGAAGAATGAGATCCCTGTAGAAGTGGCTATGGTGTATAATAACTCGTATAATGAAAACTTACACTCTTATGTAAATAATATTAACACTCACGAAGGAGGAACACATCTTTCTGGATTTAGAAGAGGACTTACGTCTACTCTAAAGAAGTATGCAGATGCATCGGGAATGTTAGATAAAGTAAAATTTGAAGTCTCTGGAGATGACTTTAGAGAAGGATTAACCGCAATAGTTTCTGTAAAAGTAGCAGAGCCTCAATTTGAGGGACAAACGAAGACTAAGTTGGGGAACCGCGAAGTTTCTTCGGCTGTTTCACAAGCGGTTTCAGAAATGTTGGAGATTTATTTAGAAGAAAATCCTAATGATGCTAAAATCATAGTTCAAAAAGTGATTTTAGCAGCTCAAGCCCGTCACGCAGCGAAAAAAGCACGGGAAATGGTGCAACGTAAAACCGTAATGAGCGGTGGTGGTTTGCCAGGAAAACTTTCAGATTGTTCAGAACAAGATCCAGAGCAGTGTGAAGTATTCTTAGTCGAGGGAGATTCGGCAGGGGGGACGGCAAAGCAAGGGCGTGACCGAAATTTCCAAGCTATCTTACCGCTTAGGGGTAAGATTTTGAATGTAGAAAAGGCCATGAAACATAGGGTTTTTGAAAATGAAGAAATTAGAAATATCTACACTGCATTAGGAGTAACTATTGGTACAGAAGAGGATAGCAAAGCTTTAAATCTCTCAAAATTACGCTACCATAAAATTGTGATTATGTGTGATGCTGATGTGGATGGTAGTCACATTGCAACGCTTATTTTAACGTTCTTCTTTCGTTATATGAAAGAATTAATTGAGGCGGGACACATTTATATTGCGACTCCTCCTTTATATTTAATCAAAAAAGGAAGTAGAAAACGTTACGCTTGGAGTGAGCAAGAACGCGATGACATTACCAAAGAATACGCAGGAAGTGTAGGCGTACAGCGATATAAAGGTCTTGGAGAAATGAATGCAGAGCAGTTATGGGATACTACTATGAATCCAGAATTTAGAACTTTGCGTCAAGTGACGATAGATAATGGTACCGAAGCAGATCGTATCTTTTCTATGTTGATGGGAGATGAGGTTCCGCCAAGAAGAGAATTTATTGAGAAAAATGCAGTATATGCAAATATTGATGCATAAATAGTGTTGGTTATATATATTGAAAAAGTCCGTATTTTGAAAAAATACGGACTTTTTCTTTTTCTATATCCGCTTTCATATATAAAATTAGTTTTTTTACTTAAATGGTATTAAAAAGATGAAATAAAAGTGTCCAGAATTTTCTCCATTAAACTTGTCTTAGCATTGAAACGCAAGCTATATTAGATGGGTTTTAATTTTCTATCTAAGATGTTTAGAAAAGCTCTGCATCTCCCAAGTTAACAGAGTTTTTAGTAAGAATTACTCATTTTTTCTCTGAATCACGTCTAAAATGAAGTTCCTTTTAAGAAAAATGAAGTAATTTTTAGGATTTTGCGAATAAAAATGAGAACTTAGATGCCCCCCCATCCTAAACATGAGCTTTGTAATGAAAGCTTTCATTTGTTCTTTAGTGCTTAGAGTTGTTGAGTGCACTCTGCACATAGATTTTGAATAGGAATCATTTAAAATAAATAGTATGAAAAAGTTAATTTTAATCATCTGTATCCTTGGGGGAGCACAACTTTCTGCTCAAAACAGTATTCAAGAATTATTAAACGCAGGAGTTGATGATGCCCAAACCTTTATGTCTTCTTATTTTGAGCCCGGAGCTGCAGGTGCGCTGTATGCTGTAAATGCGGGTTGGTACAATTCCGCGAAGGCGAAAAATTTTTTAGGTTTTGAAATTTCGGTAATAGGGAATGCATCCTTGGTAGATGACGATAAGAAGAGTTTTTTGTTAGATGTAAATGACTATAGCAATATTAGATTGGCTTCTGGTCAATATCAAGTAGAAGTTGCGACTATTTATGGGGTAAACCAGCCAGATGTGATCGTACTTGTAGACTATATGATGCCGAATGGGAGCACGCAAACGCTGGAAATAGAGCTTCCACAAGGAGCAATTAACCAAACTCTTGATGCCGTGCCAGCGGCGTTTTTACAAGGGTCGATAGGTTTATTTAAAGGCTTTGAATTTAAAGCTAGGTTTGTGCCAAAAATTGAATATGATGAGGTGTCTACAAATTTATATGGAGCAGGGATTCAGTATGAATTTACCAGTCTACTGCCTGCTGATAAATTATTTCCTGTTGCTGTTTCTGGCTTGATAGGATATACACATTTTGCCGCTGATTATGACTTAGATCAAACGCCGATTCAGGCCGAAAGTCCTAATATAAGTACCAAATTATCTAGTTTTAACTTCTCTGTAATTGCATCCACCAACTTGCCTATTATCAATTTTTATGGTGGAGTGAATTATATGACGGGAAATGCAAAAACTAATCTTAACGGAAAATATACCTTTACGGAAGGAGTTCTGCAAGGCGAAACGATACAAGATCCGTTGCGTGTAAAGAATGATGTAGATGGAGTGTCTGCCACTTTAGGATTTAACTTAAAACTGGCGTTTGTAGGTTTGAATGCTTCCTATAGCTTTCAACAGTATAACGCGGTTAGCGTAGGACTTAATTTTGGGCTGTAATCTTAAGAGCCTGAATGAATTTTGTGAATAAAATTTTCTATTTAGTTGAATTTTAGCAGGCATTTAACCTTAGAATAGCATTAAAAAGTAAAAGCTTTTCGTATTTTAGCAACTTTAAAATTAATCACATAAAATCATAATATAATGAAAGTTACCGTTGTAGGTGCAGGAGCCGTTGGGGCAAGTTGCGCAGAGTATATCGCTATTAAAAATTTTGCTTCAGAAGTAGTATTGTTAGATATTAAAGAAGATTTTGCTGAAGGTAAAGCTATGGATTTGATGCAAACCGCATCTTTAAATGGTTTTGATACAAAAATTACTGGAAGCACCAGTGATTATTCTAAAACTGCTGGTAGTGATATCGCTGTTATTACAAGCGGAATTCCGCGTAAGCCAGGTATGACCCGTGAAGAATTGATAGGTATTAATGCAGGAATTGTAAAAGATGTTTCTTCTAACATTATTAAGCATTCTCCAGATGTAACTATTATTGTGGTGAGTAATCCTATGGATACGATGACGTATCTGGTGCACAAAACTACAGGTTTACCAAAAAATAGAATTATAGGTATGGGCGGAGCTTTAGATAGCGCTCGTTTTAAATACCGTCTAGCGGAAGCTTTAGAAGCGCCAATCTCTGATGTGGACGGAATGGTAATTGGAGGTCATAGTGACAAAGGAATGGTGCCGTTAACACGTTTAGCTACTAGAAACTCTGTGTTGGTGTCTGAATTTATTTCAGAAGATAGATTAAACCAAGTTTCAGAAGATACGAAAGTAGGAGGAGCAACCTTAACTAAAATGTTAGGAACAAGTGCTTGGTATGCGCCAGGGGCTGCAGTATCTGGATTGGTACAGGCAATTGCTTGTGATCAAAAGAAAATCTTCCCTTGTTCTACGTTACTTTCAGGAGAATATGGATTAGATGATTTATGTATAGGAGTTCCTGTAGTCTTAGGAAAAAACGGAATTGAAAAAATTGTAGAGATTAAATTAGACGAATCCGAAGCAAATAAATTAAAAGAAAGCGCGGAAGGAGTTAAGAAAACCAACGGCCTTTTAGAGCTATAAGCATTTATTTAAGAGTTTAAAAAGTACAGCCTATGGAGACGAAAGTTTCTATAGGCTTTTTTTGTGAAATTTATCTTAAAAAAACTATTGCCATTTCTTTTTTGAAACCCTATATTTGTCCGTTTTTAAAATGAGATTAATAAATAATTTAAGTAATAATGCAGAATAAGGGAATCATAAAGCTGTTCGCAATTTTATTCGGGTTGGTAAGTATTTACCAATTATCGTTTACTTTTATCGCTAATAGTGTAGAAGACGATGCGGAAGCTTTTGCGGCTCAAAGAATAAGCAGTGACGTGGAAGACTATCATGCTCTTAGAGAGATAGAACAAACCAGGTACTTAGATTCTATTGGCAATAATGAGATTTTTGCTGGAATCACGTATAACACTGCCAAGGACAAAGAGCTGAACAAAGGTTTGGATTTAAAAGGAGGAATCAATGTGATCTTGCAAATATCTGTAAAAGATATTTTACGAGAACTAGCCAACAACTCCAAAGATCCTGCTTTTAGTAAAGCTTTAGCTAGAGCCGATGAATTGCAAAAGACGAGTCAGGATGATTATGTGGACTTGTTTTTTGAAGCTTTTGAAGAAATTCCTGATGCGCGTTTAGCATCTCCCGATATTTTTGCAAATAAGAATTTAAGCGACGATATTACGTATGATATGACCAATGCGCAGGTAAAGCCTATCGTTCGTAAGAGAATTGACGAAAGTATTACCTCTGCTTTTGAAGTATTAAGAAAACGTATTGATAAATTTGGAGTAACACAACCTAACATTCAACGTCTAGGGAACTCAGGGAGAATATTAGTTGAGTTGCCAGGAGCTAAAGATATTGAGCGTGTAAAAGGTTTATTACAAAGTACGGCACAATTAGAATTTTGGCATGTATTTAAAGGACAGGAATTAGCGCCTTTTATTAGTCAGGCTGATAGTAGATTAAGAGAAATTTTAAAACCTACAGAAGAAATTGAAAAAGTAACCGATTCTACAGCTACAGATTCTACGAAAGTTTCTGAAGAAGAAGATATCGAAGATTTATTAGCCAATGCCGAAGATGAAGAGCAAGGCGATGATATTACCAAAACCAATCCTCTTATTGGATTGATTAAAGCTGGTGGGGGGCAAGGTCCTGTAATTGCCACTTTTTCTGTAAAAGATACTGCTCAAGTAGGTAAGTATTTAAGAATGTCACAAGTAAGATCATTATTGCCAGCAGAACAGCGTTACGCAAAATTTGTATGGGGTAAATCTTCAGGTGAAGATGAGCTAATCGACTTATATGCTTTAAAAGCAAACAAAACAAATCAACCCGACCTTAGTGGCGGAGTGATTACCAATGCAACCCAAACCTATGATCAATATGGAGGAGTTGCAGTATCTATGGAAATGAATGGAAAAGGAGCTAAGAGCTGGGAGCAAATGACAACCGTAGCTTTTAACAATCGTTCTCAAATTGCTATTGTTTTAGATGATATCGTGTATTCTGCTCCAGGACTTTCTACAGGTGCAATTTCTGGTGGTAGAAGTGAGATTACAGGAGATTTTAGTGTATCTGAAGGGCAAGATTTAGCAAACGTATTAAGAGCAGGTAAGTTACCAGCATCTGCAGATATTGTTCAAAGTGAAGTAGTTGGACCGTCTTTAGGACAAGAAGCTATTGATAGTGGAATTTTATCTTTTGCAATCGCATTAGGTTTTGTATTAATTTGGATGTTCTTCTACTATGGTAAAGCAGGTCTTTTTGCAGACATTGCATTAGCGGTTAACATCTTATTTATTTTCGGAATTTTGGCAGGATTAGGAGCGGTGCTTACGCTTCCTGGGATTGCAGGTATTGTATTAACCATCGGTATGTCTGTAGATGCTAATGTACTTATTTTTGAACGAATAAGGGAAGAGTTGGCTAAAGGAAAAGCTCAAATTGATGCCATTAAAGATGGATTTAGCAATGCGCTATCTTCTATTTTAGATGCCAATATTACCACTGGTTTAACGGGTATCATCTTATTAATTTTTGGAACAGGACCTATTAAAGGATTTGCAACTACCTTATTAATTGGTATTTGTACCTCTTTATTTACAGCAATTTTTATTACTCGTTTGTTTATAGACAAGTATGGGAAAAACGGAAAATCTTTAGAATTTTCTACAGCGGCAACAAAAAACTTGTTTCAAAATGTGGCAATCAAATTTATCGCAAAAAGAAAAATTGCATACATCATTTCAGCGGTTGCGATTGTCATTAGTTTAGGTTCTCTGTTTGTAAACGGTCTAAACCAAGGAGTTGATTTTGTTGGAGGAAGAACGTATACGGTAAGATTTGATAAATCTGTAAACGCTACAGATATTGAAAAGAAACTAGTTGAAACGTTTGGAAGTGCGGAAGCTAAAACTTTTGGGGCAGACAATCAGTTAAAAATTACCACTAAATATAAAGTAGAGGAAGAAGGAACGGAAGTAGATAATGAGATTTCTAGAAAATTATTTGAAACCCTTAAGCAAGATTTGCCTAAGACCTTAACTTATGAAGATTTTAATGTAGGTAGTGGCGGTGATAGTGAAGTAGGGGTGATGTCTTCTATGAAAGTAGGACCAACCATTGCAGATGATATTAAAAAAGCCTCTATTTGGGCAGTATTAGGTTCGTTAATTGTAGTTTTCTTATATATCTTATTTAGATTTAGAAGATGGCAATTTAGTTTGGGTGCTGTAATTGCAGTTTTCCACGATGTATTAATCATTTTGGGTATATTCTCTATCTTTAGAAACTATATGCCTTTTAGTATGGAAATTGACCAGGCTTTTATCGCTGCGATTCTTACGGTAGTAGGTTACTCTTTAAATGATACTGTGGTTGTATTTGATAGAATTAGAGAGTACTTTAACGAACATAAAACGTGGGCATTTAGTAAAACTATTGATGCGGCATTAAATAGCACGGTAAGTAGAACAGTAAATACCTCTTTAACTACCTTAATCGTGTTGTTAGCCATCTTTATTTTTGGTGGTGAAAGCATTAGAGGATTTATGTTTGCCTTAATCATTGGGGTTATTGTGGGTACTTATTCTTCATTGTTTATTGCAACACCAATAATGTATGATACAGCTAAAAATAAGAGTGAAGATTTATTAGCGAAGAAAGAAGAAGAAACAGAAGAGGAAGAAGTGATCTAATTCTGATTTATTTATAGAGAACAAAAAGGCCATCAATTTTGATGGCTTTTTTTGTGAGTATAATATATCGAAACTGTAAGCTCTACCTAGTGGAATGGAATACTTCAGATAAAAGTTAAAAAACTAAGGGCTTTCGCAGCTTTCTGGTTGATACTTTCGTAATGATATTGTAGTCTATTCTGACAAGTAAATGGGTAGAGTGGCCTCACTAATTGGAAACTCAAGCTAGTGAAAAAGACTTTAAAATAAAATTTTGTTTAAGCTTCGCATCTGTTACGTCTCAGCTTATATTTAGAATATAAGTTCTAATCCAAATGAAAAATAACAGAATCTCCTTCACTAAGATTCCAATGTTTAGCTAGACCTCCA
This sequence comes from Mesonia ostreae, assembly GCF_031845265.1. Lineage (NCBI taxonomy): Bacteria > Pseudomonadati > Bacteroidota > Flavobacteriia > Flavobacteriales > Flavobacteriaceae > Mesonia > Mesonia ostreae. The sequence continues at coordinate 7,335 of NZ_JAVRBG010000014.1, read as the reverse complement.
TTAATTTCTAAAACGTATTGTGAAGCGGCTTGTGAAGGAATAGGTGTTTCATTAAAAGGCTTTGCATCGCGCTGAATGTCTACCACCTTATTATTTTTATTGATATATACCAAATCTAAAGCGATGTAGGTATTTTTCATATAAAAATTGGGGCGGGGGCTTTCTTCTTTATAGATAAAAAGCATGCCTCGGTTTTCTTTCATTTGTTTGCGATACATCAAACCCGTTTGCTGCTCGTAAGAACTAATGGCAGTTTCAATTTCTAGATGCTTTAAAGTATCTTTTTCTGAGTTAAGAAAATGCAGCTCGCCGTTCTTTTTGAAAGTAATCTCGGCAGTGGTGACCGGTTTATTTTTAGCTTCTTCTTTGCATGCCGTAAACAGCAAAACAATTCCGCCTACGAGCGTAAAATTTCTGAGTATTTTTCTCATGAATATTATGTTGTAACTGGCGTGTTGGTGTTCTTTCTAAAAATGAGGTACAAGCCAATAAGAATAAAAGGAATGCTTAGCCATTGGCCAGTATTTAAAGCCCAAGCCGCTCTGTCTTCTACCTGAGCCTCTTTTATAAATTCGATAAAGAATCTAACGGACCAGAGTAGTACTAGAAAAACACCAAATATATAGCCTAGTTTCTCTCTTTTGTTGGTTTTCCAATAGAGGTACCAAACAATAATGAAAACAATTACGTAGCAAGCCGCTTCGTAAAGTTGTGCGGGATGACGCGGAAAACTCTCTCCTAATTGCTTAAAGATAACCCCGTAATCCGTTCCTGTTGGTTTTCCTATTATTTCTGAATTGATAAAGTTTCCAATTCTAATAAAAACGCCACCACTGGCTACAGGAATCACAATTCGGTCTAAAATCCATAGCATAGGTTTCTTGACCACATTTTTGGAGTAAAAATACATGGCGATAATTACACCGATAGCCGCCCCATGACTCGCTAAACCTTGAAATCCTGTGAATTCAAATGTCGGGACAAACCTGGCGGGAAGAATGATGGATAAAGGATCTTCAAGAAAAAGTTCGGGTTGGTAAAAAATAACGTGCCCCAATCTAGCTCCTAGCAATACCGCAATTACGGTGTACATAAAGATAGCATCTAGCTCTTTTTCTCCCATGCGTTCGCGTTCAAGAATGTTCTTCATTAAGTACCAGCCTAAGGTAAAAGCGACCAAATAACTAAGGCTGTAGTACCGAATCATAAAAAAGCCTAAATCGATTCCTGTTGAAGGATCCCAAACAATAGCGTTCGCTAACATGAGCTGTGGTTTAAATTTGAAGTGGTAAAGATAAAAATATGAATTTGTTTATACGGATTTTCCTTTAGTTTTATCTTTAGGATCTTTAGGCGGTACAGGATCATAACCCGATTCTCCCCAAGGGTGACATCTTGCGATTCTTTTTACGGAAAGAAAAATGCCTTTAAAAAGTCCGTGTGTTTTGAAAGCTTCTTTTGCATACGAAGAGCACGTAGGCTGAAACCTGCACGAAGCGGGCGTTAGCGGCGAAATATAATTTTGATAGACTTTAATAATACCTAAAAAAGGAGCGATTAAAATCTTTTGAACCTTCATAGGATTGTTTTATAAAGTATACGAAGTTCCTTCCCGGGTGTCTTTAAGCTCAATATTTAAATTGGCCAATTCATCTCTAATTTGATCACTCAGCGCGAAATCTCTATTGAGACGTGCTTTTTTTCGCAATTCGATAAGCAATTCTACCAAGTTTCCAATGCGGCTGGTGTCGTTGTTGTTGGTGTTTTCATCGCTTGTTACAGGGACTAAGCCTAAAATATCAAACGCAAATTCGTGCATACTCTTTTGCAAGGTATTTAGATCTTCTTGGGTAATACTCGCTTTTTCTGCGGCAATAGAATTGATTTGTTTTACCGCATCAAATAGTTTGGCGATGAGAATAGGACTGTTAAAATCGTCATTCATCGCGTCGTAGCATTCTTGTTTCCATGTTTTAACATCAAAACTAGAGTTTTCGTGAGTTTTTAACTGCGGAATAAGTGCAATAGCATCCATTAAGCGCTGGAAGCCTTTTTCTGCGGCGGTTAAAGCTTCATCAGAAAAGTCTAAAATGCTTCGGTAATTGGCTTGAAGCATAAAGAAACGAGCTACCGACGGACTGTAAGCTTTGGAGAGCACGTCGTTATTTCCGCTAAATAAATCTTCAGGAAGAATATTATTTCCGGTACTCTTCGCCATTTTTTTACCGTTAAGGGTAAGCATATTGGCGTGCATCCAATAATTTACAGGATCTTTTCCGCTGGCAGCTTTTCCTTGTGCGATTTCACATTCGTGGTGGGGAAATTTTAAATCCATTCCGCCGCCGTGAATATCAAATTCTTCGCCCAAATATTTAGTACTCATTACGGTACACTCTAAATGCCAACCGGGGAAACCAACACTCCATGGCGAAGGCCAGCGCATAATGTGCTGGGGTTCGGCTTTTTTCCAAAGTGCAAAATCCTGCGGATTCTTTTTATCAGTTTGTGCTGCTAGCTCTCGGGTATTGGCAATCATATCTTCTAGCTTTCTTCCGCTAAGGATACCGTATTGATTAGATTCGTTATATTTCATCACATCAAAATAAACAGAGCCGTTAGCTTCGTAAGCCAGACCTTTATCTATAATGTCTTTGATGATTTCAATTTGCTCCACAATATGGCCTGTCGCTGTTGGCTCGATACTAGGAGGGATGTTATTAAATTTTTGCAAGGTGTTATGAAAGTCGACCGTATATTTTTGAACCACTTCCATAGGTTCAATTTTCTCTAATCGTGCTTTCTTGGCGATACGATCTTCTCCGGTTTCGGCATCATCTTCTAGGTGGCCTGCATCGGTAATATTTCTTACATAACGCACTTTATAGCCCAAATGCTTTAAATACCTAAACACAAGATCAAAAGAAATAAAAGTTCTACAGTTTCCTAAGTGTACTTTACTATATACGGTAGGCCCGCATACGTACATGCCTACGTAACCTTCTGTAATAGATTGAAACACTTCTTTCTCTCCTTTAAGGGAATTGTAAATCTTTAATTTTTGTTCTTGGTATAAAGCCATAAACTTAGTAATTAATATTAATTGTTGTTTGAAAAAGAACCAAGACCGCTTCGCTGTTAGAATTTAGACCCAAGACTTGATTGTAACTAATTGATAAAATAGCAGTTATTTTGGTTAAATTCATTTTCAAAAAAGTAAGTTAGCCTTTTTAAAATCGTTTAAGATTTTAAAAACTCAAAAGGGCTCGTCAAAAATTTTAAGCGGACATTAATAATTGATTTTTAATTTCTGCTGAAGAGTTTGATTTCCGCAGTTCTTTATAATCAGATTTAAAAATCGGTATCCATATTAATATAATCTAAAAACTCTCTTTTGGTAGCGGGGTCTTTAAACTGACCTCCAAATTCGCTTGTAACCGTGCTACTTTCAATATCACGAATTCCTCTACTATTTACGCAAAGGTGTTTGGCATCAATCACACAAGCTACATCTTTGGTTCCCAATACCGCTTGTAATTCTTGTACAATTTGCATGGTAAGACGTTCTTGTACTTGCGGACGCTTTGCAAAATAATCTACAATTCGGTTCATTTTAGATAGACCAACAACAGTTCCGTTAGAAATATAAGCTACTTGGGCTCTTCCTACGATAGGTAGCAAGTGATGCTCACAAGTAGAATAAACGGTAATGTTTTTCTCTACCAGCATTTCACCGTACTTATAGTTGTTGTCAAATACCGAAGCTTTTGGTTTGCGTTGTGGGTGTAGACCAGAGAAAATCTCTTGTACAAACATTTTAGCCACTCGCTTAGGAGTTCCCTTAAGACTATCGTCGGTAAGATCCATTCCTAGAGTTTCTAAAATATGGTTGACATCTTTTTCAATGAGATCAATCTTTTCTTCGTCAGAAATCTCAAAAGCATCTTCTCTAACCGGGTTTTCTGTACTCGATGCAATATGGTTGTCACCAAATTCTTCTATAGTATCCAATATCTTATCTATTTTCATAATGAAATCTACTTCATCAGTTTTAGGGAGCAAAGATAAAGAATTTACTTTTTTAAATAAACCGATTTGACGGCTAACTTAATAAATGATAGAATTTAACTTTATTTTAATAAAAATTTATTATTTTTCACGCTTCAATTCAAAATTGGATCACTTCCAAATAGCTAAAATTATTTTTTTAGGATTTAGTTACAGGGGGATATTTCTAGTAAGGATTGTTGTATGTATATTAAACCCCATGGTGCTCTCATTTTTTTGAGTCTCCGAGTATGAAACCTACCTTATGAAAGCAAAACTACTACTGTTGTGTGTCCTTTTTAGTTACTCTTCCTTCCAAGCATTTGCTCAAAATGTGATTAGTGGAACAGACACGAATGTTTCTCAGTGTACAGGAAATTTTTATGACAATGGAGGTCCTAATTCAGGGTATCAAGATAACGGTACCGAAGTCGTAACTATATGCTCAGATGTTGCAGGTCAGGTGACTCAGGTGGAGTTTACTGCTTTTCAATTGGGAGCAGGTGATGTTTTAAATATTTACGATGGAGATTCAACGAATGCTCCTTTAATGAGTTCCCATGAATTAGCAAATAATCCAGATACGGTTTTTGCTTCTGGAGATAATCCTTCAGGATGTTTGACTTTTGAATTTATAACCGATGGGACTACTTCGCCTTTACCAGGTTGGCAGGCTGTCATTTCTTGTCGTGAGCCTTGTGAGCCTATAGATGTGCAAATAGACAACGTGTCGCCAGGAGAATTAGTAGGGGGTGTATATAACGTAGGACAGGGCCAAGTGATTACTTTTGAAGGAAGTGTCGATTTTGGAAATGCAGATCCTACAGGAGCCACTTATGAATGGAATTTTGATAATGGCCAAACGGGAACTGGAGCAACAGCTACTACCACCTATAACAATACAGGGATTTATGATGTTGTTTTAACCCTTACCACAGCAGATGGTTGTATCACTTCGATTACACAACAAGTAGAGGTTTTTTCGAATTTTATTGATGTAGATGATTCCTATACAGATAATGAACTGGTAGATTTACTTATTAGTGGGACCTGTGCCAATTATTCTAACATCACTTCGGTAACCAATACTAGTAATAAACAATACGGTTATTTTACAGCTCAATATTCAGATTTTCCTTTTCAAGAGGGGATTGTGATTAGTACAGGTTTTGCTGCTAATGCGGAAGGTCCAGATAGTGGAGTTAATAGTGACTTTACGAATACGGGAAGTGATCCAGATTTAGATGCCGAATTAAATACAGGCAATTCTTTAAATGATAGAGCCTATATTCAATTTGATTTTGTGCCGTATGTAAGTGAGATTAACTTTAATTTCATTTTCGCCTCAGAAGAGTATATTGGTAATTTTTCGTGTACATTTTCAGATTCTTTTGCTTTTTTGTTGACAGATTCTGCTGGGAATACAACCAATTTAGCAGTGCTTCCTAATACAACTACACCAATAACAGTAACCAATGTGCATCCTGCAAATGCAAATTGTGGTGCGGTTAACGAACAGTACTTTGGTCAATTTAATGGGCAAGCAAATTCTGCTATAGAATTTGAAGGACAAACTGTTGCTTTAACGGCTACAGGAACTGTAAACCCAGGAGAAACTTATTCTATTAAATTAGTCGTAGCGGATGAGAGAGATCAATCTTATGATAGTGCTGTATTTTTGGAAGCAGGAAGTTTTGAACTAGGAGCTAATCTAGGAACCGATGTTGTTTTAGATAATAACGAATTGGAGTTTCCAGTGCCTTGTGAAGGGGATATAATTATTTTGGATCCTTTTGAGAACGTAGATCTTATACCAGGCGCAACTTTTACTTGGTTTTTAAATGGCGAGGTAATCCCAGGTGAAACAGGAGAAACTTTAGAGGTGACAGAGGAAGGTACGTATGGAGTAGAGGTTTTCTTTACACAAGATTGTACTGGAGAAGATGAGATATTTGTAGATTATTTACCAACACCAGATTCTTCTGAATTTAACCCGGTTGATCTTATAGAATGTAACCCAGGACAAGCATCGCTTGATGTTGATTTAACTCAAAATGATTCAGAAGTCCTAGGGAATCAAGACCCAACAGATTTTATAATTACATATTACAATACACAACAAGAAGCGGAAGATGGAGCAAACCCTATCATAAATCCAGCACAATACAATGTGGCAGCAGGAACTCCTGAAGTCATTTTTGTGAGAATCGAAGGCTCAGAAAGTAACGATGATTCTATTTGTGCACAAGTAGGTTCTTTTGAAGTTTCTTTAGAAGGAATAAGCATTGGCGAGAACATGCTTGATTTGGAAGAGTGTGATGATGATAATGATGGAGACGCTATTTTTGACTTAACGGAAAATGAAGTCTTGGCTTTAGATGGTTTAGATCCAGCTAACTATACCGTGACTTATTATGAAACACAAGCAGAAGCCGATGCAGCTACACCGACAATTCCTAACCCAACAACATACGAGAACGTAAATGCAAACCCACAAGAAATTTTTGTGAGAGTTCAGGATAATAACGATGAGGATTGTAACGATACAGGATCCTTTTTTATTGAAAGCTTCGCTGTAGGCGAAGTAAACCCAGTAGAAAACTTAGACATTTGCGACACTACAGGTGCGGGTGCAGATTTTGATTTAACCACCAATACAGCATTAGTATTAGGTGTTCAAGACCCGGCAGATTTTGCTGTAACCTATTATACCACCCAAGCTGAAGCCGATGCTGGAACCCCAGAAATTGCAGACCCAGCCAACTATGAAGTAGTCAATGAAGGATCACAAACCATTTTCATACGTATTGAAAATGTAAACAATACCGAATGTTTTAATACCATTAGTTTTGAAGTAAGTCTAACGGTAGTAGAAGTAGGCGCATTAGACGATTTAGAAGAATGTGACGCCGATAGTAATGGCAGCGCACTATTTGATTTAACAGAAAATGAGTCCAATGCATTAGATGGAGCAGATCCAGCTAATTATACGGTAAGCTATTACCTAACCCAAGCCGAAGCCGAGGTACCAGAAAACGAAGTACCTTTCCCTACTACGTATCAGAATGTAAACAATAATCCACAAGAGATTTTTGTACGCGTAGAGAACAATACTAATGCAGACTGCTACGATACCAGTAGCTTTATGGTAGAGAGCTTTCCAAACGGAGTAGCCAATGCCGCCGAAGATTTACAGCTTTGTGATAATGGAACCGGCGGACCTTATGAGTTTGATTTAACCACCAATACGCCCTTAGTGTTAGGAACTCAAGACCCTGCATTATTTGATAT
>NZ_JAVRBG010000013.1:0-91378 GCF_031845265.1 Mesonia ostreae | reverse complement strand
ATGTTTCGTGTGAAATTACAATAATATTAAATGAAATTTTAACCCAAAAATGGTCAACCTATATCAGGATAATACAGTTGCGTTTATTACTTGAATCTAGCAATCATTACATACCTTGTTTTTTAAGTGAGGCTAATTATAGAAAAAATTAACCTACTTAACTTCATTAATTATAGAAAAGTAATACTAGCATAATTAAAAGAGCTTGGTATAAAATAATTCATTAAAAACTTTATAAATTATTCGTTGCTACTGATGTAAACCTAATTATACAAGAACAAATCAAAACCGTAACTCTAATCCAATCTCGCTTTGAGCGTATGAATTCTATGGATTTTCCCCGTGTGGGTTTCCTCAAATTTTTCAACAAAATAGATTTTTTTAGGCTTTTCAAATTTTGTTATTTCATCTATCTCTTTAATTTGCTGAGTAAGTTCTTCTAAGCTTTCTTCAGAAAACGGAGCTTCTACAAACAAGATTATTTTTTCTCCTAAGGCGTCATCGGGAAGAGATGTGATAAAAAACCTGTGCAGAATTGTATTTGCTAACTTTCGCTCTACCTGCTCCGGAAAAATTTTGACACCTCCGGTATTGATTACGTGATCTATCCTTCCGCGCCAATAGAACTTTTTATACGTTTCTAATTCAACTACATCATTGGTAACTATAGGTGCTGCTGCCACTCCAGGAGCTTTGATCACCAAGCAATTGCGTTCATCTACACTCACACTCACATTTGGCAATAATTTAAACGGAATCTCTCCTTGCTTACTTTTTGCAGAGTTCACGCGTCTTGCCGCAATATGCGTTACGGTTTCAGTCATTCCGTAGGTTTCGTAAACTTTCGTAGGTAAATCTTGTACAAGTGCTTTCAGCGGAAGCGAAATAGCTCCGCCTCCCACAATAAGTTTAGAAACCAAATGCAGTCTTCCCAAGGAATTATCCAATTGAAATGGCGTCATTGCACAAAAATCATAACGTTTAAAAACTTGGTCTAGCGGATTAGATTTTGGCGGTACACTATCTATATGCCAACCTAAAACCATGGCACGTACCACCATCAATTTTCCTGCAATATAGGTAGCTGGCAAACATAATAAAGCAGTGGTTTTCTCGGATAACTCAAAAAATTTACCCGTTGCTTTGGCACTATTAAACATCCATTCTTTACGGATTTGAATAATTTTGGGCGCCCCCGTAGAGCCAGAAGTATGCACCTCAACATAGTCCTTATCATCTAACCAGTCTAAGAAAAACTTTCCTATTTCTTCTTCATAGGGTTCGCCTTCTTCGGTATATAAAGTCGCTAATTCTTTAAGGCTAACCACATCTAGTGAACTCCCTCTCCATTGAAAATCTTGATGTATTTGCGTAAAATCTAATGTGTTTTCTACCATAACCAAGGTTTGTTATTCAGTGTAAAGTTAAGATTTTCAAAAGAATAAGCTTTTTTAATTTGGTGTTCTAGTTTCTAGAGGAGCTTTAATCTTACCAAAAAGCTTTTCTTTCCAGTTATTCCACTTGTACATTTTTGCCATAATGATATAAAAAATAGGATAAACGATTAATAAAGGCAAGAAAACATCGAAACCAATGCTAGGTTCCGCCACATCTTTCAACAATGACTCCGACTGAAATGCAGTCCAATTTGCGGTGACTAAAATAATTCCGACAAGGTTATTCCCCGCATGAAAACCTAAAGCAAGCTCCATACCTTCATCCATTAAAGTAATAATTCCCAAAAACAATCCAGTTCCTATATAGAAAAATAGAATGGTATAGCCTAGTTTTCCCACTTCTGGATTTGCTAAGTGCAATAATCCAAAGATTAGCGAAGTGATGATCAAAGGCGTAAATTTAAACTGAAACGAGTTATTAAATTTTATATAAGATGATTTATCATACACTTTTCTTGCCTGTAAAAACATATGAATCCCAACAAAAATTATTAGTGATACCAACGCAATTAAAGCATTTTCACCAAAGTCTAAATCATATAAATAATTAGCTCCAAAAAGAATGAGCGATATGAGTAGAGTGGCGATTAATCCTATAGAAAAATATTCGTGTCTTGTTCCCATACCAAAACCCTGCATAAGATAACCTCTAAAAATATATTCTTCTAAACTGGTTTGTATAGGAACCATCACAATGGCTATGAGACAAAGAATAAGAAAAGGCATGGGTTTATAATTCCATACATAATTCTCTGGATTGCTCTGGTAATCTATCAAAATAGACACCGAAGAAAATACAGCTATTAAACCAAATCCTAATAAAATTCTTCCCCAGTCTATTTTTTTACGGGTGGTGGTAATTTTCATAAGACTAATCTGGTGTAGGTATTTTACAGCCAACTTTAGGCCTATAAAACCAACAGCAAAAGACAATAATAACAAGAAGATTAAAAGATTAGGATCTAGGCTTTGCATCAACTCGGTTTGCGACATTCCCACCACATCAAGGCCTCGATCTAGAAAAATAGCAATGGTTAACGGAATTTGTCCTATGGTCGCTGCTAATGCTACAATTAATGAGCCTACTAAATATAACCAAAAATCGTGCTTTCCGCGATATGCTTGTTCTATAAACATTAGAATGGGTGCTTGTTAATTCCCCAAAATTGCATGGGATTGTAAAATAAATTTTCGCCTTTTACTTCCAAAGGACTTTCGATATTATTGGTAAAAAGACCTCCCGTTCCCAAACCTTGTGGCATCGTGTTTCCTTGCAAAAAGGTGTATTGTGCAATGGCATTAAGACCTACATTACTTTCTAAAGCGCTTGTGATCCACCAATGTGTATCATTTTGGTTTGCTAGAGAAATCCATTCATCCATTCCTTGAAACCCACCTATTAAGCTCGGTTTTAAAATTATATATTGCGGATTAATATCTTGAATTAATTTTTCCTTATCGGAAGTATTAAAAACTCCTATTAATTCTTCATCTAAGGCGATAGGCAACGGAGTTACCTCACATAACCTAGCCATTTCTTGTAGTTGCCCTTGGCGGATGGGTTGCTCGATACTGTGCAAATTTAGTTCGCTTAGGCGTTGTAATTTTTCCAAGGCTTCTTCTGGTAGGAAAGCTCCGTTGGCATCTACGCGTAACTCTATATCATTGGCAGAAAACTCTTTTCTAGTGTACCGAAGAAGTTCCATTTCTGCTTCAAAATCTATAGCTCCAATTTTAAGTTTAATGCAACTAAAACCTTGCTTTATTTTCTCCTGAATTTGCTCTTTCATAAAAGATTTCTTCCCCATCCAAATTAGTCCGTTGATAGGAATTCCTTTTTTTCCTTCCGTAAAGAGAGAAGGAAAAAGAATATGAGGATGCTCACTTTCTAGCGATTTCAAAGCCATTTCCAATCCAAAAATAATGGACGGGTATTCTTTTAATTCCGTAAAGAGAAAAGCTGGATTCTTATGAATATGTTCACAAAGCCATTGAAGCTTTTGCTCATAATCTGGACGGTCGTCTATACTTAATCCGCGAAGGATTCCGCATTCACCTATTCCTCTTTTACCTTCTTTTTCTAGAATTAAATACCAAGTTTCTTTGGTCGTAAGAACGCCCCGAGAAGTTCCACTGGGGCGTTTAAAATTTAAATTAAGTTTTTGATAGCGTGCTTTCATTAAATTTCTATGCTTTCTCCTATCTCTAAAAGATGGAGTTCTTTCTTTTTCATTTCAAATTTTTCTTTAGCTACTTTATGGTCAATTTCTATAAACCCAAACGTATCGTAATGGCAACCTAAAATTTTATCACATTCTATAAAATCACTAGCAATTACGGCATCATCTACGCCCATAGTGAAATTATCGCCAATAGGTAAAACCGCTAAATCTACTTGGTGACGCATAGGGATGAGCTTCATATCCATCGTTAAAGCAGTATCCCCTGCAATATACACACATTTTTCGTTTGCTTCTATCACAAATCCCCCGGGTTGGCCGCCGTAGCTTCCATCTGGAAATGAGCTGGTATGAATAGCATTCACATATTTTACTTTTCCAAAATCAAATTCCCAAGAACCACCGTGATTCATAGGATGCACTTCAAAACCTTTAGCTTCGAAGTGATTGGCGATTTCAAAATTACTTACAATGATAGCGCCCGTGTTTTTAGCAATTGCTTCCACATCTAAGGTATGATCCTGATGCGCGTGCGTAACTAAAATGTAATCTGCCTTTAATTGCTGAATATCTACTTTATCTTTTGCCAAATCGTTACCTGTGATAAATGGATCTACAATAATGTGCTTTCCGTCTATTTCTAATCCTAGACTATTCTGTCCGTAAAATGTAATTTTCATGATTCTAATTTTTATGGAATTTACTAAAATAGAAATGAATGTCTAAATGCTTCACATTTATATAACATTTTTGGCAGTTTGTTTTGTCTAATCAACCACACAAATTTTTAAAATTACCAGACCTTACAGCTATTAAAATCTGTAAGGTCTCTTTTAATTTTAAAGTAAGCTCAATACTAGAAAAAGTAAAGCGATAGCAAAAGTACTTAGCGCTACTTTTTTAAGTTCGGGGTCTAATAACACCGGACTTGTATTTTTGGCAATTGTTTTTAAGTGAATAAATAACGGAATAAAGCCTAATAAAGAAACAGCTAACAAATAGTTTTTTGAATGAAGAATAAATAATACCAGACCTAGAAAGGCCAAAATGATTAACACATAATGGTATTTTTTTGCCTTAGCTGCTCCCATATACACGACCAATGTGTTTTTTTGAGCTTTGGTATCGCTTTCTTGATCTCGCATATTATTAAGATTTAATACTGCGGTGCTTAATAGACCAATACTAACGGCTGGCAACAAGTTAATAAAATGAAAATAATGCACGTATAAAAAATGAGAACCTAAAACACCCACTAACCCAAAAAAGATAAAGACAAATACGTCTCCCAAACCTCTATAACCATAAGCAGATTTTCCTACGGTGTATTTAATCGCTGCTGCAATGGAAGCTAATCCTAAGAGAAAAAATAGAATGGAATATAAAAATTTATCACTCCCAAAAGCGGTATATATTAATAACAACGCCATCACCAAACTAAATGCGCTTACGAGAATCATTCCTACTTTCATTTCTTGATGAGAGATGATTCCGCTTTGTATGGCTCGCATAGGACCAATTCTATCTTCATTATCGGTGCCTTTTACGCCGTCTCCATAATCATTTGCAAAATTAGAAAGCACTTGTAAGCCCAATGTGGTTAATAGAGCTAAAATAAATATGCTTAGCGAAAAATGGCCTTCCAATCGCGCTAATGCAGTTCCTACCAATATTCCGGCTATAGAAAGTGGCAAAGTTCTTAATCGTGCTGCAGACACCCAAGTTTTAAACTTTGTCATCTACGAGCGTATTTTATAAAGGAGTTCTTTGTATAAATCTGCTGGTGTGGCAGAAGCCGCATCAACCCCTTTACTTTTCATATCTATTTCTCTTAAAGTAGTGACTATTCCGCTTACCTGTCGCATTGGATAGTTGTTGGCCGCAACACTATAATCGCTTACAAAAAACGGATTCACTTTTAGGCTTTTCGCTACGCCCCCCTTAGACTTATCTTTTAAGCCGTGGTATAATAATACTTTAGAGAAAAAATTATAAAGAATAGGAATGGTAAGCACTATAGGATGGTTTTTTTGGTTTTGAGAAAAATAATCAATAATGCGGTAGACTTTAGTAAAATCTTTAGTACCGAATGCTTTTTGCAATTCAAAATTATTAAAGTCTTTACTTATACCTATATTTTCTTCAATAATCTCTGGTGTGATTTCGTTTCTTCCGTTTAAAATTAATTCCAATTTATCAATCTCATTGGTGATTTTAGCCAAATCATTTCCTAAAAACTCTGTCAATAAATGAGTTGCTTTTGGTGAAATGGAATAACCACGTCGTTTTACCTCATCTCTAATCCAAGTAGGAATTTGATTTTCATAGATTTTTTTACTCTCAAATATGACTCCGCTTTTAGCGATCGCCTTATACACTTTTTTACGCTTGTCTAATTTTTTATATTTGTAACAAAAGATTAATATGCTGGTCGGTTGCGGATTTTCAGCATAAGCCTCTAATTGGTTTTTTTTCTTATCTGCTTGTGCTAAAATCTCCCGAGACATATCTTGTGCCTCTTTCACTATCACCACTTGATATTCGGCCATCATAGGGAAACGTTTTGCTGTACTCAACACCTCATCTAAATTTACATCTTTTCCGTACAATGTAGTTTGATTAAAAGCTTTCTCATCTTCCGTTAAGATATTTTCTCCTAAGAATTCAGATATTTTATCGATATAATACGGCTCCTCTCCCATTAAAAAATAAATAGGCTTTAATTTTCGCTGCTTTATATCCTGTAAAAGCGATTTTAATTCCATAGATAAAAAATTGTATTTCGCTAAAGCGGAAACGCTAGAAATTTGTTTTCTTTGAAGCTTATGAACAAGCTCAATTTTCCGTCTTATCAATTTCGCTTCAAAAATAACGAAAATAAAGTGTCTATTTTTGATGTTATCCGTAAAAAGTTCATCATTCTTACGCCAGAAGAATGGGTAAGGCAGCATACGGTTCATTTTTTACATCATGAAAAAAAATATCCGCTACAGCTTATCAACGTAGAAAAACAGCTTAAACTTAACGGGTTAATAAAACGTTACGATGTCGTGGGTTTTTATAAGGAAGGTAGTTTACAGCTTATTGTAGAATGCAAAGCGCCTTCTGTAAAAATTACCCAAGACACCTTCGATCAAATTGCCCGCTACAATATGGCTTTAAAAGCACGCTATTTAATGGTTACTAACGGATTGAATCATTACTTTTGCCAATTGAATTATGAAGAAGAAAAGTATGATTTTTTACAAGACATTCCAGATTTCTCTAGTTAAGATAAATGTATGACCATAGCAGTAGTAATTTTAAATTGGAACGGAAAATCGCTTTTAGAACAGTTTTTACCTTCAGTAGTGAAACATTCCACACAAGCCACAGTTTATGTAGCCGATAATGCCTCTACAGATGATTCTATTTCTTTTGTTGAACGACATTATCCGCAGGTAAAAATAATTCAGAATAACGTAAATGGTGGCTATGCAAAAGGGTATAATGATGCCTTAGCGAAAGTGAAAGAAGATATTTTTATCTTACTCAATAGCGATGTAAAAGTTACGCAAAACTGGCTTACTCCTATAGAGAAAATGTTTACTTCTTCTCCAAAAATTGCTGTTATTCAACCCAAAATTCTCGATTATAAAAAGAAAACACATTTTGAATATGCCGGAGCTGCTGGCGGGTTTATAGACCGATTGGCTTATCCTTATTGCAGAGGAAGAATATTCAATACCTTAGAAGAAGATAGGGGTCAGTACGATAATGATCAAGAGATTTTTTGGGCGAGCGGCGCTTGCTTAGCGATTAGAAGAAGCGTTTTTGAGGAAGTAAACGGTTTGGATGAAGACTATTTTGCGCATCAAGAAGAAATTGATTTGTGTTGGCGCATTAAAAATAGAGGTTACCAATGTTGGTATACCTCAGCTTCTAGCATTTATCATTTAGGCGGAGCCACGCTCAACGTAATGAATCCCAAGAAAACCTTCTATAATTTTAGAAACTCGCTTTACAACATATTAAAGAATGTTCCTGGATTCAAAGCCTACTTGCTTATATTTATTAGAATGCTATTAGATGCGGTTGCCGGAATTCAATTTTTAGTTCAAGGAAAGCCGAAACACTTCTTAGCCATCCTAAAAGCACATGGGAGTTTCTACAAAAATTTTCTCCGTATTCAGAAAAAAAGAAAATTTATAAAACCTTCTGAAAGCGGTGATTTCTTGTTCTCAATCGTTTGGAAGTACTTTATAAAAGGACAAAAAAAGTTCCATGAGCTCTCATAAGTTATAAAAATGTTAATCTGTTATAAGGCGTCCTGCAATTTTAATAGCTTTGAATCTTCAAATAGTATAAACTATAAAGTTATGAAACGTATATTTTTATTGACAGCATCTGCTGTTTTTTTATTTTCTTCTTGTGTTTCTTCTAAGAAATACAAAGCGATGGAAACCAAGCAACAAGACACTCAAGATTTATTAAATACAGCTACGATTAAACTTAATACTTGTCTAGAAGATAAGGAATATCGTGTAAATAGTCTAAAAGATCAAATCAACTTACTTAAAAACACCAATTCTGCGCTTTTAAATGCTCAAGGGGATTTATCTACTTTATCTAAAAAAGGTGCAGAAAACTTGGAGCGTTCTTTAGAGAGTATGAAAGAAAAGGACTTGCAGATTAAAACTATGCGGGATGCCATCAATAAAAAAGACTCGGTTACTTTAGCTCTAGTTACCAGTTTAAAAGGTGCTTTAAGTAATATTAATGATGATGATATTGAGATTAATGTAGAGAAAGGAGTCGTTTTCGTATCTATTTCAGATAAATTATTATTCCGTAGCGGAAGCTACCAAGTTTCTAACCGAGCAAAAGAAGTGCTAGGTAAAGTTGCGAAAGTAGTGAAAGACAAGAAAGATTTCGAATTTATGGTAGAAGGACATACAGATTCTGTGCCAATTAAAAATTCTTGTATGGAAGACAACTGGGATTTAAGTACTAAGAGAGCTACTTCTATTGTTCGTATCTTACAACATGACTTTGATGTAGATCCTGCAAGAATGACCGCAGCGGGTAGAAGTCAATATGTTCCCGTAGATAGTAACGAAACCTCTGCTGGAAAAGCAGCTAATCGTAGAACAAAAATTATTGTTCTTCCTAAGTTAGACCAGTTTTATGGAATGATTGAAGAAGGAATGAAAAAAGCGAAGTAAGCTTTTAAAGTTTAAAATATGTATAAAAAAGTCCTCGATGATCATCGAGGACTTTTTTTATTCCCTAAAGAAAGGTTCGTATTGTAACACCCTAAAATCTATGGTATCTAATTCTGGATTCTTGAGTTTCATTTGCTTATAAAGCCCCATACTTCCCACAGCGCGATTGGCAGCTCCAGAGGGCGCCGTTAAAGAAACCGTTTTGATTAATCGCCCCTCCAGCAAAAACTGATGGATTCTTGGCACTTCCAAGCTCACTTTCTTTAGTTGAATATCTCTAAAACCTTTAATATGCCTTCTAAAAAAATATTCGGGGCCATTCTTGCTATTTCCTCCCGTAAACAACAGGGTATCTACCTGCGGGTGTTTTTTTAAAATCCCAATCATATCTCTTAAAACCGGCCTTTGCATGCCAATATCTGAAGCGTCAATTTTCTCTCTATAGGCATATTCTACCATGTCACATACACCGATATTATTTTTGATTAATACCTCTTTTCGTTCTTCTATCGCTTCCGCGGAATTGTTATAGGTAAGATCAAGCTTAAATATTCTTTCTATAATTTTCCATAATTGTCCGTCCCTACTTCCGTAGCAAAAATTAACATCATCGGGTTTAAAATTTCCCGTAGTAAACCTTGGTGGCGGTAAAGTGCCCACAATCAGTTTGGTGGCATTTTTTGGAATAAAAGGCGGATAAGGATGTTGATGTTTAAACATAGGTTTGTTAGATATTAGACGTTAGAGGCTAGATCACTTCGTTCTTAGATACTAGACCTCTTCGTTATTAGATTTTAGACCGTTGCGCTGCTAGACTAGAGACTAAAGACTAGAAGTTTAAAATAACGGAATTAAAACCACCATAAAATTAATTAAAGATAATTTTAATGGTGGTTTTAGATTGGTGCATTCTTGCGTATTAAGTCTTACGGAAAAGTGGTCTGCTCGACCGTATTGTTTCGATGCGGGCAAGTCTTACATCTTACGTCTTATATCTTAATCGGACAATATTTCTTAAATAGTTAACTTATCCATTCTACTCTAACTCTACAATAAGATCCTCACTAAAGACCATCGTACCTTCTTTTAAGTAGATTTTTTTAATCTTCCCATCGGTATTGGCTGTGATTGTGGTTCCCATTTTCATGGCTTCAATGACAAACAAAGGCTCGTTTTTCTTCACTTGTTGCCCTTCTTCTACCATAATTTCAGAAAGCGAACCTTGTAAAGGTGCCGCGACATGCTTCTCGTTATCTTTTTCTGCTCTGGTATGCGTTACCTTCTCTACTTTGATGGAAGCATCCTGAATTTCTACATTTCTCGTCTGTCCGTTTATTTTAAAGAATACAGTGATTTTTCCTTCTTCATCGGCTTCTCCAACAGAAACTAAAGTAATTAACAGTGTTTTTCCTTTATCGAGTTCTACAATAATTTCTTCTCCTGGTTGCATTCCGTAAAAGAAATTTTTGGTAGGAATATGCATCACTTTCCCATACTTCACATAGTGATTGTACAAGTCTTCGAATACTTTTGGATAGAGTTTATAAGATAAGAAATCTGTAATTTCCCACTCTCTATCCATTCCATTGGTAAATTTCTCTTGAAATTCTTTAAATTCTTTCTCGAAATCTACTGGCTCTAAATGAGCGTTTGGCCGATTGGTATACGGAGCTTCATCGCGTAAAATAATCTTCTGAAGGTCTTTTGGAAATCCGCCTACAGGCTGACCTAAATCTCCTCTAAAAAAACTTTTAACCGATTCTGGAAAACTGATGCTTTCTCCTTTTTCGAGTACATCTTTAATCGTTAAATTATTACTCACTAAATACTGAGCCATATCTCCCACTACTTTACTACTAGGCGTCACTTTAACAATATCTCCAAACAATTGGTTTACATCGCTATACATACGGGTAATCTCGTTAAAACGGTCTTTTAAACCAAGAGATTCTGCTTGTGGTACTAAGTTGGAATACTGTCCGCCAGGAATTTCATGTCGATACACTTCTCCCGTTCCAGATTTTAAACCAGATTCAAACGGATAATAATATTCGCGCATCGTCGTCCAATAATTAGAATAAGCATTTAAACTTTGCATATCTATTTTATTTTCGCGCTCTTGATGACGCATAGCTTCTGCCATCGGGTTAAAATTAGGCTGAGAGGTTAAGCCAGATAAGCCCGCTAGAGCAACATCTACCACATCTACTCCAGCTTCAATCGCTTTAAGGTAAGTAGCAGATTGTATGGATGAAGTATCGTGGGTGTGTAAATGTATAGGAATATTAACTTCTGCTTTTAATGCCGAAACCAATTCCGCGGCAGCGTAAGGTTTTAATAAACCTGCCATATCTTTAATCGCCAAAATATGTGCTCCTGCATTTTCAATATCTTTTGCCAAACGCAAGTAATAATCTAGGTTGTATTTGCTGCGTTTAGGGTCTAAAATATCTCCAGTATAACACATGGCTCCTTCGGCGATTCCGTTGGTTTTGGTTCTTACGTATTCTATACAAGGCGCAATAGATTCCATCCAGTTAAGCGAATCAAAAATTCTAAAAATATCAACCCCGTTCTCCCAAGCTTCTTCTACAAATTTTTCGATGAGATTATCAGGATAAGCGGTATAACCCACTCCGTTAGAACCTCTAATTAGCATTTGAAACAAAACATTAGGCATCGCTTCCCGCAATAAGCGCAAGCGTTCCCAAGGATTTTCCTTAAGAAAACGCATACAAACATCAAAAGTGGCTCCTCCCCAAACTTCCATACTAAATACTTCGGGATGGTTTTTGGCAAAACCTTCTGCAACACTTAACATATCTGTGGTTCGCATACGGGTGGCCAATAAACTTTGGTGCGCATCACGCATTGTCGTGTCTGTAAAGTGAATTTTCTTTTCGGCTTTAAGCCATTGAGAAAATTTTTCTGGTCCCATTTCTGTCAATAAATCTTTCGTTCCTTTAGGATATGCTTGTTGCTTATCAAATTTTGGAATTTCAGGAATTACTAGTTTTTTAGTAGAATCTATGGTTTTTACATCTGGATTTCCATTTATAATCACATTTCCTAAGAAATTCACCATTTTGGTGGCTCGGTTTCTAGGTTCTTTAAATTTGAAAAGTTCTGGTGTATTTTTAATGTAGTTAACGGTCACTTCTCCTTTTCTAAACGTAGCGTCGTTGAGGATATTATCTAAAAATGCCATATTGGTTTTTACACCACGCACCCTAAACTCGGCTAAAGCCCTGCGCATTTTTCTACAAGCGCCATCTAGAGTTCTACTACTGGCGGTTAATTTTACCAACATAGAGTCAAAAAACGGAGAAACGCTTACACCTTGATATACACTTCCCGCATCCAGACGTATTCCAAATCCATTAGCACTTCTATAGGTAGTTATAACTCCGTAATCTGGTTTAAAGTCATTCTTAGGATCTTCCGTTGTGATTCTACATTGTACCGCAAAACCTTTAACCTCTACTTTATCTTGAGAAGGAATTTTAATTTGTTCGTCTGCTAGGCGGTATCCACCCGCAATAAATAGTTGGGCTTTTACCACATCTATTCCTGTGACTACTTCGGTTACCGTGTGTTCTACCTGTATTCTTGGGTTTACTTCAATAAAATAAATGCTACCATCTTCATCTACCAAAAATTCTACCGTCCCTGCATTGTTATAGTCTACAGCTTTTCCAATTTTTAAGGCATATTCATATAATTTGTTTTTGGTTTCTTCTTTTAAACCATAAGATGGCGCTATCTCAATCACTTTTTGATAGCGACGCTGTACCGAGCAATCTCGTTCAAAAAGATGGACTAAATTTCCGTGGTTATCTCCCAACAACTGAATTTCTATATGCTTTGGGTTTTCTACAAATTTTTCTATAAATACGGTATCATCTCCAAAGGCATTGGCGGCTTCCCGCTTAGATTCTGGGTAGGCTTGGCGCAACTCCTCTTCGGATCTTATTACGCGCATTCCTCTACCGCCTCCGCCAGAAGCAGCTTTTAGCATGATAGGGTATCCTATTTTTTTTGCTTCCGCGGAAGCAATATCAACATTTTCTAATTCTTTTTCATTACTTTTAATAATAGGAATATTATTATCTATTGCCACTTTTTTGGCCATAATTTTATCGCCTAAAGCTTTTAAAATAGAAACTTTAGGACCAATGAAAATAATACCATTATCCTTACAAGCCTGGGCAAAATCGGCGTTTTCAGAAAGAAATCCGTAACCAGGATGAATGGCATCTATCCCATTTTCTTTAGCCACGGCAATAATCTTGTCTATATCTAAATAGGGTTTTAAAGGCTCTGAATCTTCTCCTATTTGGTAGGCCTCATCGGCTTTATAACGATGTAAGGAATATCGATCTTCGAACGTGTAAATACCTACGGTTCGTAGACCAATTTCGGTACAGGATCTAAAAATACGAATGGCGATTTCGCCTCGATTGGCGACTAAAACTTTATTAATTTTCATTGGTTGTGCGTATAAGTAAATGAATCGCTTAAATATCTATAATTATTATAGGACACCCAACTTTTTTTTTATAAAACCTTGAGATTTTAAGCAACTTCTTAACTTTAAGTGAATTTTTTGTTATTATTAAACTCTAATTAGATTTATTTCTATTAAAACCTACAAACTATTATGATTAAAAAATTACTACTTTACCTCGTCTTTTTAATAAGTACAAGTGTTTTTGCTACTGATGGCTTTAAATATGCTTTAAAAAAACACCAAAAGTTTAACCGTACCATGTCTATTGATATTAACAAATGTACTAGTGTACATTTTCTTTTTGTGAAGAATAAGAATACAAAGCAGCAACAAGTGATTCCTTTCTATGTAGATGAACAAAAAAATATTACAGAATTAAGTAGTTTATCTTTTGAAGATGAACCCGAATTAATTTCTTTTCATACCAACGGAACTACACTCACGTTGATTAATTTTGAAGATGGTAATTTATCTATAGATGATATTGATCTTAGCACAGGAAAGCATCTAAACCGAAACCAAACGCAAGATGTAGAAAAACCCGAATTTATCTTTAAACAAAAAAATAAAAGCATCTTTGTGGAAGCAGATAGAAAAGGAAGAAATTTGACGTTTACACATATTGAAAACTCCACTTCTTCTTCTACCAAAGAACTAGCAACGCCAAAAGACTTACAAGATAAGGTGAAAGACATTTTTAAAACTGATGTAGATGTAATCAACACCCGTGAGTTTGTAAAGAATGGTTCTATCGCCAAATCTCAAGCCTATTTTGAGGGTGATAAACTGCTTCTAGTTTATGACGAAAAAGAAGACGATGAAGTAGAAACTTTACAGATAAATCCCAATGCAGAGCAGGCTTTTGAATTTAAAAACTACAAATCTACCGCATTAGAAAAATTAAAGAAATCTAACTCTTACGTAAATGACGACAAGCTTTTTGTGGTTAATTCTGGTAAAGAAGATGTAGAAATGA
Source organism: Mesonia ostreae (assembly GCF_031845265.1). Classification (NCBI taxonomy): domain Bacteria; kingdom Pseudomonadati; phylum Bacteroidota; class Flavobacteriia; order Flavobacteriales; family Flavobacteriaceae; genus Mesonia; species Mesonia ostreae. Next base: position 77,051 of record NZ_JAVRBG010000013.1, on the reverse strand, counting down.
ATGTTTTTGATATCGAATCTGGTAAAAAGGAAAAGCGTCTTTCATTGCAACAAGAAATGGCTTTCGCCGAAAATGATTTAGAAAAAAGAGAAGATTTTATCAAGCAATCTAGAAAATTTAAAAATAAGCCTACCCTTACCGTAAATGAAACCCAAGAAGGTAATCTTGCAGTACGCATGGATTATGTGAATATTCAGAACTATTCGTATCATAATATGTGGTGGTTTCACCATCATATGATGATGCATCAAATGCATATACAACAGCACCAACAAATGAATATGATGATGGGACCTAATATTTCTTCTTTAGATATAGATGCGCTTTATACAAAAAAGAAAGAATCTACTTCTATTTCATTTGTAATCAGTAAAGATTTAGAGCTTTTGAAAGATGCTTCATTAGAAACTAAATTTAGAGAAGTAGATGCCGAAAAATATATTGAAGAACTAAGCGACAATAAAGAGGTGAAAAATGAAAGCTTGGCTTTTCTAAACGATGAGTACCATTACATTTACACCGATAGAAAAGAGGACGTTGTTTTTATAAAAATTGAGAAATTGGAATAGGCGTTAGAAGTTAGAAGTGAGACAAAATTTAATTTTAATTCCTCTCTTTTATACGAAAAACATTCGTTTTTTTTAGTCAAAATAAAATACCTTCCGCTAGAAAAATTTATTTTGAATAGGTTTCAAAAAAAAATTCTATTCAACAAAAAAAAACTGAATTCGCTGTTCCGAAGAAATAGCGAATTCAGGTTTTTTTTAAGGCTTTTTTTTAAATGATTAATGGTTTTTAAAAACGATTATCTCCGTCTAAGAGATTACCCAAACCACCTAAAATACTTCCTTCGCCTTTATCTTTTCCGCCTCCTTGTGGCGCTGCAGCAAAAACTCTACTCGCTAATCTGCTAAAAGGTAAAGATTGTATATAAACGGTTCCTGGTCCTGTTAAGGTAGCAAATACCATCCCTTCTCCGCCAAAAAGTGTGTTTTTTATACCGCCTACAAACTCAATATTATAATCTACCGTTGCATCAAAACCAATAATACAGCCCGTATCTACACGCAATTTTTCTCCCGCAGCGAGTTCTTTTACCGCCGTAGTTCCGCCGGCGTGGACAAAAGCCATTCCGTTGCCTTCTAGTTTTTGCATGATAAATCCTTCACCACCAAAGAAACCTCTACCAAAGCGTTTAGAAAATTCAATCCCTACAGAAACTCCTTTTGCCGCGCATAAAAATGCATCTTTCTGACAGATGAATTTTCCATTAAAACGATCTAAATCTATCGGGATAATTTTACCAGGATAAGGCGATGCAAAACTGACTTTCTTTTTACCTGGAATGTTATTGTAAAAAAGAGTCATAAACAAACTCTCGCCAGTAAGCACCCGTTTCCCTGCTCCCATTAGTTTTCCGAAGAAACCTTCGTCTTTACCAGAACCATCACCAAAAACGGTTTCCATTTGTATGCCTTGATCCATCATCATAAATGAACCTGCCTCGGCTATGACCGCCTCTTGAGGATCTAGTTCTATTTCTACATATTGCATTTCTTCTCCAAAAATTTGGTAATCTATCTCGTGTGCATTCATAAAATGAGTTCTTTTAATTAAAAATATATACGTACAAAAGGCATAAAAGCACTTCCGTAAATGGATTTATCTTCATTATATATGACGTTATAACGTACGCCAACCGTTACTGGACCTGTATTATATCCTGCACCCAGAAATAAGGCAGGATGCCAAAAATCATCGCTCACTGTAATACCGTAATATTCTATCTCTCTATTTACTCGCAATTGCTCAAACTCTACAGAGAGTTGAACTTGAGGGATTGGAGTTACAATTCCCAAAACGCCTCCCCCGTAAACCGTCGCTCTATAATTATTATCTTTTACGTAGCTGAAATTGAGTCCGGCACCTGCAGAAAAATATTCATTAATAGGATAAATAGCACTTGGGGCAATGCTTCCCGCGAAGTAACCATTGCCAAAATTGAGACCTATACTTCCTCCAAAACGTACTTTTCTCCAAAAATCATTTCCGCTTGACGGAGAAAAAGTTTGCGCAACTACATTACTTGAAAAGATTAGAAAGAGAACCGCAATAGATTGATTTTTTATAAAGTTCATATAGTAAAATTAATACTGATAATTTCATGTCAATTTACACATAAAAAAATTTCAGTCCCAATAATTTTTATAAGATTTAGAGATTTAATCATCAATATGTATATTTGGGTGAATCAAAACTTAATAGTATGAAATTTTTTAAAACCATTTTATTTACGTTTAGTCTTCTATTTATTGTAGCATGTGGCGAAAGCACAGATGTAGTAGAATCTGGAACATACCAAGGAAAAGTAAAAGAGGTAGAAGTCGAGAAGACAGAAATCTATGTCACTACCGATGACAACAAAACCCTTGAACTTTATTTTACCGAAGCCACGAAATTAACCAAAAACGGCGAAACTGTAGATTTTTCTATGTTGAAAGAAAATCAAAAGGTAGAAGTTACGGTAGAGAAAACCGGAAATAGATTAGATCCTATTTCAGTAAAAATTATGGAGTAATCTTTATGAATGCTTTACCAGAATTTTGGCGGTCAGAGGTTTTCCATCCTCTGTCCGTTCATTTTCCCATAGCTTTACTTTTTACAGCTTTAGTGTTTAAATGTATAGCTCTTTTTTATAAGAGAGAAACCTTTCGCTTGGGAGGAAGCATTTTATTGCTTCTAGGCGTTATTGGCTCTTGGGTTGCAATCTACACGGGCAATCTAGCCGATGGGATTGTGGCTAGAACACTTTGCGATCCTACCATTCTTAAAGATCATGAGAATTTTGCCTATACTACGACTTGGATCTTTACCGTTGCTGTGATGCTAGATCTTATATGCTATTTTTTTTCTCAACAACTTGGTACTTTAGCTCTTTGGGTAAAAAGACTTACCCTTATTCTTCTACTGATTGGAAACGGATTTTTAATGTACGTGGGCCATTTAGGCGCTACTTTGGTATACCAACAAGCGGCTGGAGTTTACGTCCCTACAGAGGATTGCCAAGAATTTGAATAATTCATTTTTGATGAATTAAGGCTTCAGTATTTATTTCGCTTTCGCGGAAATAGATTTAGCTTCAATAGAATTTTTTTGGCTACATCTATTGAACATTCATACACCTTATTTTATATAATCTATTGATACGAAATAAGTATCCAAAAAATCGGATCGAAATGTAAAATATAGTTTACATTTAGTAAAATTTATATTACTTTTATAAGAACTAAAAAACTTATTCTTATGAAATTGACGTACTTATTTCCTCATCGTGTAAAAAAACTAAGCGGTTTTATTTTTATTCTTTGCTTTGGTACATTGATAGTGACGACGCTAATGGATTGGGCTCCATCTATGTTTGAAACTTCTATGTTTGCTATGGTCTCTACAGAATTCTTAAAAGATACAGTCTATTTTAGTTGGATTGAAACCAACATGTGGTACGATTTGTTGACTATTATAGTAATTATAAGTGGAATTTTATTCGCTTTTTCTAAAGAAAGAATAGAAGACGAATATATTTCTAATCTAAGATTGAGCGCTTTAGTTAAAGCCGTGTACTGCAATTATGCCATTCTTATTCTAGCCATATTTTTCATTTACAACTTGGCCTTCTTTAGCGTTTTAATTCTAAATATGTTAAGCACATTGATTCTTTTTATTCTCTTCTTTCAAAAGGAATTAATTTCCGTAAAGCGAAATAACTCATGAAAAATTCTATCAAAGTACAGCGAACTATTAAAGGTTTAACACAAGCGGCCTTGGCAGAAAAAGTTGCAGTAACCCGACAGACTATAAATGCAATTGAATTGGAGAAGTATTCGCCTTCTGCAGTGCTAGCGCTAAAGCTAGCCACAGTATTAGATGTAGAAACAGATCAATTATTTCAATTGGAAGAAAAGGATTGGAGCTAATACTATTTTAAAATAACCACCTTTCGTTTACATTCTTTTAACCTCTTGCAGCAAAGATTTTCATATGAAAATTACTCCCTAGGTTTCTAGCAAAATATTTAGCTTTATCTGCTAATTCTCCCTCAAAATAAGTGTCGATGGTTTCAAACCAAAGGTTGAGCCACACGCCAAAATGCTTTGCTTCAATACTATGATTAAATTTTTGGTCTACTTTAATATGTGCATATCCCGGCCTTCCAGTAAATTTATTCACTCGAAACAAGTTACTTTCCCAAAAATCGGTTAGTTTTTCTAAATGCTCATCCCAATCATCTATGGTTTCATTAAAAAAATGACCTATTTCTTCATTAAGTCTTACTTTTTCATAAAATTTATGGACTAGTAAACTTACATCTTCTCTATCTTCAATTATTTTTAAATTTTCCATTTTTAATCGTGAAATTTTTTATTCAATGTAATAATGTATATCTTCTAAGTTAACAAAATTTGCACATGTTTAAAAGAACTTTTATTCTTATATTTTTATTGATGCTTGGTTATTTTTCGGCGTTTAGCCAAACCCAAAGTTTAACCTACCAATTGTTTTATCATAAAAAAGAAATAGGAACGTTAAAGGTAACAAAGATTGTTGAAGGAAACAGAAGTATCTATCAAAATCAGACCCATATCAATACAAGAATACTATTTTCTAAAATCGTAGTGGATTATAGCTACTTAGTCGTTTTTAATAAGAAAAAACTTAGCAACGCTAAAGTTCTCATTGAGGTAAAAGGAGATAAAAGAAGCGATACGCAAACCATTTTAAAGGATGGAATTTACCAGTATTATGAAGATCAAAAGCTAATAAACGAACTAAAAAGCGACATCACGTATTCTGCAGTAATGTTGATGCTAGAAGAACCTGTTGGAATTCACTCAGTTTATTCTGAAGAAAACGGAACTTTTCATTCTTTAAAAAAAATAGGCGAACATGTGTACGAAAAAACAAATGACAAGAACAATGTAAACGAATACGCCTACAAAAATGGAGTCTTAGAAAGCGGAACCATTAACGCTGGTATTATTAGCTTTAGCATGAAATTGATAGATGAGTAATACTACAATAAATTGGTGATGTCGTTTTAAAATTAATAAAACCCAGCAAAACTTTTGCTGGGTTTTATATCTAATTCTGATTTATTTTCTATTAAAACGATGTAGAAACGTTCAAAGTAAAGCCTGTATTTTCTGGTACAAACCTACAAACCCCTCCAACGCAAACTAAACCTCCGCGTTGGCGGCCGTAATTTGCAGCTATTCTCCATGCTCCAAAACGATAAGCGCCTCCAAAATTATAGTAATGATTTTTTTCTGATTCTTTATCGGTTCCATAATTATAGATATCCCAAACATAAAAAGAAAGATTTCTATTGAAGTTATATTCTAAAGTTCCTCCTGCCCAATTTTTTCTATCGGCATCGGCCCAAAGATGCTCTACCTCTAGTCGTATCGATTGCTTTTCACCAAAGGCCCATGTGTTTTCAAACGCTAAAACATCTGCATTAACCACATCTCCGCCTTCAATCAAGCTTTTGTCATAATATTGATGCACATAATAAAAAGCAGACCTCCAATTCTCTGAGAGTTTTTTCTTCACTTCTAAGTTATAATCAGAAAAATATTTTTGAGCTACTCCCAAAAACTTGGTGTCATATTCCTGCGGAAAAAATCTATACTCGCCCGGTAGGTTGTACCAACTAGAAACGTTTGCCGCAACCTTAGTCCCGTATTTTCCGCCAAGTGCAGTTCCCTTTTTGAAATTATAAAAAACATCTATTTGTCCGCCAGTCTCCCCAGCTTTCATTTTATCTACGCCCAAATAACTTACATTTGCCTGAGCTTGATATACATAAATATTTGCCAGATTAGAATGATGTTGTTTGGTTAAACCAGGTAGATAGTTAAGAATTCTATCGTTATAATTAAGACTTGTATTATTATCCCCTAAGTTCTCTGGCACACGTTCTGAATAAAATCCCATATTCTCTAAACGTCTCAAAGTGACGTCTATTCCCAATCCACTTTTAGTGTAACCGAAGTTTAACAAATAAGCGCTTCCAGGTTTCACATAATCTCCATTAATATCATTTTGGGCGCTTAATACTGCATCTTCTGTTTTATAGTTGGCTTCCCCACTGGCGTAAAATGAACCTCTAAAAAAGTTAAAGCGAAAAGCCATGGCATTCGTTAATTCAGAAAATTGCGGATTTTCAATATCGGTTTTTTCATACCTTCCTACATAAGAAGCTCCAACAGATAAGTCTGATTTTTCGAAGTTAAGGTAATCGGTTAGGTAAAATTCAGAATCGAATCCAAAAATATGACCGTCAGACACGGTAAACCCACTGCGTTGTCTTCCGTAAAGTGCTTTTAAACTTATATTGTTATTAGGTCTAAACTCAATGCGTCCTCCGCGAAGCGCATTGTTTATTCCTAAAGCTCTGTCTTCCCAAGTTCTCAAGATTAATCCACTCCCAAATTGCTCGTAGAAATGACCAACAGTAATGTCTAGTTTTTCTGATTTATAATCTAGATAAAAAGTAGCTAAATCTGTTCCTTTAAATTTAGGATTATAATTTAAAAGCGCATTTTTCTCATAGGCTTCCACTTGAATTCCTGCAGTAAACCTTCCGTAGTTATAATTTACATTGATATAATTGTTAGATCTAAAGCGGTCTTCGTACAAAAAGTCTCCCAATTTTGGATCATCTACATAGTATTGCGAATTGGACTCTACTCCACCAAAGAATCTTCCTTGTATTTTATTGGGTTCATTAATAGTATCTTGAGCCGTGGCAGAAGTAGATAAAGCTATCACTCCGCCCAATAAAAAAATAATTTTCTTAACCATTAAAGAGATTTTATCTTTTCGAATAATTCTTCTTCTCCACCTTCTGCATATCCATTATGAACATACTCTACTTTTTGATTCTTAACTACAATTACATGAGGAATATTGTTAATTTGAAGGGCTCTCTTAAGTTCTTGGTTGGTATCCAATAAAACTTCATATTCCCATCCTTTTCCGTTTATCATGGGCTTAATTCTTCTCATAGTTCGAGAATCATCAATAGAAATGGCTACTACTTCAAAATCCACTTCTTCTTGCCAAGCTGCATAATTTTCTTTAATTGCTTCTAACTCACTAATGCAGGGTGCACACCACGTAGCCCAAAATGAAAACACATAAACTTTATCTTTGGCTGCATAATCTTTATATACATTTTGATAATTATTATCTAAATTCTTTAGTTGAACATTTGGCATTTGAGATTGCGCTTGAGAAACGGTAGCAACCAAACAGCAAATAAGGAAAAATACATTTTTCATGGGGTATTAAATTTTTGTTAATAGCGAGCAAATATATAATAATAAGTCAATATTATAAAGAAAATCACAAAGTTCAAGGTCTTTTTTTATTCATCTAATTAATAAATACTATATATTTGTAAATGTTAAAAATTTAACTTAAAACTTATGAAAAAATTATTACTTAGCTTAGCCTTTTTAGCCACAGGCTTATTTGCGCAAGCTCAAATAGCTAACGGCTCTACTGCTCCAGATTTTACGGCAACAGATGTTGATGGAAATTCTCATTCTTTATCTACTTACTTAAGTGAAGGTAAAAATATTGTTATGGATGTTTCTGCTACTTGGTGTGGTCCTTGTTGGGGTTTTCATCAAGCTGAAACTTTAAAAAAATTACATTATGCTTATGCTGCACCCGGATCTGACGAGATAGTTGTTCTTTTTATTGAAGGAGACGCTCAAACTACGATGGCAGATTTAATGGGACAAACAGGTTCATCGCAAGGTGATTGGTTAGCAAATACTCCATATCCAATTATAGATGACGCCAGTATTGCAAGTAGTTATCAAATTGCCTACTACCCTACTCTATTTGGTATTTGTTCTACAGATCAAACAGTGTATGAAGTTGGAACTGTAAATAGCTCTCAAACTGCTTACCTTACACCAAGCGAAGTATTAACTAGAGTTGGAAATTTTTGTGGAGGTAACAATGTAACTGGTGTTCCAAACCACGGTATGTTAGAATTAATAAGCGATGAGGTTTATGTTTGTAGTACTACAGCAAATATTCCTTTCAGCATTACAAACTATGGAAATAACAATATTACCGATGCTACTGTAGTTTTAAAAGAAAACGGTACAGTAATAGCTACTTCAAGCTTTTCAGGAAATGTAAACCAATTTGAGCACGACTCTGCTTTTTTTGAAGATGTAAGTATAGATTTAAATGCTACATACACTGCTGAATTAACTGGAATTAACGGTCAAACTCCTCACAATACTACAACAGAAATGACTACAAGAGCGTACGATTTTATTGTTTCTGAGGAGGCTTCAAATAACATCACTGTTAAAGTAAGAACTGATAATTATCCTACAGAAATTTCGTGGGAAATTAGAAATAGTGCTGGTAATGTTGTTGAAAGTTATGGACCATATTCTGGAAGTCCTAACGGAGGTGGATCTAATGCAAACACCACAAAAATTCACGAAGTAAACCTTCCATCAACTGATTGTTACGATGTAGTATTCTTAGACAACTGGGGAGACGGTTGGGGAAGTAACCCTAATGCCGGTATTGAAATTGTTTCTAACGGCGTAACTGTATATAATGAAGATGCACCAAGTTTTACATCAGAATTTGTAAGAGGATCGGCCTTTAATGTAACTACCTTAGCGACAGAGAATTTTGATGACATTCAAATTTCTATTTATCCAAACCCTTCTAACGGAAGTATTTTTGTTAGTCAGTTAGATAATTACACTATGAATGTATTTGATCTTACAGGAAAGCAAGTCTTTACCAAAAATGATCTTAAGGCTAATGAGGAAGTAAACCTATCTTCTTTAGAAACTGGAATTTACTTTGTTAAAGTGGAATCTAACGACATGCAAAAAACAACGAAGCTTATCTTAAAATAAATTATAATTAACCATAAGGGTTTACCCAGTATTGCTGTTTAGACCCTTGTGTTTTTCAAAAACCCAAATACTATGAAAAAATTAAACCTATTTATTCTTGCGCTTTGCGCATTTACTTACAGTAACGCTCAAATCATTATTACGGAAGAAAACGATACTCCAATTGTAAATAATGAAACCTACTCTTACTCAGAATTAGGAATAGAGTTACCTATTTTTATCACAAACCAAGGGGATGAAGCCGTTCGTATTCTAGCCGAAGTGGTTAATATGAATAATGCTTCAGGAAGTAATTTACAGTTTTGTGTGGGAGGAACGTGTTATGCAAATATTGCAATAGGAAACACCTACCCACTTAATGGCCCTTTAATTTTACAACCTGGTGGTGACAATGGACAATTTGATCATTTTTTTAGTAGTTATCCAGGAGACAATACAGAAGCTCCCGTTGATTACACCTTTAGATTCTATGAAGTAGATGAAAACGGAAATGAATTAGGAGATTTGGTTACATTCACGTACTTATATGATTCTAGTTTAAGTACTTCAAACTTCTCTATGGAAGGCTTAGGAGTAACCTTAAACTCTTCAATCATTGCCGACAACATTTCTTTTAATACGAACGAAAGAATTAACGTTGCTGTTTATGACCTTAACGGAAAGAGAGTTGACAACCAAAGCTTTGAGCAAGGAGCAAATCAATTAAATGCATCACAATTAACTGCTGGTGTGTATTTAGTTAAATTCCAAACGCTTAACGGAAAACAAGCATCTACTAAAATTATTAAGAAGTAATTCATTCTATGAAGATTTTCAAATCCATTTTATTTTTATTACTCTCTATAACTTTGATTTACAGTTGTTCTGAGAGTTATGACATTTTACCTTCAGAGCAGCCTATTCTTATTACGGCAAATAATACCACTAGTCTTATAGACAATTCGGTTATTCTAAAAGCAACTCAGCAAGGAGAAGATGTAACGGCGCAAACCTCTTTTTATATTAACGACGAGTTAATAGAAGGAAACACCTACACGTCTTCTATCCCTGGTGAATATATCGCTAAAGCGGAATATGATAATTTTTTCTCTGAAGCTTTAATCATAACCTACCATGATGGTTCTGAAGTGAACTTTAAAAAGAGAGTTCTTATTGAAGATTATACAGGTACTTGGTGCGGGTATTGTACTCGTGTAGCGCACGCAATTGAAGAAGTATTCTCTAATACAGATAATGCAGTTGCAGTTGCCATACACAGAGATAGCTCTAACCCTAATAGCGGTACATATGATCCTTTTAATTATGACGCTTCAGAATTAGAGAATACATTAGATGCTGCAGGTTATCCAAAAGGATTTTTAAATAGAAAAACCCTGTGGATTAGCCCCGAGCCAGAAAACGTTAATCAAGTGCTTAATCTTAGCCAAGGAGAGAACCCTAAGTTAGGTTTAGCTATCGATAATGAAATTTCAAATGGAAACATCAGTATAGATGTAAGAGTTAAAAAAGCTAAGAATTTTAATCAGCTGAAACTGGTAGTATATGTTTTAGAAAACGGATTGATTTATCCTCAGAAAAATTATACCAACTATTATGGTGCAGTAAACCCTGTACCAGATTTTGAACATAATCACGTTTTAAGAGAAACGCTCACTAGCTTAATGGGAGACCTTATTCCTGAAGCTGAGTTTGAAAATGATGTATACACCAAAAGCTATTCAATATCCGTTCCTGCCAATGTGGAGAATGCAGAAGAATTAGAGTTTGTTGCCTTTGTAATTGATGAGGATGGTAATGCCATTAACGTTAGAAAAGCAGATAAAAACACTACTCAAGATTTTGAACAAATTTAAGTGGCAGATGAATTAAAATCTAAAAAGGCTAAAACATTAAGTTTTAGCCTTTTTTTTATCTTATAAATACAGGTTCCAGCTCCTTCTCAGTTTCCTTTTCACTAAAACGATAATCATCATAGTTAAAGCCCCTAAGATCGTCTAGTGTATGTACATCTTTGTCTAGAATATACCTAACCATACATCCCCTAGCCTTTTTCGCATAGAAACTAATAATCTTTAACTTTCCGTTTTTAAAATCTTTAAAAACAGGACTTACTAGTTTTCCTTTCAGCTCTTTCTTGTGAATAGCCTTAAAATATTCGTTGCTTGCTAGGTTGATAAGCAACTCATCTTTAGACATTTCTTTATTTAGAGCTTCGGTTAGTTTTTCTTTCCAAAATTCATATAAATCCTTATTGTGATGAATAGGTAATTTGGTTCCCATTTCTAATCGGTAAGGCTGCATAAGATCTAATGGTCTCAACATTCCATACAAACCGGAAAGTATACGCAAATCGCTTTGAAGTCTATCTATTTTATCTTCTGGGATGCTGTAGGCATCCAAACCAGAATACACATCACCATCAAACATATAGATAGCAGGTCTAGAATTTTTAACCAGATGTTTTTCTTCAAAATTTTGATACCGATAATAGTTTAAATCGGTTAACTTTTGACTGATGCTCATCAAGTCTGCAATCTCTTTTTTAGTAAGCCTCGCCAACTTCTTATTAATTTGAATAGCTTCTTCTAAGAATTGAGGTTGGGTATATTTTTTTGTAGGTAAATCGCTCTCTAAATTAAGAGATTTAGCTGGAGAAACAAGAATTTTCATATGTCTTTTTATGATAAAGATAAGACTTATAAAAGAAACAGGTTAGTCTTCCTAATTTGGAATTTATATAAAGGCATTTATAAAATTGATTCGCAATAGGGATAGCAGCGGCATCCTTTTGTGAAGCTTAGCGCAACAAAAGATATAGCGAATAGCCCGGCTTTTTTTGCAAAAAAAAGATTGCCCTACTCCAACACCTCTTTTTGATTTTTAGCATAATTTCTCCAACGTTCTATACAGGCTTCGATATCTTCTGGCACTGGAGAATTAAAACTCATCCACTCTTTAGTAGTAGGGTGTTCAAAACCTAAAGTCTTGGCGTGCAAAGCTTGTCTTGGTAGTACTTTAAAGCAATTGTCTACAAATTGTTTGTACTTGGTGAACGAAGTTCCTTTTAAAATTCGCTCTCCTCCATAACGCTCGTCATTAAAGAGAGTATGCCCTATATGTTTCATATGGACTCTAATTTGGTGCGTTCTACCCGTTTCTAACTTACATTTGACTAGCGTTACATAACCAAATCTTTCGATTACTTCATAATGCGTTACGGCATGTTTTCCGTTGTCTGCATCTTCTCCATAATAAACCGTATTTTGTAATCTATTTTTGGGATGTCTTCCTATATTTCCCTCTATGGTGCCTTCTTCATCGTCTACATTTCCCCAAACTAAAGCGACGTACTCTCTTTCACTGGTTTTATTAAAAAATTGTTTAGAAAGATGGGCCATCGCCTGCTCGGTTTTTGCCACAACTAGTAATCCACTGGTATCTTTATCTATGCGATGAACCAATCCTGGTCTATCGCTACTATTGTTGGGTAAGTTATCAAAATGGTATACTAAAGCATTAATAAGGGTTCCAGAATAATTTCCATGACCTGGATGAACCACCATTCCAGCGGGTTTATTGACCACTAAAAGGGTATCATCTTCATAGACAATATCTAAAGGAATATTTTCTGGAGTAAGCAAAGACTCGTATGGAGGATGCTCAAACATTACTTTAACCTCGTCTTCGGCTTTTACCTTATAATTTTGTTTTACGGCAACTCCATTGACAAAAACATTTCCGTCTTTTGCTGCCTTCTGAATTTTATTTCGAGTAGCATTCTCTACAAAATTCATTAAAAATTTATCTACTCTTAAAGGTTCTTGTCCTTTTGAGGCTACAAAATGATAGTGCTCATAAAGCTCATCATTTCCATCATTGCTGTTTTCTTCTTGCTTACTCATAAAAATAGATATTAATTTTCGCTATTATAGTTACGAGTTCCATCACCTAGAATCAAGTCAATAACAGAAGTTTTCATAAGTTCATCGCCTTCTTTTACAGTTTTACCCTTGTGCCTCATTTCTAATACTGCGTTTTTAGCGATATTGGGTTTGTAGGTGACATCGCCAATTTCGAAACCTAAAGATCTTAAAGTAGGTTCTACCTGTCGCTGAGTCCTTCCCAAAAGATTAGGAATTTCTATCTTATTATATCCCGAAGGATTTAAGTTTAAGTAGATTTTTCGATTCTCTTTCACCAAACTCCCCGGCTTAGGCACTTGTTCTATCACAGAATATTTTGGATAATCTGGATTATAATTGGCAGAATCTAAAATTTCTCTTTTTAATTCTAGTCCTTCTAGCTTCTTATCTACAATATCTAACGAAAGCTTAGAAAGATTAGGAACCTCAATTCGTTGATCGTGATTTGTCGTATAATTTAACCATCTCAAGGCACCAAATATGAGTAGAACAATAACTACGAGCGCTATACCCAATTGGATTAAAAACACTCTACTGAATAAAAATTTTATGAAGCTCATTATTTTGACAAATTATGGAGCAAAGATATAAAAACACCCTTATTTTTGTAGAGATTTAACAAGCGATATTATTATATTATCCAATAATGATTTTATGAAAAAGAAAACGATCGCCATCGCTATGGGTGGATATTCCAACGAAGCCGAAATTTCTATAAAAAGTGGTCAACTTGTATACGATTATTTAGACCAAGAAAAGTTCGAAGCTTTTAAGGTTCATATATTAAAGGAAGAATGGTTTGTACTTACCGATAATGGCAAGAAATACCAAATAGATAAATCAGATTTTTCTACCACTATTGAAGGTTCAAAAGTTAATTTTGATGCAGTGTTTAATATTATTCACGGTACTCCCGGAGAAGACGGTTTATTTGCTGCTTATTTAGAAACGGTTAAAATGAAGCAAACCTCTTGTGACTATTATTCCTCTGCGTTAACTTTTAATAAACGGGACTGTATTAGTATCTTAAAAGCGTATGGCATCAAAACAGCTAGCAATTATTTTATCAATAAAGGAGATGAAATATTAGAGGATGAAATTATCGATACCGTAGGTTTACCTTGTTTTGTAAAAGCTAATAAAGCAGGAAGTAGCTTCGGAATTTCAAAAGTAAAAAAGAAACAGGAATTATTAGAAGCAATTCACTTCTCTTATCAAGAGGACGAAGAAGTGATTATAGAATCCTTTTTGGATGGCACAGAGGTTTCTGTAGGAGTAATTAATTATAATGGAGAAATAATAGCTTTACCTGTTACTGAAATTATTTCTGAAAATGAGTTTTTTGATTATAAAGCAAAATATTTAGGACAGTCTCAAGAAATTACACCAGCAAACATCACTAAAGAACAAACGGAAGAAGTTAAACGACAAGCCATTAAAATTTTTAAAACTTTAAAACTAAAGGGCTTAACGAGAGCAGAATTCATTTTTCATAATAATGAACCTCATTTCCTAGAAGTAAACACATGTCCTGGCTTAAGTGAGGCTAGCATTTTACCACAACAAGCCAAAGCAGCCGGAATCACATTAAAGGATTTGTTTACTAGCGTTATAGAGAATACTCTTCAGTAGAAAGAAACTCTTTCTCAATAATTTAGTAACTTCAAGAAAAACAATACTACGATGAAAAAAGCAGTTTTTCCAGGATCATTTGATCCTATCACCTTAGGACATTATGATATTATAGAACGTAGCCTTCAGCTATTTGATGAGGTAATCTTAGCTATAGGCGTTAATGCCGACAAGAAGTATATGTTTTCTTTAGAAGAAAGAAGACAATTTGTAGAAGAAGCTTTTAAAGATGAGCCAAAAATCGTAGTGAAAACCTATAAAGGTCTAACAGTAGATTTTTGCATAAAAGAAAATGCGCCTTTCATCTTGAGAGGTCTTAGAAATCCCGCAGATTTTGAATTTGAAAAAGCCATTGCGCATACCAATAGAAAATTAGAACAAATAGAAACTGTGTTCCTTTTAACTTCAAGTGGTAAAAGTTATATTTCTTCTTCTATCGTAAGAGATGTGATTAGAAACCAAGGGGATTATACGATGTTGGTACCAGATGCTGTACGAGTGAAGTCTTAATGAATAACAAATTAATCTACGATAATCACATAAGTATAGTCATAAAAAAAGCTCCCTAATGGGAGCTTTTAAAATATCTAAAAGTTTTAAAGCTTATTGCTTCACTACTTTTTTAGTAATGTTTCCTTCATTAGTATTGATGGTTAATAAATAAACACCAGAAGCTATAGAAGAAGTATTGATAGTATTATTAGCAGAAACTTCTACTTGCGTACCTTTCCCTAAGATATCATACATCATAGCACCTTCAATTTGAATAGAAGAAGGAACAGTAATGTTTAATACATTGTTCACTGGATTAGGGTATAAAGAAACTTGCGCAGCAATTGCACTATCCACTGCTAATGTACCAGTTCCAACTAAATCTAAAATTATATTATTGTTAGGGAAGTCTCCTACGTCAGCCGCAGGTGTTGGAGTAGTAATACCACAACCCTCAGCATAAAGATAACTTGGAGCATTTTGTCCAGCCGCATTAATACCTATTCTCATATCTAAATTGTTTGGAGCTTCTGGAGATGCAGGAATATCGAGACCAATAATAATTTCTTGACTTGCTGATAAAGTTAATACATCATCTAATCTAGCTTCAATTTTCATTGCATCATCTTCAACAGTCGCTTGAAGATCTACAGAAGCTAATTCAGTTAAATTTCCTCCTGGGAAAGCAGCATCAGCAATATAAAATCTTACCGTATAATCATGTGTAGGATTAGTTCCCCCTACATCAGAAAAAGATATAAAGAAATCAGATCCTTCAACATTAAAGTCACCTGTATATCCAAAATCTGATGGAGTATAAGATCTATAAAAAATGTTTGCACTAGAAGTTGCCTGTGGAGTTCCTCCACCCGCTGCACATGCTACAGAACCAGTTTCCATAAAAGAATTATCTACAGAGTGAGATAAAACATCTTGTGCATTCATAAACGTAGACACTGCAAAAGCAGCTGCCAATAAAGTAATTTTTTTCATTTTAATTCGGGTTTATAAGTTTGTAAGCGCCTAAATTACTAATTTAGTTTCATAATTCAATAGCTTTCACTTGAAATTTTATCCTTTATGAAAAACATAAGCATCTTAATCCTTACTATAGTCATTATAACCAGCTGTGACCTATCAAAATACAAAATCACTAAAGAATATGACTTATCTACCACCTTCGAAAAATCGAATGGTGAAGAAACGGGAACTTATAAAGAAGTTATAGATTTTTATACTCAATTAGACGACGCTTTTACAACTATCCAAATGAAAAAGGTTGGAATTACAGATAGCGGGGAGCCTTTGCATTTAGTTGTCTACGATCCAGAAAGTAATTTCGACTGGAGTGCTATTCATAAAAACAAAACCGTTTTACTCATTAATAACGGTATTCATCCTGGAGAAAGTGATGGGATAGATGCTACTATGATCATGTTGAGAAAATTTGCTCAGGATTCTTTAAAAGCGCCAAAAAATACGGTGATTGCAACCATACCTATATATAATGTTGGAGGCGCATTAAATAGAAACAGTACTTCTCGCACCAATCAAAACGGACCTAAGGAATACGGTTTTAGAGGAAATGCTAGAAATTATGACCTCAACCGCGATTTTATTAAAATGGATTCTAAAAATGCGTTCGCTTTCGCGGAAATTTTTCATCAAGTGAATCCAGATGTTTTTATTGACAACCATGTAAGCAATGGCGCAGATTATCAATATACGCTAACACATCTTCTTACGCAACACAATAGATTGGGAGGCTCTTTGGGAAAATACCTGAAAGAGAATCTTATGATCCAATTGGAAGATAGTTTGGCTGTAAAAGGAATTCCCATAACTCCGTATGTAAATGTATTTAATGAAGTGCCCGAAAAAGGTTTTTCTCAATTTCTCGATACTCCTAGATATTCTACAGGATATACCACTTTATGGAACACACTGGGGTTGATGATAGAAACCCACATGTTAAAGCCTTATCAACAGCGAGTAGAAAGCACCTATGAATTGATGACCACTTGTATAGATATTATTGAAAATAGCGAAGGTCGCATTAAAAAACTCCGCGCTGAAAATCAAAAGTACTTTGAAGACTCGAAATTCTACCCTATTAATTATGCGGTGAATAAGGACACGCTTACCACCATCGATTTTCAAGGCTATGAAGCTGAAAAGCTTAAAAGTGAAGTCACTCAGCTATCCCGACTTAAATACAATAAAGAGAAACCGTTTCATAAAGAAGTCTCGTATTATGATTATTTCCAAGCGAAAGACAGTATTTCTATTCCAAAAGCTTATGTGATTCCGCAAGGATGGTGGGCAATTAAAGACCGGCTTCTAGCAAATAAGATAGATTTCGAGACTTTAGAAAAAGATAGCCTCATGGAAGTAGAGGTTTATAGAATCAAAAATTTTGAGACTTCATCTACTCCCTATGAAGGACATTACCTTCACAAAAATACTAGCGTTACCGCCTCCGTTAAAAGAGTAAAGTTTAGAAAAGGAGATATGATTGTTCCTACGCACCAAGCTGGAATGCGATATTTGCTAGAGACTTTAGAGCCTTCCGCAGTAGATTCTTTTTTTAATTGGAATTTTTTCGACACCATTCTTCAGCAAAAAGAAGGTTTCTCTCCGTATGTATTTGAAGACATAGCACTTTCTTTCTTAAAAGAAAACCCTTCCGTAAAGAAAGCCTTTGAAGACAAAAAAGCCAAAGACAAAGCCTTTAGAAATAACTGGTATGCGCAATTGGATTGGATTCATAAGAAAAGTCCCAATTACGAAAAAGCCCATTTAGTGTATCCGGTTTTTAGGATGCTGAATTAAATACTCTTTAGGAAAAAGTAGTTTAATATTTTCATAGGATTTTTGAAGCGCTTTTTGACTTTTTTCAAAGTTTTTCCATTTCGCTTTTTTAATACCTTCATTTTTTTGAGGCACTAGCTCTCCCTTATAACAGGTTTTCATTTCGAACCAATGCGTTTCCTTCAATTTGTATTTTCCATTTCGTTTTAGAATATGATACGTCACTTGTAAAAATTTGGTAATCTCTAAACCTTCTACTTGGGTCTCCTCCTCTACTTCTCTTAAGGAAGTCTCCTCAATACTTTCGCCATCTTCAGCCTTACCTTTGGGCAAATCCCATCTTCCCTTACGCTTAATAAATAAAATTTCTCCTTTTTCATTGTATACCAATCCGCCGCCAGCTACAATCGTTTTTAATTTAGTTTTTAAAATTTCAAGCAACTCATCTTCCTTTTCGTGATAAAGATTTACATAAAAAAGCTCTCCTTTACTTACTTTTTTAATAATACGTTTTATCTTCGCCGTTTTAATTGGGATAGAAGTATATTGATTTCCAATATCTTTCTTTGTCGAAAGAATTAATGGAATATCATTTACAAAAACTTTATACATTTACAGAATGATTTTAGATAAAGAAACTGCCAAAAAAACAGCTGAATTACTGTTGCAAATTAAAGCAATTAAATTAAACCCGCAAGAACCTTTTACATGGTCTAGTGGATGGAAGTCACCCATTTACTGCGATAACCGAATTATTTTATCTTATCCGCCCATTCGTAACTTTGTAAGAGACCATATGGCCAAACAAGTAGAAAAAATTTATGGCAAAGCCGATGTAATTGCAGGTGTAGCTACTGGAGCCATAGGAATTGGGATGCTTGTTGCTGAATATTTAGGAGTTCCTTTTGTATACGTGAGACCGGAAGCTAAAAAACACGGAAGACAAAACCAGATTGAAGGTCATTTGGAAGGCGGACAAAGTGTCGTGGTAATTGAAGATCTAATTAGCACAGGAAACAGTAGTCTTAATGCGGTAAAAGCCTTAAAGAGTGCGAATTGCAATGTAAAAGGAATGCTTGCTATTTTCTCTTACGGATTTGATGTAGCAAAAGAAAATTTTGAAAAAGAGCATTTAGAAGTACACACGTTAAGTGACTACTCTGCGCTTATAGAGCAAGCCTACGAAAATAATTATTTAAACAGAAAAGAGCTAGAAACGCTTCAAGATTGGAGAAATAATCCTTCTACTTGGAGTCCAAAATTATAAATATGCACTTAGAAAGCGAAAAAAATAAGGTCAATAAAAGTCAGGAAGAATTATTCCATTTTCTTACCGAAGTAAAAAATTACGAAAGCATTATGCCCAATTCTATACAAAAGTTTGAGGTAAAAGGTGAGGATAGTTTTTTGTTTCAACTTAAAGGAATGCCAGAAATTAAACTTCTTATCAAGGACACAACTCCTTTCCATCAAGTAATTTTGGGCGCAAGAAGTGAAAAGCTTCCGTTTACGCTTACCGCAAATATTGCTGAAATTTCTTCCGAAGAAAGCGAAGTACAACTTGTTTTTGAAGGAGAGTTTAATGCTATGATGGCCATGATGATTAAAATTCCATTAAAAAACTTTATCAATGCCCTATGTGAGAACATGGCTAAGCTTTAATAAAGCAGCCTAATTTCTTTGATTTCAAAAGAGCTTAGTTTCTCGTCTTCAAACAAGATTTCTAACAAACCTTGTTGGGAGACTTTTTTTATGATGCCCGTAGTTCGCTCTCCGTTGGGAAATTGAAAAGTAGAAGCCTTTTCCATTCTAAACAAATGTTTGTGGTATTTTTCTAAAATAGCTTCGTGAGAAAATGTTAAAAACTCATAGATATCATTTTCAATCTGTTGCACCAATTGTTTTAGCACATTGTCCAAATCATAATGAATGCCCGTAAGTTCTTTTAATGAAGAAGCTCTGTACAAAGTATCAAAATTTATCTGGTTTACATTAAGCCCTACTCCAATGATTGCAGTATTAATTTTTTGATTGCCAAAAATGTTTTCAATAAGAATTCCACAAATTTTAAATCCATCTGCCAATATGTCGTTAGGCCATTTTACTTTTAAATTAAGAACGCCCAACCTCTTTAACACCTTTAAAACTGCCAAAGAAGTAATAGCACTTAATTTAAACTGGTTTTCTATTTTAAGATTTAAACCGTCTAAAAGAACGCTAAAGGTTAGGTTCTTACCTTTTTCTGAATTCCAATTAGCGCCCATTTGTCCTCTTCCCTGCGTTTGATTTTCGGCAACTACATAACAGTTTTTTATGTTAGGATTGGCACGATATAATTCACGCAAATAGATATTAGTAGATGGGGTGGTACGGACTTTGATACTCTTCATAAAAAAAGTGTTGATAATAGAACGATAAGTTTTTGTTAACAATGCAAAAAAAGAGCAAAAAATAATAACTTTGCACAAAATAAATAAATTTAATGATAAAAACTGAAAATAACACAGACCTACTCCTAACGCAAATCATAAAAGGTATAGAAGATGTTAAGGGTAATGACATACGCATACTAGATCTTCGCGAGATTGAAAATACGGTTTGTGACTATTTTGTAATTTGTAATGGTACTTCCAACACCCAAGTAAACGCTATTGTTAACTCTGTTCAAAAAGGAGTAAGCAAGTCTTTAAAAGACAAGCCTTGGCATGTGGAAGGCACAGAAAATGCCGAATGGGTCCTTATTGATTATGTAAATGTTGTAGTTCACGTTTTTCAAAAACACATTAGAGAATTTTACGATATTGAAGGCCTTTGGGGAGATGCCAAATCTACCACAATACAAACAAATTACTAAATTACAAGCACTTTTACATAATGGCTAAGCAACAAGACAAAAAAAAGCCCGAAGGCGGTCATAAGCCTAAATTCAATTCGTATTGGATCTACGCGGGAATTATACTTATCTTTTTAGGAATCAATTTCTTTAGCGGAAGCGGTTTTAATGAACCAGCTAAAACGAATATCGCTGAGTTTGAATCTTTTCTGAAAGAAGGAGAAGTAAAAAAAGTAGTAGTTATTAATAAAAGAACTGCTAACGTTTACCTAACCGAGCAAGCAGAGCAACTACCTAAGCACCAAAAAAACAAAGAAAAAGAAATTCTACCTAGCGGTGAAACTCCAAATTACACCTTTGAACTAGGAGATCTTCAAAATTTTGAAAATGATTTTGATGAAATTAAAAATGAGTACAATCTAGATACCATAAGAGTAAACGAAACCCATTCTGATGTTTGGGGAGATCTTATTTGGTCGTTACTTCCTTTTATTTTAATCATTGGAGTTTGGATCTTTATTATGCGTAGAATGAGCGGCGGCGGAGGAGGAGGCCCTGGCGGACAAATTTTTAACATCGGTAAATCTAAGGCAAAACTTTTTGATAAAAATACAGATGTTAAAGCTTCATTTAAAGATGTAGCTGGTTTACAAGGCGCAAAAGAAGAGGTTCAAGAAATTGTAGATTTCTTAAAAACCCCAGAAAAGTATACCGCCTTAGGTGGTAAAATTCCAAAAGGAGCCCTATTGGTAGGACCTCCAGGAACCGGTAAAACGCTATTGGCAAAAGCAGTTGCGGGAGAAGCCAAAGTGCCTTTCTACTCTTTGTCTGGATCAGATTTTGTAGAAATGTTTGTTGGAGTTGGAGCTTCTAGAGTAAGAGACTTATTTAAACAAGCAAAAGAAAAATCACCTTCAATAATTTTTATTGATGAAATTGATGCCATTGGTAGAGCAAGAGGGAAATCTAACCTAGGAGGTTCTAATGACGAAAGAGAAAATACGCTTAACCAGTTACTTACAGAAATGGATGGTTTTGGTACCAATACCAATGTGATTGTTATTGGTGCAACCAACCGTGCAGATGTTTTGGATAAAGCTTTAATGCGAGCAGGACGTTTTGACAGACAAATTTATGTTGATCTACCAGATATTAGAGAACGTAAAGAAATCTTTGAAGTTCACTTAAGACCTCTTAAGAAAGTAGCTGATGAATTGGATACGGAATTCCTAGCGAAACAGACACCAGGTTTCTCTGGAGCAGATATTGCGAATGTTTGTAACGAAGCGGCGTTAATTGCTGCTAGAAAAGGAAACAAAGCAGTAGGAAAACAAGATTTCCTGGATGCTGTAGATAGAATTGTAGGAGGTCTAGAGAAGAAAAATAAAATTATTACGCCAGATGAAAAGAAAGCGATTGCTTTTCACGAAGCTGGTCACGCTACGGTAAGCTGGATGTTAGAGCATGCGGCTCCCCTAGTGAAAGTTACCATTGTACCTAGAGGTCAATCTCTAGGAGCAGCTTGGTATTTACCAGAGGAAAGACTTATTGTTCGTACCGAACAAATGTTGGACGAAATGTGTGCCACTATGGGAGGTAGAGCTGCAGAGAAAGTAATCTTTAATAAGATTTCTACAGGAGCATTAAGCGATTTAGAAAAAGTAACCAAGCAAGCAAAAGCGATGGTAACCATCTATGGTCTTAATGAAAACGTGGGTAACCTTACCTATTATGATTCTTCTGGACAGAGTGAATATAACTTCACCAAACCTTATAGTGAGAAGACTTCTGAATTGATTGACAAAGAGATTTCTAATATCATTGAAGAACAATATAAAAGAGCAATAGATTTATTGACATTACATCAAGATAAGCTTACGCAGTTAGCTGAAATCTTATTGGATAAGGAAGTTATTTTTAAAGACGATTTGCAACGAATTTTTGGAGATAGACCTTACGCCAAGAAAGAAGGAAAAGAAACTCCATCTGCTGAAGTATTTTCGGCAAAGGAAGATAGCATTGAAGAAAACAATACTTCAGAATCTTAAAAAATATAGATTTAGTCATAAGACTAAATCTATATTTTTTATATTTGATTTAATGCAACATTAATTTTATTTACCCCATCACTGAATATGAGTATATTTAGTAAAATATTAGGATTCAGGTTTAAATCAGAAAAAAAAGCGGATTCTAATAAAAAAGATCAGAGCAAATTCATGCCCGAGGAAAAGTTGCCTACGGACGAGAATTTTATGGTCAATTTTAAAAAGAATGGCGGCAAATTCTTATATTGTAGTGAAAGAGATGAAATGTTAGACACATTTCATTCCATTCTTAAAGAAAATAATTGGGGTGTAGAAGGTTCTTCGGTTTGTTGTTTTGATGAAAACTTAAAAGCAACTTTTAAAGATTTTAAATTGGAGTTTAACAAAAACTCAGATTCTTCTTTTTTTCTTTCCACATGTGAATATCTAATTGCCAATACAGGTGCGTTATTAATTTCATCTAACCAAATAGGAGAAAAAAAATTAGATGAATTACCGCAAGATTTTATCATCTTAGCATCTACTAGCCAGCTTATAGACACAATTGGAGAAGGTTTAAGGGGTATTAAAAATAAAAACCGGAATAAAATTCCTTCTAATATCACTACCATTAAAACTTTTCAAGATAAAAAAGAAAGTGATTTTATGAGCTACGGTAGTCCTTCTAAAAACTTATATTTGTTGCTATTAGAAGACCTATAGTATGAAAGAAACCTTAACGAGGACTTTATCTGGAGCCCTATATATTGTTATATTAATCGCGGCCGTTCTCGTCTCTAAATTTACCTTTTGGGGTTTGTTTCTAATCTTTGGACTTATTTGCGTTCATGAACTTCAAAAACTTCTTAAATTAAATAGTTATCTTTCTTACGCGTTACTAATTATCTTTTTTGCCTTTTTCAGCATATTTCAGTTTAATATTTACGTATTAAATATTCTTTTAGTACTTACCTTGCTAGTAAAAATCTTGTTGCTAAGAGATCTTATTATTGTCAGAAAAATTCCTCTTTTTCAAGAAAAGAAATATATTGTAGTTATTTTTTATCTCATTGCTTCATTTATATTTATAAGTTTGATTCCGTTTGATAAAGATGGTACATACCAACCAAACTTACTCATTGCTATCTTTGTTCTTATTTGGGTTAATGATACGTTTGCTTATTTAGTAGGAAAAAATTTTGGTAGAAATAAGCTTTTTGAAAGGGTATCTCCCAATAAAACTATAGAGGGCTTTTTGGGAGGTTTATTTTTTAGTATTGTAGCGGGTTATGTAATTTCACTTTATATTCCTATTTTTACCTACGGAGAATGGATTGTTCTTAGCATTTTGGTAAGCATCTTTGGAACTTACGGTGACTTAATACAATCAAGACTTAAAAGACAGGCAAAGGTTAAGGATAGCGGCTCAATTATGCCAGGACATGGTGGTTTGTTGGATCGTTTGGATAGCGTGTTGTTTGCGAGTACTTTTGTTTATACTTATTTACTTTTTATATAAATTATGTTTCATAAAGAAGGTTATAAAATATTAGGATTTTCATTGTTAGCTTTTATCGTTATCAATACTTTAAGCTATAACTTTATTACTCCTCTATGGCTACAAAGCGCGATTTTAATAGTTTCAGCTATTTCCTTCTTGCTCATCGTGCAGTTTTTTAGAAATCCGAAGAGAAAAACGCTAGTGAGTGATTCTAGTATTGTCTCTCCCGTAGATGGAAAGGTGGTTGTAATTGAAGAAGTTTTTGAAAAAGAATACTTTAATGAAAAAAGATTACAAGTTTCAGTATTTATGTCTCCTATTAATGTGCACGTAACCAGATATCCGGTAAACGGTTTGGTTACCTATAGCAAATATCACGAAGGCAAATATCTAGTTGCCTGGCATCCTAAATCTAGCGAGGAAAATGAGCGAACTACTGTCGTAGTAAAAAACAAAATGTTTGGAGAAGTTTTATATAGACAAGTAGCAGGAGCTTTGGCAAAACGTATTGTAAATTATGCCAAAGTAAATGATAAAGCAATTCAAGGAGAGGATAGTGGATTCATCAAGTTTGGTTCTCGTGTAGATTTGTATCTTCCTCTAAACACAAAGCTCAACGTAAAATTAAATCAAAAAGTAAAAGGAGGAGTAAGCATTATCGCGAAAAAATAAAGTATGGATAAGAAAGCACTCCTAGAGAAAGAGTTTCAAGAAGCATATGAAAAAGCTACCCATACTAAATTGAGGTTCCCCCCCGATTTAATGCTTCATTTTTACGCTTTTTATAAAAGAGCCACCAATGACTCTACCTTATATAATGTTGCCAATTCAGATGATGAGCAACTTATTTCGGCTTTTAAAATGAACGCTATTTTTCAAGTAAAAAATTTAACTCCAGACCAAGCTAAAAAAGAGTATATTAAATTGGTGGAAACCTATATTCCCGAATAGAAATTGTTTACAAAAAATAGATGACTTAAAGATAGCAAAGCTTATGTGTTAGTTTAATACGTTTTTCTATTATTATTATATTATAAAATTCAGTATTTTTACTACTTTTCTCTCAATCTTGCTTTTAAAATGGCCCAAAATAGTGTTACAAAAAGAGTGTCTATAGATCCATACATTATTGCTATTGGCGCAAGTGCGGGCGGTTTAGAGGCTTTAAAATTGTTTTTTAATAATTTGCCTAAAAACAGTCGCAATAGCTATATTGTTATTCAGCATTTATCGCCAGATTACAAAAGTATGATGGCAGAGCTTCTTGCGAAATCTACTTCGCTAAAAATCAAGAAAATTGAAGATAATTGCGAAATCCTACCTGGTCATATTTATTTAATTCCACCCACAAACAATTTAATTTTAGAAGAGGGTAGATTACGTCTTTTAGAAAAGCCTAAAAATCAAAAATTAAATTTACTTATAGACATTTTTCTAGAATCCTTAGCTCCTTATAAAAAAGAGAAGGCTATTGCCGTCATCTTAAGTGGCACTGGTAGTGATGGTACAAATGGTATAAAGGCCATAAAAGAAAATAATGGAGTGGTAATAGTACAAGAACCTACGCAAGCCAAGTTTGATGGAATGCCAAAAAGTGCTATTAGAACCGGTTTAGTAGATTATATTTTACCTGTGGAAGATATGGGGGACGAGATTAAAAGTTTTATTAAAGCTTCTCAATCTCTATTCTTAAGTAAAGACACAGCGGTAAGTTACAATAAAGCCATCATGTCTAGTATTTTACAATTAGTAGATCAAAAGGTGGGTTTAGACTTTACGGAATACAAATATTCTACGCTGTCTAGAAGATTACTTCGTAGAATTCATGTGTGTAAATGCAAGTCTTTTGATGACTATTTCACTCTCTTACAATCTGATGAGAAAGAAATTAACGCTCTGGCAAGAGAGTTTTTGATTGGGGTGACCAAATTCTTTAGAGATACAGAGGTGTGGGAAGTATTAAAAACGCAAGTTATACCAGATTTAGTTGCAAAAATTGCAGAAGGAGAAACCTTAAAGATTTGGGATGTAGCTTGTAGCACAGGAGAAGAGGCTTATACCCTAGCTATACTTATACAAGAAGAATTAGAAAGCCAAGAGAAGAATATCGAGGTTAAAATATTCGCTACAGATATTGCAGAAGATCATCTTAATATAGGAAGTAATGCTATTTACAGTGAAAGTATTGTTGGCGATATAGAACCGTTCTTACTTCAAAAGTATTTTTCCAGTATTTCTGGTGGGTATCAAGTGATAGAGAAGCTTCGAAAAATGGTAGTTTTCTCTAAACACAATATTATTAAGAATCCGCCTTTTAGTAATATGAACATGGTTTTATGCAGAAACTTACTGATTTATTTTCAGCCAAGTATTCAGAAAAAAGCTTTAAATGTTCTTCATTACGCACTTGAAGAAGATGGAGTTTTAGTATTAGGAACCAGCGAAAGTATTCAAACTCATCGAGAAAATTTTGATGCAATTAATAGAAAGTGGAAAATATTTAGAAATATATCTCCTGTACGAAGATTAAAAACAGAGACTCTAAAAACTTCAACCAATCAATTACATCCTTTAAAACGACAACGAATTCAAGAAAGACCAACTAAAATGAATACCAGAAGAAGAAGGTTTTTAGAGAACTTCAACCAAACTGTGTTAGATCATTTTGGGAGCGCAAGTGTTTTCATAGATGCAGATTACAATATATTAAAAGCCATTGGCGAGTTTAGAAAATATGCTAACCTGCCAACGCAAGGTTTTTCAATCAATTTGTTAGATATGCTTGGGGAGGAGTTAAAACCTATCATTTTATCTAGTGTACGCAAAGCTGCAAAAACCAATCAAGAGGTTGTTTATAAGAATGCTTTTTACAGGGAAAATGAAGAGAAAAAAGCGCTGAACATTTTTGTAAAACCCTTCCGTGAAAACGATATCGATACAGAGCTTCACTTTACTGTCACGCTCATAGAGAGAAAGGTAGATTATTCTAAATTTGATAAAGCGTTTACTCTTACTACCACTAGTAGACATAAGGATTACATTCAAGAATTAGAACAAGAGTTAAGCAAAACAAAAGAAGAATTAAAAACTTCGCTTGAAGAGATTGAAACAAGTAATGAAGAGTTACAAGCGGCGAATGAAGAACTTTTAGCTTCTAACGAAGAGTTGCAAAGTACCAACGAAGAGCTACAAAGTGTTAACGAAGAGATAAATACCGTTAACGCAGAGAATGTTCAAAAAATGGAAGATTTAGCCGAGCTGAACGCGGATATGAATAATCTTTTAGAGAGCACCGAAATAGGTACGATATTTCTTGATAAAGGTCTAAGAATACGGAAATTTACGCCAGCAATTCAGAAGCATTTTAGTCTTATCGCTTCTGATGTAGGAAGACCCATTGATAATTTCACCAATAGTTTTGGGGTTCATAGAAGAAATACCCTAATTAACCGATGTAAAAAAGTACTTAAGACTGGGAAAACCTTGCAGAGAAATATTGTCTCTAGAGAAGGTAAAAACTACTTGCAACGAATTTCTGCATTTATCAACTCTCACGACATAGCAGAAGGTATTGTAATTACGTTTGTAGACATTGAATCGCTACAAGACGCTAAAGATAAGTTGGTGGCGAGCGAAAAAAGATTTAAATCTTTTTACGAAGAAGATCCCGTAATGCATTTTAGTGTAGATCCCAAAACTTCAAAAATTGTTCAATGTAATCTAGAAGCTATAGAAAGATTAGGCTATGAATCGAAAGAAGAGATTATAGGCTCTAATATGTTCGATCTTTATGAAGACGAGGCGCAATTAAAAGCATTAAAACTTGGTAAAGTTTTTCAGGAAAAAGGAGAATTAAAGAATGTAGAGTTAGAAATGCTCACCAAAGATGGGCA
This sequence comes from Mesonia ostreae, assembly GCF_031845265.1. NCBI lineage: Bacteria > Pseudomonadati > Bacteroidota > Flavobacteriia > Flavobacteriales > Flavobacteriaceae > Mesonia > Mesonia ostreae. The sequence continues at coordinate 48,973 of NZ_JAVRBG010000013.1, read as the reverse complement.
TATTATACCTATTATGATGAGTTCTACCGTGGAGCTGGATGAACATGGAAACGGTATTAGCAATCGTTTTACCTGTGTAGATGTTTCTGAATTAAAGGAGGCTCAACTGAGTTTAAGCAAACAAAAAGCAGATTTAGAGCGTGCTAATAAAGATTTAGAACAATTTGTCTCTATCTGTTCTCATGATTTACAAGAACCATTGGCTACCATCAAATTTGGGAGTGATATTTTAGGTAAAATTTACGGAGATAGATTAGATGAAAAAGGTAGAGAATACATCTCTTATATTGATCAAGCATCAGATAGACTTTCGCAACAAATTAAAGCCTTACTAGAACATTCTAGAATTGGAAGAGGCACTAAAAAACAACTGGTAGACACCCAAGAAATTGTAGAAATTGTTAAATACGATTTGGGCAAAAGAATTAAAGATACCAAAGCTAAAATTTATGCTGGAAACCTTCCAAAAATCAAAGGCTACGAAGTAGAACTGCGGTTATTATTTCAGAATTTAATAAGCAACTCTCTTAAATACAAAGCAAAAGACAAAGAACCAGAAATTAGAATTTCAGCTTTTAAGCAAGACAATTATTACATCTTTTCTATTATGGATAATGGAATAGGAATTTCAAAAGAAGATCAAAAAAACATTTTTACTATTTTTAACCGAGTTCCTACAAAAGAGAAATATGAAGGAACTGGAGTAGGTTTAGCACACGTAGAAAAGATTGTTGCTTTACATAAAGGAAGTCTTTGGGTAGAATCTCAAGTAGGTGTAGGAAGTACATTTTACTTTAAATTAAAGTCGAAGTAAGATACTTTTCCTCTGGCAATAAGTGCACAAAAAAAATTATAGCGTAAGAAAAGACTTTCTTTGCTACCTTTGTTTAAAATACTAGTGTTTTTTAAAGGATGATATGTTTAACACGATTTAATTTATGATTACTACGAAACTTAGAATCTTATTGGTGGAAGGCGTTGTAGAGGAAGCGGAATTGATTAGGCTTCATCTTAAAAAAATTGTAGAAAATTTTGAGCTAAAAGTAGTCGATAATTTAGCAGACACTTCACAAGCGTTGCAAGATTACATTCCAGATGTAGTACTTTCTGATTATGTATTACCTACATGCACAGGTTTGGAGATTCTTCAAATCATAAAAGAAATAGATGAAAGCATTCCTTTTATTTTTATCACTGGGTCTATAGAGGATGAAGAATTGGCAGAAAATACCATTCTTGCGGGAACTTCAGGTTATGTACTAAAAAAACATATGGATGTTCTTTCAGAAAAATTAAAGCCTCTCTTAAAAAGAGTCGCTTTTGATATGTTTGAAAAAGCAGATTTAAGAGATAAAATTAGGAAGAATAAAATTACTGTCAATCAAATTTATAGCTATATAGATCATATGAACAGTGATAATGAAGAACAAAAAAAGAACATCTACAAGATTCGGAAGAATATCAAACAAGTAAAAGATAAAGAGGATTGAAAAATAGTCATTTAGACTAGCAAAAATATCCTGCTTTGGTCAACTTAAAGAAGGTTACAATCAAAAAAACAAATGAATATTTTACGTCAAGATTCTTTCAAAAAGATCTGTGCAAACGTTTCATCCAAGCCTATAATGTAATATATTAGACGTTAGATTTACCGCAAACTTCTGTTTATCGATTTAATATATGCTGCAAGATGTAGTTTTAATTACATAATTCGGCACTCCATTCTTGATGACCTCTGTTTTGGCGACACTTGTAATTCTCTTTTATTGAAACCACTTTTAAAATTGAATTTTCTTTTTTTACAATCATTATAGTTTTCTTAGCCAATAAGGAATCATCTAATAAATCGTCTTCAACTAATATTATTTCTTGAGAATCATTACCAAGATCATTCTTTGAAATAGTATAAGTGTAATTTCCTTCTGTATACGAGTCCTTTGGCTTATAAGCATTCATAATTTCTTCTTCCGTTTTAAGATTTTTTGAAGAAATAGTATCATTCAACTTTTTTACAATATTCTTATCTATCTTTTTAAAAGTTTCTTTTGTATTTTTTTTAGTGCTAATTTCAACCCTTTGGGTTTTATCATCAATCTGATTTTCAGCTTTTTTATCATCCCTACAACCTGAAAGCATCAAAATAATTACAATTGATAAAATTTTTATCTTCATATTTTTGTTTTTAAAATCGTATTTGATGGTTTAGTACAGTATATAATTATAATTAAGCCAAGCTACAGATTTTGTTTTGAAGTTTTACTAGTCATTTGAATATTATATAATTTGACATTTTTCTCATTTACTCATTTTAATTCCGCTGTAGAATGTTACTATCGTGCAAATGTCTGAAATTAAAAACCCGTTGTTACCTGCTAAAATTGACTTAAAAATATTTAAATCTATTTTATAGGACACAGATGACTGAGAGATAAAATTCCGTTTGTAAGAATACAAACGGAATTGTTTAGATTAAATCCTATTTTAATATTAACTATTTACATAAAAGGCATAAATCACACCTGGTAGCCATCCCACAAGTGTTAAAAGTAAGCTGATTAGAAACTTAGTTCCTAATCCGTGGTTTAGAAAAACAGCTAATGGTGGTAGTAAAATACTTAAGATAATGGTTAGTAATGACATAGTTCGGTTTTGGTTTGATTTTCCTGCAAGGTATAACTTGTACTTTTTGCATCCGTTAATAATATATCAATTTGCATCCTTTTAACTATTCAAAATTGATTATTTTTAAAGTTTTCAAACTATAAACCCATTGCATCATGTATTTTAAAAGCTTAGCTTTTTTATTCATTGTCTTTTCCTTTGCAGTTAGCGCACAAGAAATTACCATCCCTATTGATACTACCATCATTACCCAACATACCGCTAACATTCGTGGCTCTAGCGTAGAATACACAGCGACAACAGGGATGCAACCTGTTTGGAATAGCGATAATAAAGCTATGGCCACCTTACATTATACTTTTTACAAGAAAAAAGTAAAGAAGGGGAAAGAAGAAAACAACAGACCTTTAGTTATTTCTTTTAATGGCGGCCCAGGATCTGCTTCGGCTTGGATGCATATCGCTTATACCGGGCCAAAAATTTTAAATATTAGCGACGAAGGTTATCCTATGCAACCTTATGGATTAAAAGATAACCCCCACTCTATTTTAGATGTTGCCGATATTTTATATGTCAACCCGGTAAATACAGGCTATTCAAGAACTTTAAAAATAGATGACAAAGAGCCCAACAGAGATTTATTTTTTGGGATCAATGCAGATATTAAATACTTAGCGGCTTGGTTAGAAAATTTTGTAAGTAGAAATAATCTCTGGCTTTCGCCGAAATATCTCATTGGAGAAAGCTACGGCGGAACCCGAGTTTCTGGTCTTGCTCTCGCATTACAGGAACAACAATGGATGTATCTTAATGGCGTTATTTTAGTCTCTCCGGCAGATTACCTCAGCTTTGATGCAGACACCGCCCTATCCTCATCTCTATTTTTACCTTATTTCACGGCAGCAGCTTGGTATCATAAAGCTTTATCTCCCAATCTTCAGCAGAAAGAATTAAAACATATTTTACCCGAAATAGAAGAATATACGTTAGATATGTTACTTCCGGCTCTAGCCAAAGGCTCTCTTCTCCCCAATTCCGAAAAGGAAAATATTGCTACCCAAATGGCTACCTATACGGGAATCTCTAAAAAAGTGATTCTTCAGCATAATTTAGACCTTCCTTCATCGGTTTTCTGGAAAGAGTTGCTTAGAGATAAGTCAGGGAATACCATTGGTAGACTAGATTCTCGTTATTTAGGAATGGATAGAAAATTAGCTGGAAACAGACCAGATTACAGTCCGGAGCTTACTTCTTGGTTGCATTCTTTTACGCCCGCAATTAACTATTATATGCGCGAACACCTCAACTTTAAAACTGATTTAAAATACAATATGTTTGGACCTGTGCATCCTTGGGATAACCGCGGAAATAATACCAGAGAGCATTTGCGAAAAGCGATGGCAGAAAATCCTTATCTACATATTCTTTTTCAAACGGGTTACTTTGATGGCGCTACAACCTACTTTCATTCTAAATATTCTATGAGTCAAATTGATCCTAGCGGACAGTTAAAAGATAGAATGCATTTTAAAACCTATCATAGCGGACATATGATGTATCTCCGTCAAGCGGATTTAAAAACATCTAATGAAGATCTTAGAGAATTTTTAAAACAAACCAATCAAGAGAATAAGACAGCTAAATATTAATACACTTTATATAGTTTAGACGAAAAGGTGAAATTTACCATTTCAGCAATGGTATGAAAGCCCAATTTTTCTTTAATATTTTTCTTATGCTTTTCTACGGTGTGGTAAGAGACACATAAGGTATCGGCAATTTCTTTGCTGGTTTTGCCTGTGGCTAAAGTGATTAAAACTTCTTTTTCTCTAGTCGTAAGGTTTTCAATTTTTTTGGTATTTTCTTCATCTTCTTGCTTGCCCTCTAAGATATTTTGATAGTTGAGTAGCGCTAATTGAATTGTAACTTTTAGCTGGTCTTCTTGAAAGGGTTTTAACAAGTAAGCAAATGGCATGGTTTTTTTAGCACGTTCTAGAAAAGACCCTTCTTTATATGCCGTCAAATAAATTACAGGAAGCGTTCGGATTTGTTTTAAATCTTTTACAACTTCAATCCCGTCTTTCTCACACTGCAAATTAATGTCTGATATGACTAAATCATATCTAAAAGCTTGATATAATTCTAAAGCTTTACTAGGAGTTTTCGCTACATCTACTTGATATTCTTCATCTTTTTGTAATAAGAGCTGAATGTCTTTTGCGATTAAAAACTCGTCTTCAATAAATAAAATACGTTTGGTCATAGCTAGTGATAAGGAATAGTGATTAAAATTTCAACTCCGTTAGATGATTTTATAGTGATATTTCCGTTTAATTGCTCTACCATTTCCCTTACAATCTCTAAACCCAGAGACGAAGAAGAATTGTCTTCCGCAGAAAAACCTTTCCCATTATCTCTTATCTGAAGGTGAATACTAGCATCTTTAAGCTGGCATCCTATTATTAAATTATTTTTAGGATCATATATAGGAAAGGCATATTTATGTACGTTAGTAATCAGTTCGTTTAACATAAGACCAATCAATACAGAGTTTGCTTTAACAGCAGGTGTATTTTCCTGTAAATTATAAACAACCGTAAACTTCCTTTCAGATTCGTTTCCTAATAAAACTAATATTTTTTCAGTGAAATTTTTAATAAAATCGGGGACAATAAACTCTTCTTGTTCCTTAGACAGCAAGTCGTGAATAATGGAGATAGAAGAAATTCTGTTCTTTGCCACCAGCAGAATTTGTTTTGCTTTATCACTCGCAACACTGTTTGCCTGAATATTTAAAAAACTAGAAACAATTTGAAGATTATTCTTTACGCGATGATCTAATTCTTTCATTAAAAACTGAATGTTGTCGTTCTTTTCTTCCAGATTTTTATGAGAGGTTTTCAATTTTTCATTAGATTTTTTCAAGCTCAAAGTTCTCTGCTTTACCCTATCTTCTAAAACCAATTTATCCTTTTTTAGCTTTCTTGTTTTTGAATAATAAAATAATAAGAAAAGTAAAATAATCATTGCAATTCCTAGAATTTTAAACCAAGTTGTTTGGTACCAAGGCGGGACGATGGTTATTTTTAATTCGTCGTAGCTTTCACTCCATTTCCCCACATCATTGGTAGAAGTTACTCTAAAAAGATACTCTCCGGGAGGTAAATTGGTATAGGTAGTGCTCTTTTCTTGGGTTACACTTCGCCAATCTTCATCAAAACTTTCCAAAATATATTTATAACTTATTTTTTCAGGATTTAAGAAATTCAAACTTGTATAATTCAGCGTTAATACGTTTTCCTCACTTTTAAAGTACAGATGATCTTCATAAAGTTCGTTAGACGTAATCGGTTCATTAAATAAATCTATTTGATGAATATAAACATTGGGTAGATAAGGATTTTCTTTAATATCCTTAGGGTTAAAAATATTGATGCCGCGCATTCCACCAAGATAAAAATTTCCATTTTCATCTTTATAACCAGCCTTGCCATTAAACTCATTGTTTTGAAGTCCGTCTTTTTCCGTAAAGTTTCTAAAGCTTTTACTTTGCGGATTAAAAACCGAAACCCCATAATTGGTTCCCATCCACAATTGATTCTCCCCATCTACCATCAAACTGTAGATAAAATCATTGGGAAGACCTTTCTGTTTTCCGTAGTGAGCCATAGATTTTTCGCCATTCTCAATCTTAGAAATTCCTGCCGCGGTTCCTACCCAAATGTTTTGATTATTATCTTCTGTGATGGCAAAAACTCGGTCGTTAATGAGCCGCTTATCACCCTCTTGCTCTTTGGAAAAGATAGTAACTAGCTTTTTTCCTTTTAATTTAAAAAGGCCTTCATCTGTTCCCAACCAATAAAAACCTTGAGAGTCTTGAAAAGCTATTCTCGCTCTATTTAAGGCTTGGCCATTAATCAATAATGGCTTAAACTCCTCGGTTTCTGTATTAAATTCGTTTATTCCTCCCGTCCAAGTACACACCCATAAAGTTTGATTGTCTACCGGAAGTATTTCAATTACATCATTATTAGAGATAGAAAATTCATCGTTTTTATCATGTACATAGTGCTGAAAAGAATCTGTTTTTGGATTATATTTTAAAAGTCCGGCATCAAAACCTCCCGCCCATATACGATCTTGGTTGTCTTTTCTTATGGCATAAATTAAATCTTTTTCCGCTTGCTTATACAACTTAAATTCCTGCGTTGCTTCCGTATATTTAACTATTCCCAGCTCTGTTCCAATCCATAAATCATCATTCTGAGCCAAAAATTGAAACGGACTTATATTTTCGTGGTTAGGATATTCCTTTAATCTAATTTTTAAAGTATTAAATTTCTTCTGATATTGATTATGGTAAATCACTCCTTCTCCTTCGGTGCCAATCCATAAATTTCCTTTTTCATCACCAACAATCGTATTTATACCTACATTTCCGTAGATATTTTTGTTGTTCGTTTTTAAAATCAGTTTTTTTAATTTATTTTGGATGAGGTCGTAGCTATAAAGCCCCATTTCTGTACCTATAAACACTTGATTTTCCGAAAATTGATAAAAACACTTTACCTCGGGTGTTGCTACATTTTTCTCCATCGTATTTTCAGAAGAAAAAATAGAAAATCCCTCTTTGGTTCCTACAAAAAGCCGATTTTCAATATGCTGCAAACTCTTGATGTTGATATCCTGAAAAAGTGCAAATGGCTCTAGCTTTTTTTCCTGAAGATTAAATTGCAGAATTCCACTTTCGGAAGTAGCTAATAAAAACTTCTCTTGATTTAGGCTTACTGCGGCTTGTATAAAATTTTCTTTTTTTCTCTTCGGAAGGGAAAATGCCTGAGCTTTTTTGGAAACCAAATTATAAACGACAAAATTATTTTTTAAACTAAAGAGAACAGTATTCTTATTCAGCAAAAACGCATCATACGCTATTTTTTCATCTAGCAAATCTTTTGAAATAGGAATAGAAAAATACTTCTCTTTAGAAAGCTGATATCCTAAAATTCCTTCGGAATTAGACGCAATAAAAATCGTGTCTTTTAAGGCTAACAAACCTCTAATATGATCATCTTTTATAGAATTTGCGTCATTAGGATCATGCACATGCGGACTAAACTCATACCCATCAAATTTATGCAAACCATCTTCGGTTCCCACCCATAAAAAACCCAAACTATCTATAACAATCGCTTTTGAGTTAAGCTGAAGCAAACCTTTCTCCTGCCCTAAATAATTAATGTAGAGCGTATCACTTTCTTCTGAATCTTGTGCAGAAACACGGAGAATTTGTATAAATAAAATTAAAAAAAGCAATTTTTTAACCAAAAGCTTGTGTATTAGAAGCTTCTAAATATAGTTAAAATAAGTGAAATTCAATATTTTTCAAAAAGTAAAACCTCTTTGCGAACAAAGAGGTTTGTCTTTAAGATAATTACTGTTTTTAATATGAAAAATTGCTAGCTAAACTCCCAAGACAATGGCAGCTTCAATGTTTAGTTTTACGCTTATTTCTCGAGCTATTTTTAAAGGCGGTTCACTTTTACCACTTAAATATTCGCTAATACGCAAAGTACCTGCCTAACGGTCAGGCAGGCTTACGCCCAAAAGTTCTGATAAGCGTTTTTGATTTAAATTCATTTCTGCCATCCGTAATTTAATCACTTCCACAAGTGAAGGTTTATTTACAGGGTAGGTACGTTCTTCATAATCTGCCACAAGATCTGACAGTAAATTTAATTCAATATAAGCCTTTGCCTCCTTATTTTCAATGTTATCTGAATTTTCTAAAAGGGAATCAACACGTTCAACGATAGCATTATATTCTTTTACTGTTTGTATCATCATCAACTATTTTTAATGTCTTTAGTCTTAAAAAATAGCGGATTCTTATTTCCCCATTTCTTCTTGAAATTTTTCTTTTCTGTTGTCTCTATCTGGATCGTAGGTTTTATACATAGCTCCCATTTGTGATAAGTACTTTTCTGGATTGGCTGTTCCGCGGTGACAAAATACACAGTTGAACACATTTACTTGCTCTGGTTTTGGATCGGGAAAATGCCTCTGAAAGTAAATAGCGTTAATCTCATTGGTCATTTTGATCATTTCACGTCCAATTTCCTTTTCAATTTTAGCATCACTAGGAAAATCTAGTTTGGTGGGATCTTTTTTAATAACGGCAGGGCAATAGTTACATTTTACGCCCAGCGAAGTCGCATAATTATTCATAAGAAATTCCAAACTGTCTTTTGAAATATCTTGAGGAAGCACTTTAAGGTTTTCCCAAGAATCATTTGGTACCACATAACCTCTGTCTGAATTTAGATCAGTTTTAAAAGCAAATAGACCTAAGATCACGAGTAAGAGTCCTATTGCTGAAGAAAGCGCGAGTAATTTTTTCTTTAGTTTCATAATAGATTGTTTTTAATATATTGAATTCATTTAAACCATGAGGATATTCAATATTTTCTTTAGAATAGAAATAAATTGAATGTTATAATTTTTTTTGCTGAAATAAAGAAGCTTCAGAAGAAGAAGCAAGAAATATTTCCGTAGTTAATTCTAGTATAATTTCAGCTAAAAAAAATAAGAAAAGATTTGGCAAACGAAGAAATAAAAATTGTGAATATCTATTCTGCATTTCGAAGAGCAGGTATATTATAAATTCTATTTTTGACATCCTAAAAAAATAGATATGAGCGCAATTTGGTATGAATGTAAGGTGAAATACAAAAAAACTCACGACACAGGCGAGCAAAAAATAACTACAGACACCTATCTTTTGGATGCGGTTTCTTACACAGAAGCTGAAGCTAGAATTAGCGAAGAGATAAAAGCTTACACGAGTGAAGAGTTTAGAATTATGAACATTAAGGTCGCTAATTTTTCAGAAGTGCATCCCTTCGAAAACTCCGACCGATGGTTTAAAGCAAAGGTTTCTTTAGTAGCTTTGGATGAAGAAAGTGGAAAGGAGAGAAAGACCAATATTTATCTGCTAGTGCAAGCCAATGACGTAAAAGAGGCATTTGAAAACACTACCACGGCAATGGCAGAAACTATGGGAGATTATACAATTCCTTCGATTACAGAATCTCCAATTCTAGACGTTTTCCCTTATTTTACAGGGGAAGAAGAGCAATTAGAAAAGTTTAATGTCATAGAAAAGGCTGAAACAGAAGAAAAAGTTACAAAAGAAACAGAAGTTCTTTAAAACTTAGATCTTATAGAAAACCAAAACACCTCTCTAAATAAATTTAGAGAGGTGTTTTGGTTTTAAGCCTTGAAATTAAATCTTAAGAAACTTTCACCAAACATCACACAAATCGTAGCCTTTATAATCTAAAACCAGTTTTTGCCAGTTGAAAGGTGTTTTGATAATAGTTACTTTTTCACCACCAACATCTTCTAAATTTAAAGCTTCTGTATTATTCTTTATTTCATATCCATTTTGCTGATAAGACGTGTATTCCTTTATAAGACCTTGAAGAGATTCTTCTACTCCTCCATCTAATCGCTCTGGATAATCGAGGTAGCGAATGCCGTGAATTAGAAACTTTTCTTCCGTCTTTTTTAATAGATTCTCCATCACCAAATAAATCTCAATACCCTTATCAAAATCTGGAGAGGTTTTAAATTTAGTGGTATTTCCAAGTTCTAACGCATTCCCAGAATCTAGATACTTTTGTAAATCTATGCGAGCTTGAGCATCGGTCGTGCGTTGTTTTTCTAGGCCATCATACAAAACATCCAAAATGCTGGAATAATGATTAAAAGCAGCCCCTCTAGCTACAATCGGAGAAGCATGCTCAAATTTAGTATGTGTTTCGGCTATATCTGCTTCAGTAGGTAATCCCACCGAAAATTTGTCATGAATATTGGGGACTTCTCTTCGCCAATACTTGGCTTCTACAAGATAGTGGATGTTTGTTTTCATTTAAACTCTATTTTTTAAATTTGGGATTACAACTATTCATTCAAAAAATTCTACAACCACTCCATCAAATTTTTCAATAAGAGATTGCTCTCATTCAAATAAGTTTATCCCTATTTTCAGGCATTAGTTGTTTTCTTTTGATGTAAGTGTTTTTTAAAACTTTACTTATAAAAACATCTATATTTGGAATGTGATTTTCCGATTGTGGGATTTTGCACTCTTGAATTAATTGTACAAACCGAAACGTAGTTTGTAAAAAATGATACCCATTATATATACCTGGTTCTGAATACTCATATGAGATTTCCTTACATATTTGCTTAGGAGTTTTGGCTTCTTTATCTATTTCACTATGGAGCAATGTGGTAAATATCCGTTGCTCGTTTAGCCTGGTTTCTATGCTAAACTTTTGAGATATTGATTTTAGTTGTATTCCGTAAATTTTGAGATCTTTTTCTGCATTAGAAAATTGTATAAGCACGTGTAGTAAAATTGAGAACATAATCAAGGTATCTCCCCCATCTAAAACTTCTAACTGTTTTTCTGCTTGAGTTTTGACAAGGATGCTTTCTAGAACTCCATTTTTTCTTGATTGTTTGTTACCAGCTTCTTTTCCTTCCCAAGTATTGGTAGCTAAAAGTTCTTGCCATACTTCATCTATTTTAGATTTACAATGCACATAATTATCATGGTAAATGGGTATTAAATAGTTGATGTTTTCTTTAAAAAACGCATCTAGATTTATACATTTTACCTCAGATAAATCATTAAAACTGCTATTCCTATCGTGGTAATTAATATTTCGAACCATCATAAAGTCATGAAGAAATAACCTGTACTTTAACAAGCCCAAGCGCAGTGCATCTAATCTTTTAGGGTTTATACTTGAGTCGGTTTTAAATTTTATTTGTTTCATCTTATTTAGTGTTTTTAATAAAGCCTCTTCAACACCTTCAGGATTATTACATAACACCTCAATTTCCAAGATTTCCAATAAATTTCTTTCCGCAGATACAAAAAGCGGAATTTCACTAAGCTTAGCTATTTGAGCAGTATAAAAATGCGGCTCCATGCAAAGCTTCTCTTTTCTTAATGCCAACCAGCTGGCAAATTGATCTTGAAGTAAAAAATGATTGGTCATAGCAGGATTTTTTTTAATGAAGTTTATAATCAAGTACAAACATCATTACTCACTCTGCCACACAAAGTCGGACTAGAAAATTATTTGAAATTTTTCTTCTGAATTTGCCTAAAACTGCTTGTTTAAGACTTCTGTTCTTCTATTTTTGATGTAAATACTTTTCTATGGCTACCTATAAAGTTCTCAAACGTTTAACTGATATTGCTAAATTGATTGAATCACATCCAGAAATTACAAAAAAAGAACTTTTAGAACGCTTGCTTCAGGATTATGATTTAGATATTGCTGAGCGGACTTTTGAACGCGATAAAAAAGTACTAGAGTTAGATTACGGCATTGTAATTAATTATAACTATCATTCTCGCGGCTATTCCCTAGAAGAAAATGAAGATGCTTTAAATCAGTTTTTTAAGTTTACCAAATTTGCCGCGATGGCAGAAATTTACGAAAACGGAATCAAAGATTATAAATCCTTTCAAAAATGGGTGCTTCCAGAAGATAGTTCTTCTTTTACAGAAGTAGAACATTTTGAGACTATAATTCATGCCATTTCCATACATCACCAGCTATCCTTTATAAAAGAAAATTACTATGGCGAAACCAAAAAAGAGTATACGGTTTCTCCATTATGCATTAAAGAATATGCCAATCGTTGGTATTTGATTGCTGTAGCTGAAGGTGAAAACTATATTAGAAATTTTGGAATTGATAGACTCTCGGCACTAAAAATAAAAAAATCAACGTCTAAAAAAATTGAGGATTTTAAAGAGCAATTAAAGCAGTATGATCAAGTGGTTGGTTTAAATTATTCGGAATCTCAAAACGAAGAAGCGGAGGAAATTGTGATTAAGGCACACAACAATCAGCTGAAATACTTACGCAGTTTGCCCATACACAAATCTCAAATTTGCATTGATGGAACTGATACCGACTGGGGAAAAGTTACTTATCACTTAAAGCCAAATTATGAATTTGAAATGCAAATTTTAAAATTAGGAAATATGGTAGAGGTACTTGAACCAAAATGGTTTCGTGATAAAGTAAAAGAACATATTGATGAGATGTATCACATGTACCGCTAACTCTAACCTGAAAATGTAAATTTTAAATATTGATTAAAAAAAATGATTTAACAACAGTCAAAAATACTTTCCGAAGCGAATTATTGATTAGAATAGGCTTACAACAACCAAAGCGGAGCGATAAATCCAATTCTTACTTCATTTTTATTATAATTAGATACCTCTAAGTTTTCTAAAGCATAACCAGAATAATCATAGTACTTACCAATGTTAGCAATATAAAACTAGGGATCCAAATCATTAAACAGATTAAAAGATACCGTAGGAATTTCACCAAACTTTGTTCTTGAGTAAATAATCTATGAACCAACTCATGCTATGTGGTGCAATCTTCATTTTTATCTCTTGTATTTCTCCTTTTTTTGAGCGTATTTAGCTGTAGTACAGAAAAATAAATGAATAACAATATATAAACCACGTTCCAAAATAAAATGCATACAGTTATTTGAAGCCAAGGAATAAAAAGTACCGTTAAACATATAAAAAAAAGTAATTTTGTTTTGTTTTCTTCGCATATGGCTTCAAAAGTCAGTACTAAAAAACCAAATATACTTAATAAGTGCAATAGGTGCCGATGCTGATCCACCGTCACCAAACTAAGCAACATCAAAACAATCAAGGAAATTTGAGCTATTTTTCTCATTTTTATAAAGCGGCTTTAAAGGATTAAAGACTATTTTAATACAAAAAAAAAATACAGCTTCGCCAAAACGTGACGGTGTAAGGATTTTATTTAGCAAAAATTAGTAGTTTCGTGAAAGGTTAAACATTTCTTCTTTAAATAAGCGATAAATACTATAAACCCCATGTTACTTCTATAGAAAACACATAAAAAACGGATAACAATCAATAAGCCTGGAAAGCAATAAGTTAAGTTTTGCACAATTTAAATCTTACAAGACCAAACTAATTTTAGGAATAAAAGCGAAAATATAGTTTTGAATAAATGTATTTCAAACCAGGATAATCTCCCTATATTTATTTTTTAACAGATTTTTCTATATGCATATTCGTAACGCCCATCAAAATAATCTTAAAAACATTGATTTACATATTCCCGAAAATCAATTAATTGTGTTGACGGGCTTATCGGGTTCTGGAAAATCTTCTCTAGCCCTGGATGTCATCGCCAACGAAGGCTACCGTTATTTTTTAGAAAACCTTCCCGCATACAATCAACAAAATGCGCAATTAATCCCAACTGCGGAAGTGGATGATATACAAGATCTCCCACCCGTAATCAAAATAGAGCAATCGAAACGTTTTCAGTCTATCAAAACTACATTTGGTACACTTTCAGAATTAACAGCTATCTTCAGAATTCTATTTGCGCGCTATTCTGCTGATGAAATCATGAGTAAGTCTCTGTTTTCATTTAATCATCCGCGAGGAGCTTGTGAAGTATGTCGCGGCATTGGAGAAGCAGAATATATTGACCTCAACAAATTAATTGGGGATGAAAATAAAACCCTTCGAGAAGGCGCAATCACCACTACCCTGCCTAATGGATATATCGTCTATTCCCAGATAACCGTAGAAGAATTAAATAAGGTGTGCAAGGCCCACGGATTTTCTGTTGATATTCCTTGGAAAACCCTTACAGAAGAACAAAAAAATGTGGTTTTAAATGGAAGTGATCGTCTTAAAGTATTTTACGGAAAACACGGTTTAGAATCCAGACTTCGCTGGAAAGGAATTAAAGCAAAACCTAGGGAAGAGGGATTTTATAAAGGAATGCTTCCCATAATGCAGGATATTTTAAGGCGAGATAGAAACCCGAATATCCTAAAATTTGCCAGCTCCAAAGTTTGTCCGAGTTGCAAAGGCGGACGCATTAAAGCAGAACATTTAAAATACAATTGGAAAGGCATGAATTTTCAAGGATGGATGGAACTTTCCTTAAACGATTTATACAATCGGCTAAAATCTCTAGAATTGAAGGCCGGTGAAGGAGTATTGGTAGATAAAACCTGCACCAAATTGTTCGACTTAATTCAGCTGGGAATGGACAAATACCAACTAAGCACCCCAAGTATGGAAATTTCATCTGGGGATGGACAACGTATCAAACTCATCAATCAGGTAAATAGTAAATTGCAAGGTATTTTATACGTATTTGACGAACCTTCCATTGGTTTGTCTGCAGGCTATCAAAAGTATTTACTACATATTCTCAACCGACTCCTGCGTAGAGGGAATACGGTGATGGTTGTAGAACATGATTTAAATTTTATTCAGGCTGCAGATTGGATTGTAGAGCTAGGTCCAGAAGCGGGAATCCATGGTGGCGAAGTGGTTTTTAACGGAAAAATTGATGATTTTCTAAATGAAAAAGATCTAAACAGCCCAACTTTGGCCGCGCTTAGAGCAGATAAGAGTCACAATATACTTAAAAATCAGCCTAAAAAATTCTCTGCGGAAGACTTTCAGCTAAGAGTAAAGGAGTTGACTGTGGTGAATAGAAAGACGCCTCAATTACTCAAAAACATCAGCAGTTTTTGCGAAAAGAAAGGATTGACGCTCCTCGCTGTTAGCGATCAACCTATAGGAAAAACGCCTCGAAGCAATCCATCAACCTATGTGGGCTTAGCAAATAGAATACGAAACTTACTCGCAAAATCACCTGAAGCGAAAGCTTTACGATTAAAGAAAAGTGCATTTTCTTTTAACAATAAAACCGGTAGGTGTGAAACCTGTGAAGGCGCTGGAGTTATCACTTTATCTATGAGTGCGCTAGGTACAATCAATCAGGTTTGTCCTAGGTGTAATGGTAAACGTTTTAAGCCAGAAGTACTGCAAGTCACATGGAACAATAAAAATGTTGCAGAAATTTATGCGCTTAGCATAGAAGAAGCCTATAATTTCTTTTCCGAAGAAAAGAAAATTAAAGAAATACTTTCTCTAATGCTGCAATTGGGACTGGGATATATTAAATTGGGACAGCCTTCAAACACCCTATCGGGAGGAGAAGCACAGCGCATTAAACTCACTAAGCACTTCGCAAAAAAATCGATAAAAACACTTCTGCTTCTGGAGGAACCCAGTATAGGCTTGCATCAGCAAAATGTAAAACAGCTGCTAGAAGCTTTGCAGCAATTAAAGCAACAAACGGCAGGAATCATTTGTATTGAAAGTCACGAGCTTTTTCAATCTTCTTGCGATACATTTATCAATAATGCGAAGGAATATCCCTCGATTAATCTTAAAGAAGAAATAACACAACAACGCGATCTTATTTCCATCCAAGGCGCACGCACGCACGCGCTCAAGGACCTCAATTTAAACTTACCCAAACATCAATTAACGGTGGTTACTGGTATTTCAGGTTGTGGGAAATCTTCGTTGGTGATTGATACGCTACACGGTTTCGGGTTACAAGAAATGACCAAGCAGTTTTCAAGTTATCAGCAATCTAGAGTGGGAATTAATTTTCAGTTTGAAGTAGATCATATTGAGGGATTAACTCCCACTATTTGCGTCACCCGTAAAGAAAAAAATTATTCCCAACGCACAGATATTGCCAAGCAAACAGGGATTGATAAAATCTTGCGCTTCGCCTTTTCGAGAAAGGCGCAATATGAAGGAGTAGAATTATCGGCCAGTCATTTTTCTAATACGCACGAATTGGGAAAATGTGCCGTTTGCGAAGGTCTTGGCCAAGAACTCCTCCCAGATCTCAATAAACTTGTATTGGATGAAAATAAAAGCATCGCCAGCGGACTATTTGCGCACAACAAAGCTGTGGGTTATTATGGAGATCCAGCAGGCAAACATATGGCGGTTTTACAAAAAGTAGCAGGAGAATACGGATTCACGCTAAAAACTCCTTTTAAGGAATTAAGCGACCTACAAAAAGAAATTTTACTGCAAGGAACTGGCGAAAAAGTATGGAAAACTACTTGGTTGTACAAAACAAAAACAAGGGAAGGAACGCAAGCCTTGAGTATGAAGTGGGAAGGTCTCTTTCATTACTTACAAGACGAATATTTTAAAACTCGGAAAAATAAAAATATAAAACAACTCACCACCCTCTTTTCGTATAGCGAATGCAGCCATTGTTATGGTAGCGGATTAAAACCCGAACGCTTAACATTTGAAATAGCAGGCAAATCAATTCAGCAAATAAAGTCAATGAATTTTAAAGTCTTAGAGAACTGGCTTTCTGCTACTAATCATCAAGAAGTCATCGAGAAAAAATTCTTAGCTAAAATTCAACCTCATTTGATGAATACAATTAAAAGAGCGAAACAACTGCACATAGATCATCTACAACTCAACCGAAAATCGGCTACACTTTCTGGAGGAGAAAATCAACGCGTGGAACTCATCAAACAATTGAATAGTCCACTTAAAGGCATTACCTATTTGTTAGACGAACCTTCTGCTGGCTTATCGCAAGACAATATTCCAGACTTGATTCATATTCTCAAAGAACTTATTGAAAAAGGGAATACGGTCATCGTGATTGAACACAATAAAGAGATTATTATGGCAGGTGACCAATTGGTTCAGCTGGGGCCACGAGCTGGTAAATTGGGAGGTTACATAACGTATCAAGGCAGTCCAAAGGATTTTTTACAACAAGCCGATTGTCATCCATTTCTGAAAGCAGCAACCCAAACGGTTAAACTTGAAGCTACTAAAGAACATATTAGTATTCGGAAACTGAACAAACATTCGTTAATAAAAGATGCATTAGAAGTGCCTGTTGGCGGAATCACCGCCCTAACTGGTAAATCAGGAATAGGAAAAACTACCTTAGTGAAAGACATCTTAATGCCGAGTATTGAAACAGATGAGCCTGTGAACTGCGAGCGCATCATTTTTCCGAAGAACTATTCAGAAGTCCATTATTTTGAGCCTAAACTATTACGATCCCACGCAACTACTTTATTAGTAGCTTATTTGAATTTATTAAAAGACATCAGCAAAATCTTTGCCTCTGAAACCACCTTGAAAGCCAAGGACTTTTCCTATAAAACCAAAAGTAGCCAGTGCTCAAACTGCAAAGGGAAAGGCTATTTGGAAACCAGCTTGGATGTAGCTGCCAATGTGATTGAAAAATGTGAAGTATGTAAAGGGCAACGTTATCAACCGCAGATTTTAAATTACAAAGTGCGGTCAAAAAATATTGCTGAGGTACTCTCTTTGACGATCACAGGCGTCAAAAAATGGTTAGAAATGAGCAAAATCTCTACTAACACTCTTGCGTTTTTAAATCAGTTAGAAGAAATTGGGTTGGCACATCTTAGTTTAGATCAACCAGTGCAGACTCTTTCTTCGGGTGAGAAGCAACGTTTATTATTGCTGAATTGGTTGCAAGATCAAACTAAAGATGCGCTTTACATATTAGATGAACCTAGTACTGGATTGCATTATGCTGATATTGATTTACTATTTACCATTCTAAAAAAAATAAGCAGGAAAAACGATGTCTTGGTTATTGATCATAACCCGTATTTATTGCAAAAAATTGGCGTTGGACTGGTTTTAGAGTAGTGCATATTTTGAAAAACAAGGTTTTTGGAAACAGGACTTCTTGATATTATTATTCTTAGGAATTTTTCAAAAATTCAAAAAAAATCTTGCAACCTGAAAGTTTATAGCTTGTGTCAGCTCGATTGCTGAATTTTGTAGTGCTAACGGAAAAATTCAGTGTGTCTAGAACCAAGAGTTAAAGTTGAAATTGAAGGTATTAGTTACCAAAAAAGCGCTTTGGATGTAATCTTTTGAAAACATGCTGTAATTTGTTTCAAATAAGAGTTTAAAATCACGAAATTGCAAGTTGCTATTTAATAATCTAGCTTATGAAATTTGTTGGAAGTCAATTAGCCTATTATATGGCCGACAAAGATTTTAAAAGAAACTCTAAGGTCTTGCTTAAATTTTTGGCTCTTTTAGGAATTGTCATTGTCGTTTATTCTATTCTTTTCCATTTTATAATGGGACTTGAAGGTCAAAACCATTCTTGGGTTACAGGTTTCTACTGGACGCTTACGGTTATGAGTACGCTTGGTTTTGGAGACATTACCTTTCATTCAGATCTTGGCAGATTATTCAGCATAATAGTTTTGCTTTCTGGTATTTTTATGTTGCTCATCGTTTTGCCGTTTGCCTTTATTAGACATTTTTATGTGCCACTATTAGAATCAAAAAAGAAAAATAAGGTTCCTCGCGAAGTTCCTGCCAAAACAAAAGATCATATTTTGTTATGTTCGTATGATGTTATAGCGAAAGATCTTACAGAGCGATTGAAACAAGAAAACATTCCCTATTATCTTATCGAGAATGATATGGATAAAGCTCTTGAATACCACGATGATCAAGTATCTGTACTATTTGGAGAATTAGACAATGAGAATACCTTTAATCTTGCTAGAATTAAAGAGGCAAAACTAATTTTGGTCAATAGAAATGACATTATAAATACCAAAATTATTCTCACCATAAGGGAAATATCTCCTACGATTCCCATTGTTGCCATAGCGACCGATATAGAATCTGTAGATGTACAGCAATTAAGCGGTGCTGATCACGTCTTGCCTTTAAAAAAATGGTTGGGTGAACAACTAGCCAACAGAGTTAATGCACAATATGCAAAGTCGCAGTCTATAGGGCAATATGAAGATTTGTTGATCGCAGAACTGCCTGTTCACAATACACCATTGGTTTCTAAAATGATTCGGGAGACAGACTTAAGACAAAAATTTGGAGTTAGTATTGTAGGAATTTGGAATCGAGGTAAATTAGAACCTATCACCGGTAATGAAAAACTAACGCACGATAGCGTTCTAGTCATTATAGGGAATAAAGAACAACTTTACAATGTAGACAACCTCTTTGATGATTACAACGTAAACCCTAATCCAGTGCTTTTAATTGGAGGAGGCCGAGTAGGATTAGCAGCCGCAGAATCTTTGCACAAAAACGGAGTTTTGGTAAACGTAGTGGAGAAAGATCCTGAGGTATGCAAAAAAGTAAGTCCTTTTTGCAACCAAGTATTTGCTGGTGATGCTTCTGATTACGAACTGTTGAAAAGAGCTGGGATCCTCGAAGCTCCTTCTGTATTGCTTTCTACGCACGACGATACGATGAACATTTATCTCGCCTCTTACTGCCGACAATTAAATAGAGAGCTGAGAATAGTAAGTCGAATTTCCGAAGCTAGAAATATTGATATCATTCATAAAGCAGGAGCTAATTTTGTATTGAGTTATGCCACACTTGGAGCTGAAGCGGTTTTATCTATTTCTAAAAATCAAGAACTAACCGTGCTTGGGGAAGGTATTACTTTGTTTATTATTCCCATACCATCATCAATAGAGGGAAAATCTCTTGCTGAATCTGGTATAGGTGGTAAAACAGGCCTTTCGGTTATTGCCATAAAAGAGAATGCTAAAGTGGTAACTTTACTATCTGCAGATAGCTTGCTCCCATATGGTGCTGAAATAGTGATGCTGGGAACCATTGAAATGAAACAGAAATTCAATGAAATATATGTCAAAACCGATGGATAAGCATTTCTAGATTATAAAATTGACTAAATCGAATTACTTCCGTTTCAGAAAAAGAGATACGAATCTAATATTATTTCTTTAATCGATTACACGCCGAACGGCTTCGATAAAAGCAAGTCGTTCTTTGACAAGATTTTTTGAAGAAGCTTTAGGCCAAGCGGCTAATTGCACAATTACGAGATCTTTTTGTGGATCTACATACAGCATCTGTCCAAAAATTCCTACTGCAGCGTAGCTTCCGTTATTAAAACGCCACCACAGATAACCGTATCCGCCACCTTGATCGTTAGTTTCGTGTAAAAGTGAAGTGGCATTTTCTAAATAGGTTTCAGAAAAAAGATTTTTTTCTCCACGTTCACCCTTGTTCAACATAAGCATTCCAAGCCGTGCATAATCTCTTAAACTAGCCGAAAGACCACTTCCTCCCATATTCAAATTACTGCATTCATCGGCTAACCAATAAGCGCAATGTTCCATTCCGTAAGGCTTCCAAATTTTTTCAGATAGATATTCCGCTAAATTTTTTCCAGTCGCCTTTTGAATTAAAATTCCTACCAAATCGGTTTCTCCAGTACTGTAATTCCAATGGGTACCAGGTTCGTGTGCAAATTTTAATGGCTTCATATACGTTAAAATATGAGACTCGTTATTTTCACAAGCATTCTGGTACATTTGGGCTACATCAGATTTTGGATCCTCATAATCTTCGTTCCAATCAATTCCAGAAGTCATGGTTAACAATTGGCGTACGGTCACTTTTCCGTAATCGTAACCTTTTAGCTCTGGAATATATTTTTGTAAAACATCGTCTAAACTTTCAATAGCGCCCTCTTTTAAGGCGACACCCAACAGCATCGAAGAAACAGATTTTGCCATAGAAAACGACGTCCAAACAGTTTTTTGATCTACCCCATCTGCATATTTCTCCAACCTTATTTCATTGTCTTTTAACACTATAATTCCTTGGATATGGTTCTTATCCATATAAGAAGATACCGTTGTATTATCTTGCCACAGAGGAATAATACTTTCGGATTTTTCAAGTTTTGACAACTGATTTCCAGTAGAAACTGAAATACTAGGAAAAATATCCTGCATCATTGGGAAGCGCCTTTCTTTCTCCTCTTGCGACCAAAAAAGAAGACTTTCCAGCTTCTGCCCCATAATTTTACCAGCAATGAGTTGACGTTCTTTTTCACCTTCGCCTTTTGTTGCAGATAAACAATCTTGAGCTTTTACGCTTAAAGCGGAAATAACTATCCATAAAAAGAATAAAACATTTTTCTTAAGAATCATATAGACATTTTTTGATGATGGTATGGCGCAAAGATAGTGAACTCTTTCCGTTGAGCTATCAAGGAATCCTTAACACTTGCAATCTCTCCCAAGTGTAAATATTCTTTATAAAAAAGATCTTTTATACTAATTCCTTTAATATCGTTAATCCTATATGTGCGAGATTATAATTTTATTTGCTACTTTATTTCAGAAAATTAAATACTGCGTAGGCTAGACTATTTACAGCTTGGGTCATTATTTCGAAATTTAAAGTATGAATGGTATCTGTAACTTTGTGATAATTTGGATTTCCATGACCACCAGTTCCTATTACCATTGCTGCAGGAACGTTCAATTGCCAATAATTACGGTGATCAGAAGGTCCATTATTTCGGTAATTATTGGCATAAGATAAACGTCGAGAATCAATTCCTCCGTTAGCCTTCAACAAATGAGAGATTTTCTTATTAAATTCATCATATTTCTTAATGCCAGAAACAATTAAGTAGCCTTTATTAGATGTGGTATTTTCAGCAGAGTTCTCTTTTTCGTGGTAGTAACCAATCATCTCTAGCGCAATCATACCCATATATTCTTTGTTCTTATTGTAAATAGATTTCGCATGAATATAACTTCCCATTTCTTTCTTTTTAAAAAATGGGGGTTCTTCCAAGCAAAAAGAAACAAAGTCAATTCCGTAATTTAATTTTAACTTGTTCTCAGTTAGCATCCTTGCCATTTCTATCAATCCGGCAACACTACTGGCATTATCATCTGCCCCAGGCTGTTCCTTATACACATCGTAATGGGCTCCTATGATAAAGCGTTTTGTTTTCTCTGGCTGGTAAGAAGCAATAATATTTTCATAGGTATTTTCATCAGCTTCCCATTCTTGTCGGGTTGTGAGCAAACCCGTTTTCTTCAACTCTGCTTCAATAAAATTCGCTGCTTGATGAAGACTTTCCAAATTCTTATAGTTACGGTAAGGATAAATGGAGGTTAAAAATTTCACATGCCGATACAAATTTTCCTTATTTGCTTCCATCCTGTTTCTTTTCTTATAAAAATCTAACTCGTACCAATTAATCTTTCGTTTTTAAGTTAAATTTTTTTGCAGTACGTATATAATGTAAAAAAAATAATGAATTGCACTAGAGTTTTCAATCAAATAAATTTTGAATTCTTTTTTCGGAGGAAATTACAAAAACATCCATCCCAAATGAAAAACCTGTTAAGAAACTGCCTTTATTTCGTCTCCCATTGATATTTTATCCCCAACCCAAACCAGCGTGTAGGCATGGGGACAGCGCCGGCTTCTTTGTATTCTGCATCAAAAAGGTTGGTAATTTCTGCATATAAAAGAAAATCTTGCCATTGATAATTAACCCGAATATCTGCGATATCATAGGCACTAGAAAGCTCGCGTTTTAGCCATCTGTTTTTCAGATGAAACGAAAAGTTGCTGATGCGGTAATGAATTCCTGCCACGAACTGATGTTTTAAAGATTCTAAGGTATATTTAGACTGGGTTTCTGCGGAAGTTTCTAAAGTGGGATGCAAATAATTATAACTCATATCGTAACCGAAGGATTGTAGACTGCCCAAATCAAAATCTTGTCGAACTCTTCCGTAAACCCCTTGTATTTTGCTTTTTCCCAAATTGAAGGGGGTATAAGGTTGTGAAGAATCTTCTCTAGTCCAATCAATAAAATCAGAAATATTTCGATAAAAATAACCTGTTTTTATCTGTAAGTTACCTTTATTATATTGAATATTTCCTTCGTAACTCCAAGCGTTTTCGGGTTGAAGTGATGGATTTCCCAAATTTCCAGGACGTTGATCTAAGTACAAGTCCGTAAAAGAAGGAATTCGCTGGCTCGATCCTATACTTGTAGAAACTTTCCAGTGATGATTGATGAGGTAGGCTAAATCAATACCTGGATAGGTTTGCCAACCAAAATCTGTATTGTAGTTGGCATAGAGTCCCACCGTTCCTCTTATCTTTTCTCCCAAACTACTTTTTAATTCCGCGTAAGCGCCGTGATTATTCCTTTTATGCTTTCCAATATTAGAACTATTAATTTTCTCTAAACGCGACTCCAAACCAAACCCAAAAGTTCCTATAGAAGTTTTAAGACTACTATTTAATTCCAGCATCACCGCGTTGGTGTAGTGTAGAGACCTGCCTTTACTTAGATCATCCTTAAAATAACGGTAATCATCTTCTCCGTAACGATCACTAATTCTAGGAGAAAGTATAAAGTTACCCCATCTATGTTTTGAAGAAATACTAAAAACAGAAGATTCTACAATTTCTTCGGAATTTATATCTCCTGGAGCAGCGTAAAAACCGTTGGCACCAAAACGGCTATATGCATAACCTGCCATAGCCTGAATGCTATTATTGCTATCAAAATCATAGTTTCCATTATAAAAAAGATGCGTGCTTTTTGAAGCCGAATTGTAACGTTGACCGTTGTAATTGCTTTGAGCCAATGAGAAAAGCTGACTTTGATTTTCAGTTCCAAAGATTCCTGTCACCTCAGCAGATCCGCCACCGTAAATTCCCGAACCGTCTCCCTCATCTTTACTTTTAAAAGAGCTTCCCCCTTGAACATCTGCAGTTATAGAAGAGGATTTTTCTTTTTTGGTTACAATATTAATTGCTCCAGTTAAGGCATTTATTCCGTAGACTCTCGCTGCAGCACCTCTTAAAACTTCAATATGATCTATAGCACTTAAAGGAACTGGAATATTCATCATATTATGAGCCGTTTGCGAATCAATCATTTTTACACCATTAAGCAATACTAAGGTTTGTTCAGAAGTTCCTCCGTCGATAGAAATATCAGTTTGCGTTCCAAAAGGACCACGCTGCCGAATATCTACGCCCCCAATATAGGACAAAACCTCATTGAGCGATTTTACTGGAAGGGCTTCAATTTGCTTTTGAGTAATCACTTGGATATCTCTAGAAACTTGATTAAAAGGTGTTTCTAGTCGGTTTCCTCGAATAATCACTTGCTCCAATTCATTGTTTTGATTCTTCCAATCTGGAAGTGTATCTTTTTGTTGCGCAAAAACGGGAAGGGATATTATGAACCCTAAAGCAGCTAATACTTTTTTCATCTATACTTTTCTTTAACGATACTATTTCTAATTCAGCTGCAAATATTTGAATAAAAACACTAGTTTTGATAGTCCGAAATGTAAATAATGGGTAGTCCGGTTAATATTGCTTTTCAATCATTTATAAAAATAGATCGCCAAAAAAAAGAGGCTGTTTATATGCAAATTGTGTATCAGTTTATTAATGCTGTGAAGAGTAAGCTTTTAGAGAATGACGATCAACTCCCTGGCAGTAGAAAAATTGCTTTAGAACTACGCGTTCATCGAAAAACAATTGTGGCCGCTTTAGAAGAATTACAGGAACAAGGCTGGGTAAAAGCCTTTCCTAACCAAGGTACTTTCGTGAAAAACCCTGAATTTTCTATGGATCAAGGGCAGAAAACTAAAGTTTTTGGTCAGCCTCCTGAAAAGGCTCCGTTTTATTTCAGAAAAGATTTCATTTTGGATACACCATTAGAAGGAAGTCTAGAAAAACTTCATTTCACAGACGGAACACCAGATTATCGCATGATCAATTCCGAAGAGTTGGTTCGGTTTTACACATCGGTACTAAGGAGGACAAAGCAAGCACGAACAGTACCAAATACAGGAATTGGAAGTACGTTCTTCAGAGATCAATTGAGTTATTATCTAAACCTAACTCGAGGATTTCATCTTTCCAGAAACTTTTTATTGCCTGTGGCTGGTTTAGAACAAGTCCATTCTATCTTATCACGCTTATTAATTAATTCGGGCGATGTAGTATTAGTAGAAGAATACAGCTACTTCCTATCTAATATGGTTTTTAATCAGGCGGGAGCAAAAATAAAAACTATTCCAGTAGATGAGGAAGGAATGGACATAGATTATGTGGCAAGCCACTTTGAACCCGGTGAAATACGCTTGGTGTATATCAACTCTAAATGTCAATATCCAACCACGGTTGAGCTTTCTGAGAATCGTAAAATACAATTGTTAGAGCTAGCGGAACAGTACAATTTCATTGTGATTGAGAATGACACCGATTTTGAATTTTCACTCGTAAAAAGCAAGAAGGAGTCCCTACTGAGCAAAGATGGAGGAAATCACGTTATTTATATTGGGAGTTTCGGAAGGTTTTTCATGCCTGGCTTCCAAATGAATTTTCTCATTGCTCCCAAAGATTTGTTACAAGAAGGGACAAAATACCTGAATGTTTTTGGCAAACCAAATGTAATGATGGAAAAAGCTTTAGGAGAAATCATTCTTCAGGGAGATATTCATCGTTATCAAAGAAAGTCTAAAAAAATAATTTCTGAGCGGAAAGAATTGTTTTCAAAATTGCTCCATATTTACTTTAAAAATCAAATATTATATACTATTCCCGATTCAGGTTTGGCTTTTTGGATTCGCTTTAAGGTTTTTTTTCCTTTAACTCGTTTACAAGTGAAAGCAAAAGAAAGAGGACTCTTAATTCCGAGTATTTGTCTTTATCAAAATCGAGAAATCACTGCTTTAAGATTAGGTTTCGCACACCTTAATTCACAAGAGATGGAAGAAGCTGTGAAATTGCTTACGGAAGCTTATACGGAAGTAGTCGAGAAAAAATAGAATCAGAAATATTCTCAAAATGCTGTCTATCACAATTTTTACGAACATATTACATCTTAAGATAAACCAGAGGGATTTTGCCAGATATATTTTTTGACTTTCATCAATTAAGATATGCTAATTTTCTCACTATTTGTAACTTTAAAATTTTATAAAATAACTTTTACCAATGAAAAAATCCTATAAAACCGCTGCCATTATTGGCTTTATATCCAAAGGCATCATTTATGTTGTAATTGGCGTACTTTCTTTATTGGCCTCTTTACAACTGGGGGGTAAAAATTCTGGAACCAGTCAAGCTCTCACTTTTCTTAAAAAACAACCTTTTGGACAAATAATGCTTTTGTCTATTGGCGTAGGATTATTGTGCTATTCTTTTTGGATGTTTTTACAAAGTATTAAAGATCCCGAAAATATGGGCTCGGATAGAAAAGCAAAATCACGCCGATTTGGTCTTTTCACTACTGGATTGGTTTACACCGTCGTTGCCATAATGGCTTTTTATCACTTATTTACAAGTTCTTACCAAGGAGGTTCTCAAACAAACTACATGAGTTTTTTAGATCCAACGCTAATTTCTTATATTTTTATTGGTATTGGTATTGTTCTTTTTATACAGGCTATTATTTTAATTGTAGGAGCATTTAAAGGAGGCTTACTAGATCAATTTAATTTAGAGGGACATAAAAACCATCGCATCATTAAAACCATGGGAAGATTTGGTTTTTATGCTCGTGCTTTTGTCGTTTTGATCATCTCCTATTTTTTTCTTCGAGCTGGTATTTATTCTGGTAGCAACGATATAAAGGGCATGCAAGATGCATTTGCATTTATGGATCAATCTACATTAGGCAGAATTTTAATGGCTCTTACCGCCATCGGGTTTATTTCTTATGGTTCGTTTTATATTTTTCTAACGCGATTTAGAACTTTTAAGAAAAATTAGAAATTCAAATGCAATAAAAGTATTTCGGTTTTGTTCACTGTAAAATGAATTACACATTTCAGCGAGAGCAAATCGCTCAACGCTTATAATAAGTTCGAGTACAAATTCCTTTCTTATTCGGCGTAAATCTTTTTATACATTCTTTAAAAAAAAGCCTATCTCAAAGATACTTCGTCTCCGCTCAGGATAAGTTCAACTACAGATTCATCATGGGCGAATCCTGTTTTACTTACTTCCCGATACAGAAATTAGCAAAAATATTGCCTAATAAATCATCTGGACTTACCTCGCCAGAGATGCTGCCAAAATGATATAAAGCTTCTCTAATGTCGATGGCTAATAGATCTCCTGTTAAGCCCATATTCATTCCTTCTTGCACATTGTTAATCTCTATTTGAGCTTTCAACAAAGCATCATAATGCCTAGAATTGGTTACGATGGCATCATTGCCTTTTAAAGCACCTGTATTCACGAATTGCAATAAATTTTCTTCTAGTAAGTCTACTCCTTCTTTGTCTTTGGCAGAAAGCAATAAAACCTCTGGTAATACCTTAGAAAACTCTGTTTTTAAATTAGCATTCAATACATCCGATTTATTAGCGATGATTAAAAGTGGTTTGCCAGGAAATTGATTCTTGATTTTTTCAACCTCAGTTCTAATTTGTCGCAAGCTCAAATTTTCGTTCTTTACTTTTTGGGCATCGAACAAATACACGACAATTTGTGCTTGTTCCATTTTCTGAAAGGTTTTTTTTATTCCCAAGCCTTCAATTTCATCTTTGGTTTCTCTAATTCCGGCTGTATCTATAAACCTAAAACCTATACCGCCAATCGAAATTTCATCTTCAATAGTGTCTCTTGTCGTTCCCGCAATATCACTTACAATGGCTCGGTCTTCATTCAGTAAAGAGTTTAAGAGTGTAGATTTCCCAACATTGGGCTCGCCTACAATAGCAACGGGAATTCCGTTTTTAAGTACGTTTCCTACCGCAAAGGAATCGATAAGCCTTGAAAGTGTTTTCTGAATTTTTAAAATAAGCGCGTGAAATTGATCACGATTCGCAAATTCTACGTCTTCTTCAGAGAAATCAAGTTCTAATTCGATTAAAGAAGCAAAATTAAGCAACTCTTGTCGTAAGCTCTTAATTTCGGTAGCAAAACCTCCACGCATTTGTTGCATCGCCAATTGATGACTGGCAGCGTTATCACTCGCAATTAAATCGGCTACGGCTTCTGCCTGACTTAATTCCATTTTTCCGTTAAGGAAAGCGCGCAGTGTAAATTCTCCTGCTTGTGCAGCTCTACAACCTTGTTGAAGTAAAAGATTGATGATTTCTTGCTGAATAAACGGACTCCCATGGCAAGAGATTTCTACCGTTGGTTCCCCAGTGTAAGAACGATTTCCTCTAAAAACAGAAACTAGACTTTCATCTATAATTCGGTGCTTATTCTTGATAAATCCCAATTGTAGGGTGTGCGACGCCTGTTCATTTAAACTTACTTTATTCCTAGCTTCAAAAACAGGTGCTGTAAAATGAATGGCATCTGGCCCAGAAACGCGGATAAGCGCAATGGCTCCACTTCCTGGGGCGCTCGCTAAGGCTACAATGGTGTCTTCTAAAATCATGCTGCAAAGGTAATAAAGCTGTAGAATTAAGCCTAATTTGTAGATGTTAGAATATAGACTCAAGAAAATAGACTAGAGACTAGAGACTAGAGACTAGAGATTAAAAAAAACATCAATGAAAAAAAAGGCTATGTAACAAATTCATCTTTTTATCGTCTTACTTATAGACCGCTAAATACGTATTATATGGAAATTATCACTGAAAAAAGAGAAGATCGTCAGCTTTTAATGCTAACTCACCTAAGTCAATTGTTGGATTATATTACTGGGATTGGAGGTTTAATAGTTCCGCTGATTATTTGGACTACACAAAAAGAGAAAGTTCTTGAATTGGATGAACAAGGAAAGCAAATTATCAATTTTAGAATTAGCATATTCATTTACGCTATTCTTAGCGTTCCTCTAATTTTCCTATTTGGCTTAGGCTTTTTAGTCTTAGCAATTGTAGGAATAGTCGCATTTGTATATCCAATTATCAATGCAATTAAAGCCAATAATGGCGAATCTACATCCTACCCGTTCAGCATTAAATTCTTTTAAAAACCTACTTTAAAAGGCTTGGGAATTTAGCCTTAAAACGCTCAAATCTAGGGTTAGATACATTTAAAATATAAGAATTGTTAGGGTTATTTTTCTTATAATCTTGGTGATAGGCTTCTGCTTCCCAAAATTTTTGAAATGGCATCACTTCAGCAGCAATTGGTTTTTTATACTCTTTCTGTAAGGCTTCTATTTTAGTTTCTATCACTTCCTTCTGTTTTGCATTTTGGTAGAAAATAATAGAACGATACTGCGAGCCTCTATCGGGTCCTTGTCCGTTTTTTTGTGTTACATCTTGAGATCCAAAATAAACATCTACTAAAGTCTCAAAACTGATCTTCTGCGGATCGTAAATAATTTCTACCGCTTCTGCATGTCCTGTTCTACCCGTGTTGCTTTCTTCATAAGTCGGGTTTTTAGTATGTCCGCCCGCATATCCAGAAACCGACTCCTTAACTCCCTTTACACTTTCATAAACGGCTTCTACACACCAAAAACAACCGCTTGCAAAATAGGCTTTTTCATATCCTTGCTCGGTTGCATTCACCTCTACCGGGGTTGCGTTAGCCAATTGTTGATTTTTTTTATCTTGCGCATTGTTGTCTTGACAATTTGCTAAGAATACACTTGCAAAAGCCAGCAGTATTAATTTCATAACTTATTTTCTTTTATAAATTCCTTCTAAATTCTTCTTTCCTAATATAGCATAATCGGTTGCTAATTTTTTATCTATGGTAAAACCTTTCCAGTCTAGTTGCAGTTGATTGTTGGTTCTAGATATTTCCGCTACTACGCTGTTTTTATCAAATTCTGACCAAGGAATCGGATTATTATCGTCAATATTTCCATTTCCGCTAAGGAAAAGGACTTGAACGAGTTTGTCTTTTAATACGTAATTGACTTGAATATCTATCTCCGATTTCTCATCTACACAGAGCGTTCTCGTAGAGTTAAAGTCGATATCTAGACAATTACAGCTGCAAGCTCCAGCAGTATTTAGTGCGTTCGTTTTTACAAATTCTCCAGTCCACTGAGCAGAAGGACCAGGACGATCGTTCTCTGAATTTGAAGACATACTTTTATCGCCTACGAAATCTTCATCTCTTTCCATTTCCTTATCCTCTTCTTTAGCTTCAAAGTCCTGCTCTTTCTCATTTTTATCAATTTGTACTTCTCCACTCTCCTCTTCCATCTCTTCTATTGATTCATTTGAAGATGACTTTTTATCGTCTTGGCAGGCTATCACAGCTATTGTAATCATAAACAAATACACTAATTTTCTCATAGCTTCGGTTTTTACTGCTATAAAATTACGAGAAAGAAGAAAGAAGAGTTCTCAATATTATGTTAATAAAAAAAGCCCCTCTGGAAAACAGAGAGGCTTTGGTATAACATATATGCAACTTACATTTTAGAAAATAAAGCTTGCATTTTTAATTTTTCTTCTTCGGCCAATTCTTGATCTACCAAGATTCTCCCACTGTGCTCATCTGTAATTACTTTTTTACGTCCAGCAATTTCCATTTGTATTTGTGGTGGAATGGTAAAGAAAGACCCTCCCGATGCACCTCTTTCAATTGGCACTACCGCTAAACCATTCTTTACATTATCCCTAATTCTTGTATATGCTTTTACTAAACGCTCCTCAATGTCTTTTTTGTATTCATCAGACTTTTTGATCAAAGCTTGCTCTTCTTTTTCCGTTTCTTCTAAAATTTCATTCAATTCACTTTGCTTGTGATCTAAGTGAGATTGTCTTTTTGCTACCTTCTCTTTAGTAGACTCAATCACTTCTTTCTTTTGCTCTATTTGAGCGTAAAATTCTTTGATGTGCTTTTCTGCCAACTCAATTTCTAGTTCCTGAAATTCGATTTCCTTAGAAATTGCATTAAACTCGCGGTTGTTACGAACATTCTTTTGTTGCTCTGTATATTTTTTGATTAAGCCGTTAGATTCTTCAATTAAGATCTTTTTTCCCTTAATATCCACATCCACTTTTTCTAAATCTGAATTTAGTTTCTCTAGTCTTTTTGTTAGTCCAGCTACTTCATCTTCTAAATCTTCCACTTCTAGAGGCAACTCTCCTCGTACATTTCTAATTTCATCAATACGAGCATCTATTAATTGCAAATCGTATAATGCTCTAAGTTTTTCCTCTACGGTAACCTCTTTTTTCTTTGCCATAATCAACTATATTGAATTGGGTTGGTATTTTTTTGTGCTAAAACGATTGCAAAATTAGGGAATTTTTTCGTAAGATAAGAATGTAATAAGTTTTTTGTGTATTGTTCGCTTTCATAATGTCCTACATCGGCTAGAAGAATCTCATTTTCAGCCTTAAAAAAATCGTGGTATTTTAAGTCGGCAGTAATAAAAACGTCTGCTCCCGCTGCTTTAGCAGCTTCAATTGCAAAAGCTCCACTTCCTCCTAGCACCGCAACTTTCTTAATTTTTTTTCCTAAAACTTGAGAATGCCTAACAGCTCCCGTTTTAAAAACTTCTTTAATGTGTTTTAAAAAGGTTTTTTCTTCCATTCCGCTTTCTAATTCCCCCAACATTCCTATTCCTATATGCTGATTTGTATTTTCTAAGCTGGTGAGTTCATAGGCCACTTCTTCATAAGGGTGACTCGCTTTTAAAGCAGCTAAAACCTGATGCTCTACGTGTTTTGAGAAAGTAACGTGTAACTGCTTTTCTTCCTCTATTTGTAACTCTCCTTTTCTTCCTACTACTGGATTAGCTTTTTCGTTAGGCAAAAAACTACCTTTTCCTTCCAAAGAAAAACTGCAATTCTCGTAGTTGCCAATATCACCCGCTCCTGCTTTAAATAAGGCTTCTAATATTTTGTCTGCATCTTTTTTTGGCACATAGGTAGTCAACTTTTTAATCGTGTTGCTTTGCGGAATTAAAACTTGGCGATTTGTTAAGTTGAGTTGCTGACAAATCATATCATTAACCCCTTTAAAACAATTGTCTAAAGCCGTATGAATGGCATAAATTGCAATATCATTTTGTATCCCTTTTATCACCACACGCTCTACATAAGATTTCCCAGTAAGGGATTTTAAGCCTCCAAAAATAATGGGATGAAACGCAACAATCAGGTTGCAATTCTTCTCTATGGCTTCAACTACGGTCGCTTCTAGACAATCTAAACTTACTAGCACTCCGCTTACTTCTTGCTCATGATCTCCTACTAAAAGACCAACGTTGTCAAAATCTTCCGCGTAAGCGAGAGGCGCCAACTGCTCCAAACTCTGCGTAATCTCTTTTACTTTCATAAAAAAATTCTTTAGAAGGTAAATATAAAAATTATACCTTCGTCTTATGCAATTACTAAGAAAATTACTCTTTCCTTTTTCTATTCTTTACGGAATAATTGTAGGGCTGCGAAACAAGTTTTTTGATTGGGGATTTCTAACATCTACTTCTTACAATTTTCCAGTCATTACGGTTGGGAATTTAAGTATGGGAGGCACGGGAAAATCTCCTATGATTGAATATCTTATTGATTTGCTGAAACCTGACCACCAAGTGGGTACTTTAAGTCGAGGCTATAAACGAAAAACAAAAGGTTTTTTATTGCTAGACGTTAAAAATGAAGCCAAAGATGTAGGGGACGAACCGCTTCAATTTAAGCGTAAATTCCCCGAAGTATTCGTCGCTGTAGATGAAAATAGACAACATGGAATTTCTGAGTTAAGAGCTCAAAGAACTCCTCCCAAAGTGATTCTCTTAGACGATGCTTACCAACATAGAAAGGTAAAGGCAGGATTTTCTATTTTACTTACCGCTTATCACGAACTTTACTCTAATGACATCGTTTTGCCCGCAGGAAATTTAAGAGAACCTGCTTTTGGAGCCAACCGCGCCGATGTGGTTATTGTAACCAAATGTCCTTTAACTATTTCTGAAGAAGAAAAGATAAAAATTACGAAATCTTTAAAAATTAAAGCACATCAGAAGTTATTTTTTACTGGGATTCATTATGAAGATTATTTTACCAATGGTGTACAACGGATTCCTATACAATTAATGGAAAAATTTAATCTCGTCACCGGAATTGCCAAACCCAAACCTCTCGTACATCATTTAAAAGCAAACGGATTGGACGTGAAACACTACTCCTACCCAGATCATCACTTATTTACTGAAAAAGAATTAGAAACTTTAAGAAAAGAACCACTTTTGGTCACTACCGAAAAAGATTTTATGCGTCTTAAAGATCATTTTCCAAGAGAAAAATTATTTTACCTTCCTATTAAGACGGTATTTCTAGAAAACAAAAAAGAATTTGATCAAGAAATTAAGCACTTCGTTGGGCGAGCTTAAGCACCTTATAGATTTTTTCGTAAAACAATTCGGTTTTATAAGGCTTAGGAATCACGTCGGTAAATCCGTGGTTTAAAAATTGCTCTATTTTTCCCTCTAAGCTTACGGCCGTTAAAGCGATTATTGGCGTTCTACTATCTTTTTTCCGAATAATTTCTGTAGCTTCTATTCCGTCCATTACTGGCATGTCTATATCCATCAAAATTAAATCGTAGATATGTTTATGAACAAAATCTAAAGCTAATTGTCCATTTCCAGCTACGTCGCAAATAGTATTTTTTCGCAATAATATTTTCTCTGTGATTTTTTGATTCAATTTATTATCATCTACAATTAAAATCCTTTTACCTTCTAAAACTTTAAGCATATCAAGTTCTAAAAAATCTTGTTCATTTTTATCTAGTTGTTTTACTACCCCTTTGCCTTGCTGCGCTTTACCAAAGGATATATCAAAATAAAACTTTGCTCCTTTACCTTTTTCACTTTCTAAATGAATTTTACTACCTAAAAAAAGCAGTAGATTTTTTACAATAGGAAGACCTAATCCAGTGCCTCCATACCGTATATTTGTTTCATCTTGGCCTTGATTAAAATTTTTGAATATAGATTTTTGATGTTTTTTATCGATTCCAATTCCATTATCTTCAATTTCAAAACGTAGCATTACTTGCTTCTTTTCTTCGTTTACCAAAGATAAACGAATCCAGACATCTCCATTATTCGTGAATTTTATCGCATTTGAAACTAAATTTATAAGTACTTGAAACACCTTAAGAATGTCCCCGTTTAAAACCTCTGGGATTTGATCTTCAATGAGCATATGTACTTCTACACTTTTGTCTTTTGCTGTTTTGACAAACGATTGGTAAAAATCAGCCATCTTTAATCTCAAATTAAAATCTGTATTGATTTTTTTTACTTTTTTAGCAGATAATTTATTAAGGTCTAGAATATTATTAATTAAAGACAACAAATGCTCTCCAGAATATTTTAAAGAGTTTAAATGCTCTTCTTGACTTTTATTTGGATTCTCTTGAAGCAATAAATACGTTAAACCAGTAACGGCATAAATTGGTGTTCTTAATTCATGTGAAATCGTTGAAAGGAAATTCTCTTTAATCTTACTGGCCTGTTCTGCCTTTTCTTTGGCTGCAAAAAGTTCTTCATTCTTTTTTTGAAGCAACTTATTTGCACCTGCTCGTATTTGATTGTTCTTATATAGAGAAAGAGTAAATAACGAAAGTATAACAATGAGTAAAACACTTAATATAATTGCTAATTGATTAAATTTTAAAGTTTTTTCCTGCTTAGAATTGACCTTCTCTAGCTGCAAGATTTTATTTTCTATAATAGGAAAATTATTTCCTAAAAAGCTAGAGTCGCCTGTTTCAAGAAAATAAGTATCTTTTAGGGTATTAGCCTGCTTTAAACACGCTAAGGCTTTTTCTAGATCGCCCTTCTTTTCATAGATTAAACTTAATAGCTTAAGACTTTTTATTTGCTGAAGTTGATTTCCATTCTTTTGCGCTATCTCGTACATTTTGCCAGCATTCTGAAACGAATTACCTAGTTCATTTATTTTAAAATTTTCAATTGCTAAATTGTAATAATCTTCCGCAACATGATTTAAACTATCTTGTAATAGAGTTTTGACGTGGAGTGTGTCTTTTACAGCTTCCTCTTTATTTAAATCATTGAAAGAGACCTCATTATTTGACTCGCTTATGTCTAAAGAAAGAGCTAGCAGTAATACTAAAGAGGGTACTTTAAAAATCAAATTTAAATTTTGAAAAAGAAATTTTATCATTAGTACTTAATTCTTCAGAGCTAAAATCATGTCAACGATTCTATGACTGTAACCATATTCATTGTCATACCAACCTATTAGTTTCACTAAATGTTCATCGATAACAGAAGTCATTTGAGCATCAAACGTACACGAATAAGGACTTCCTATAATGTCTATCGAGACAATAGGATCTTCCGTATACTCTAAAACGCCTTTAAAATGATTTTCTGAAGCAGTTTTAAAAAGCTGGTTAATCTCATCTATAGAGGTTTTATGCTTCACATTTAAGGTCATATCTGTTAAAGAACCATTAGGCACAGGTACCCGAATACCACACCCTCCAATTACCGAAGCTAAATCTGGAAAAATTTTTGTCAATGCCTTTGCAGCTCCTGTTGTTGTTGGGATAATGGATTGACCTGCAGCCCGAGATCTTCTTAAATCTCTATGAGGTTGATCGTGTAAACTTTGGTCTGATGTATAGGAATGCACGGTTGTAATATAGGCTTGTTCTACCCGAAAAGCGTCATGAACCACTTTTAACATAGGCGCTGCATTATTTGTAGTACAGCTTGCGGTAGAAATAATACGATCTTCTTTTGAAATTAAATCATCATTCACACCAAAAACGATCGTTTTTATATCATCTTCTATAGGCGGCACAGAAAGAATAACATGTTCTACATTATTTTTAAGATGAGCTTCTAAATCGGTTCTTTTTTTGAATTTTCCAGTAGATTCTATTACGAGCTCTACCTCTTCTGGCCAAGAGATATCTTTAGGCTGGCTAGCATTATGAAGTTGATACTCTTTTTTGTCTACTAAAATAGTATCGATTTTATGGCTTACTTCCGCAGGCAAAACTCCGTGAATACTGTCGTATTTAAGAAGATGCGATAAAGTTTTGGCATCGGCTAAATCATTTATAGCGACTACCTCGATGCTAGGATGTTTTAGTAAGATTCTAAAAAGACCTCTTCCTATTCTTCCAAAACCGTTAATCCCGATTTTTATTTTATGAGCCATATTTTCTTTAGGCTTAAGTTAAATGCTTTTGAGCTTTATATGAGGAACGAACCAATGCGCCACTCTCTACGTGTCTAAAGCCTAACTCTAAACCAATTTCTTCATATTTTTTAAATTGATCTGGAGTAATAAATTGCTGTACTGGTAAATGATTTTTACTAGGCTGAAGGTATTGTCCAATGGTAACAATATCTAAACCTACACCTCTCAAATCTTTTAGCGTTTGAATCACTTCTTCTTCTCTTTCTCCTAGCCCCAACATAATCCCAGACTTAGTTCTTTCTATTCCTTGGTCTTTTAAATATTGTAAGACTGCTAAACTTCTATCGTATTTTGCTTGTATACGCACTTCTCTAGTTAAACGTTTTACCGTTTCCATATTATGTGAAACCACTTCCGGCTTGACCGCTATAATCCGATCTATATTTTTTTCTACACCCTGAAAATCAGGAATAAGCGTTTCTAAAGTCGTATTAGGGTTCATTCTTCGGATAGCTTTTACGGTTTCTTGCCAAATAATAGATCCCATATCTTTTAAATCGTCACGATCTACACTGGTCACCACTGCGTGTTTAATATCCATCAATTTAATGGAACGTGCAACTTTTTCTGGCTCATCCCAATCTACATTTTCTGGACGACCGGTTTTAACTCCGCAAAATCCACAACTACGCGTACAAACATTTCCCAAAATCATAAAAGTTGCTGTACCCTCACTCCAGCATTCTCCCATATTAGGACAACTTCCAGAGGTACAAATAGTATGTAAGTCATACTTATCTACCAACTTTCTAAGGTTGCTGTATTTCTTACCAGTAGGCAATTTTACCCGTAACCATTTTGGTTTTGGCGTACGTTTTGTGTTTTCTTTTACTAAAGTTTCAACAGACATAAATGTAAATTTGTGTCACAAATATAAATAAATTTGGAAGTATAATGTACGGAATTGATTTCTTATTGATTCCATTTAAAAATGAAAATATAAAAAGTTTCTATTCGCGTTCTTTGATGCTTTCTGCCAGTAATTTTTTGGCTCGCAAAAGTTTCACTTTAATGTTGTTCATGGGCTCATCTAAAGTTTCAGCAATATCTTTATAAGACATTTCCTCAAAAAAACGATAGCGTATCACTTCTTGATAATGCGGCTTTAGCTGTTTGATATGGAACAATAAGCTGATTAGATTTTGCTCTGTAATTAATTGATCTTCTGCGGAAGGAGTCTCGTCTACGATATTCTTTTCGAGTGACTTATCTACACTTAAAGTAGGTATTGATTTTACTCTTTTAGAATCTATGTGAATGTTTTTTGAAATGGTGATCAACCAGGTTTTGAACTTATATTCTTTATTGTAGGTAGAAATTTTGTCAAAAGCTCTACTGAAGGTTTGTATGGTAATTTCTTCTGCTTCGTATTCATTATTGGTTCTTTTTAATTGAAACCGAAAGACATCATTCCAAAAAAAATCTAACAAAAAAAGAAAGGAAATTTGATTTCCAACTTTAGCTTTGGCGATATGTTCTTCAATTTCTCTCAAATCATTACTTCCAATGTACGGGTTTAGAAATCAAATTATGTACAAATATACCAAATTGTGTGGCGAGCAATACTATTTCTTGAAAAGGCATAAGCCAGAGAAGTCCTTTCTCGTTTAATGTTTTTGCTGCTTTGCCTATTACTATATATTTCAGGAAAAGTTTGAAAATAAAAAAACCTATGATCCAATAAGCAAAATTAGAATCGGCTATCCAAAGAATAGCTCCTAATAACCAAAATAAAACCTGACTAGCAAAATAGAGTCCTAAAAGAAATTTATGTTTAGGTTTATAATGACTTGCCGTAGAAACATGTCTTCGCTTTTGAGTGTACCATTCTTGCCAAGTATTTTTAGGCTCACTTTTGGTAAATCCATCTTTCTCTAATACCAAAGCCACATTTTTTGATGTAGCAGCTGCATTTACAAACAAATCATCATCTCCAGATAAAATATTCATATGTGGTACAAACCCGTTGTGATCATAGAAAAGCTGAGATGTATATGCTAAATTTCTTCCTACGCCCATATAAGCAGAACCCCAATACGCATAAGAGAAATATTGCGTCGCTGTGAGAAGGGTTTCATAGCGAATCATTTTATTTAAAAAGGAATTTTCTATGGTATCGTAAGATCCATAACCTAAAACAATTTCTTTTGTTTCACTAAATTGGGAAGCCATAAGTGACAACCATTCGTTGCTTTTTGGTTTACAATCTGCATCTGTAAAAATTAAATGCGAATGCATCGCCTTTTTTATTCCTAAAGTAAGTGCATATTTCTTATTGCCCCAAAATCTCTCGTTATTTTGTACGTTTACAATCTTAATTCTAGCATCTTGTCTTTGAAAATCTTCCATCACCTCTAGAGTTTCATCAGCGGAAGTATCATTCACTAAAATAAGTTCGAAATCAGGATGCGATTGTTTTAAAAATAAAGGAATATTCTCTTGTAATGAAGATGCCTCATTCTTGGCACAAATAATAAGAGAAACTGGAATATAATTTTGATTGTCATTCTCAATTTTTCTCTCTTTATAAGAAAAGAAGAAAATTCCAAAAAAAAGGAAATAAGAAAAATTAATTGCTACAATGCATAGAAATGCAATAAAGAGAACTTGCAACATTAATTCTTATGCTTATGAATTTGATTCCTTAGCACATTCAGCTTGATCTGGAGTTTTTCCACAAAAACCACAAGACTCTCCACTTTTATTAAGATAGGGATTTTCACTAGCACAAGTTCCTGCAAACTTACCATCTTTTTTCGCCCAAATTTTAATAGCAATTCCAGCGAAAGCTAATCCCAACAATACGATTGTCAATATAAGTAATTTCATAATGCAAAAATACAACAATACTTTCTTACAGAAAAGCTCTTAATTTATTTAATATAAAATTTACATTATTTAACTTAAATTTAGGGAGTTTAAAAATATACACGTTTGTTAATCACATACCTTAGCATCATATTCAACCAAAAAAATATAATTATGAAACTGAACAAATTAGTAGTATTAGCATTAATGTCCGTATTCACCTTTGCTTCTTGTGAAGATGACAAAAAGAACAACAACAAAGATATGAATGAAGTTGGAATGGACGACGATATGAAGGAAGTGGACATGGAAGTGGATCCACAAATTGAAAGAGCTTCAAAACATGAGGATGGAGATATGAATTCTGATACATCTGACTCTTCTGATATGAATTTGGCACAAGTAACGATGAACTCTGACAAGCACACCACTTTAGTTTCTGCGGTGCAAGGTGCAGGAATGGTAGCTAAATTAGAATCTGAAGGACCATATACCATTTTAGCTCCAACCAACGAGGCTTTTAACAAGCTTCCAAAAGGAACGGTTGAAGGATTAATGAAGCCCGATAACAAACAAAAATTAGAAGACGTATTAAGTTACCACATTATTCCAGGTGCTATAGATTCTACAAAAATGATGGATCTTATCAACTCAAGTGAAAATAAGAAATATACTGTAGTTACCGCCAACGATGGTAAAATTGATGTGACCGTTGAAGATGGTAAAGTAGTTTTAACCGATGCTAAAGGAAATAAAGCACACGTTACCACTGCAGATATGAAAGGATCTAATGGTTATGTGCATTCTATTGATGCGGTTTTAATGAGAAAGTAAAATAATGTATTAAAAAGTTTAATCATTAATTTTAAAAAGCAGGTTTTGAAAATTCAAAACCTGCTTTTTTTATGAAATAACATTTACTTCCATCTCTAAACGAATTTCAAAAACATTCCAAATTTTCTTCTGAATTTCTTGCGCAAGCTTGTAAATATCTTTGCCCGTTGCATTTCCATAATTTACCAGAACCAAAGCCTGATTTTCATGGACGCCAGCATCTTCTCTTCTATATCCCTTAAACCCTGCCTTTTCAATTAACCAGCCCGCAGGAATTTTAATTTCGTTTTCTGAAACAGTATAAGAAGGTATTTCTGGAAATTTCTCCTTTAGCTTAGCAAAAGCAGTCTTATCAACAATCGGGTTTTTAAAAAAGCTTCCGCTGTTTCCTAATTCTTTCGGGTTTGGAAGCTTGGATTGCCGAATAGAAATTACAGCATTAGAAATATCTTTAATACTTGGGGTATCAATATTTTCTTTCTCCAATTCAGCTAAAATAGCACCATATCCCGTATGCAGTGAGTGTTCTTTTTTCGTTAAACGGAATAAAACACTTGTAATAATATATTTATCTTTATTCTCATTTTTAAAGGTAGAGTTTCGATATCCAAAATCACATTCTGCCTTAGTAAAGGTTTTAGTTTGTAACGTTTGTTTATGAATGGCTTCGCAGCTCACAAAAGAATCTTTGAGCTCTACCCCATAAGCCCCTATATTTTGAATAGGACTCGTACCTACATTCCCAGGAATTAAGGATAAATTCTCTAAACCTCCAAAATTGTGAGCAATACACCAACGTACAAACTCATGCCAGTTTTCACCAGCATGAGCGCGTACGTAAGCATAATTTTCATCTTCCCGTTCTAGGGCTTTTCCCTTAAGGTTGATATGTAAAATGGTTTGATCTATATTTTTTAAAAGCAAAATATTGCTTCCACCTCCCAAAATAAACAACTCGTGAGCGTAAACTTGCTGAAGAACTTCTTTTAGTTCCTCCAAACTACTTACCGAAACAAATGCTTTGGCAGAAACATCAATACCAAACGTATTATAATCCTTTAAAGAAAAATTTTTATAATGCTCCATGAGCCTCATTATACGTAGTCAATGCAGATTTTAAAATATCTATCGCTTCTACAAGATGCTCTTTTTCTAAGACATAAGCAATTCTCACTTGGTTCATTCCCGTTTTTGGCGTAGAATAAAAACCTTCTGCTGGAGCAACCATTACAGTTTTACCATCTTTATCATAACTTTCTAATAACCATTTTGCAAAATGATCGGCATCAGCAACAGGTAATTCTGCGATACAATAAAAAGCTCCGTTTGGTTTCGCTACTTTTACGCCATCTATAGCTCTTAAGCCTTCAATCAAAGTATCTCTACGGTCTACATATTCTTCAATCACATCATCAAAATAAGATTGTGGCGTATCTAAAGCAGCTTCACTTGCGATTTGAGCAAAGGTTGGCGGACTTAATCTTGCCTGTGCAAATTTCATCGCAGTAGCAATTAACTCTTTATTTTTAGAAACCATGCAACCAATTCTAGCGCCACACATACTATAACGTTTAGAAACTGAATCAATCATAATAGCATTCTCTTCTAAACCATTTTGGTTCATCACCGAGTAGTGTTCTAAACCTTCGTAGGCAAACTCTCTGTACACTTCATCTGCCATTAAAAATAAGTCGTACTTTTTCGCTAAAGCGGAAAGCTGATCCATTTCTTCTTTGGTGTACAAGTAACCTGTAGGATTTCCTGGGTTACAAATAATAATCGCCTTGGTTCTATCGGTAATTAATTTCTCAAATTCAGATACGGGAGGTAAGGCAAATCCGTCTTCAAATTTTGCCTGTACAGGAAGTACTTTCACTCCTGCAGAAGTAGCAAATCCGTTATAATTAGCATAAAAAGGTTCTGGAATAATCACTTCATCCCCAGGATCGGTTACACTTCCCATAGCAAATAATAAAGCTTCAGAACCACCGGTAGTGATAATGATATCTTCTACCTCAATAGGTAATCCTATATTTTGGTAATACTTGGCAAGTTTTTCTCTATAACTTAAGAAACCTGCAGAGTGACTGTAAGAAACGATTTCTAAATCATGATTCTTAACGGCATCTAAAGCTACTTGTGGCGTTTTAATATCGGGCTGACCAATATTCAAGTAAAATATTTTTTTCCCTTGTTTGGTAGCTTCATCAGCATAAGGAACTAATTTTCTAATAGGAGATTCTGGCATGGCCAGACCTTTGGAGGATATTGAAGGCATAAAATTGTTTTTACGCAAATTTGCAAAAAATAAAAGAAATTCCTTCACGATTAGGTATAAAAAAAGCCCTTTAAAAGGGCTTTTCATATTCTTGTCTCGTTTATTTCTCTAAAACGCTTTTGGTATCTTTTTTATTAATATATCCTTTGATTTTTAAAGGAATTTGAGAGCTCTCCACATTCGCATAAACGGTAATTGTCTTTCTAATTGGTCCTGGTCTCTTGGTATCATACTTTACTTTAATTACACCTGTCTCTCCTGGGGCAATAGGATCTTTTGGCTTTTCTGGCACCGTACAACCACACGTAGATTTTACATCACTAATTACCAAAGGCGCATCACCTACATTAGTAAATGTAAAAGATCTTACACCATCACTTCCATATTCAATAGTACCGTAATCTACAGTTTCCTCATCAAATTTGATTTCAGCTTGAGCACTAACAGCTATAGAAGTAAAGAGTGCAATTGCACAAATAATAAGATTTTTCATAATTTCTAAATTTTGGGCTAAAATAAAAGTTATTTTCAATTAAACCAAATAATGATATTAACAAATTATAATCTTTTAAAATAGTGTTTATATAAGTACTTTTGTATTCTTAATTCAAAAATTAGACCAAAATGGCTTTTGCTGCAACCTATAACGCTAAAGAAACAGAGGATAAGTGGTATTCTTACTGGATGAAAAATGATTATTTTCATTCTGAAGTAAACGAAAAAGAACCTTATACCATTGTAATTCCTCCTCCCAACGTTACAGGAGTCTTGCATATGGGCCATATGCTTAACAATACCATCCAAGATGTACTTATTCGTAGAGCTAGACTAAAAGGCTACAATGCG
This sequence comes from Mesonia ostreae, assembly GCF_031845265.1. NCBI lineage: Bacteria > Pseudomonadati > Bacteroidota > Flavobacteriia > Flavobacteriales > Flavobacteriaceae > Mesonia > Mesonia ostreae. The sequence goes on along the minus strand of NZ_JAVRBG010000013.1, from coordinate 5,637 downwards.
TGTTGGGTACCGGGTACAGATCATGCTTCTATTGCTACCGAAGCTAAAGTAGTGAACAAACTAAAAGAAGAGGGAATCAATAAAAATGATCTCAGTAGAGAAGAGTTTTTAGATCACGCTTGGGAATGGACTCATAAACATGGAGGAATTATACTAGAGCAGTTAAAAAAGCTAGGCGCTTCTTGTGATTGGGAACGTACCAAATTTACCATGGATGAAGACTTATCTAAATCGGTGATTAAAGTTTTTGTAGATCTTCATCAAAAAGGACACGTGTATCGCGGATATAGAATGGTGAACTGGGATCCGCAAGCCAAAACGACCCTAAGTGATGAGGAAGTAATTCATGTAGAAAAAGAAGGGAAACTTTATTTCTTAAATTATGCCATTGAAGGTAGCGATGACGTATTAAGCATTGCCACCACCAGACCCGAAACCATTTTTGGAGATACTGCCATTTGTATTAATCCAAATGATGAGCGTTTTACTCACCTAAAAGGTAAAAATGCCATTGTTCCTCTTTGCAACCGCGTTATTCCTATCATAGAAGACGAATATGTAGATCTAGAATTTGGTACCGGTTGTTTAAAAGTAACTCCGGCACACGATGAAAACGATAAGAATTTAGGAGATAAACATCAATTAGAGGTGATTGATATTTTTAATGATGACGCCAGCCTAAATAGCTACGGTTTACATTACGAAGGTAAAGATCGTTTTGATGCTCGAAGAGATATTGTAAAAGAATTGGAAACGCTTCAAATCTTAACCAAGACTGAAACTCATATTAATAAAGTAGGAACCAGTGAACGTACAGGCGCGGTTATTGAACCTAAGTTGAGCGATCAATGGTTTTTAAAGATGAAGGAATTGGCGCAACCTGCCTTAGACGCCGTCTTAGATAAAGAGGTTGCTCTTGTTCCTGAAAAATTCATCAACACTTACCGTCATTGGATGGAGAATGTTCGCGATTGGAATATTTCTCGCCAGTTATGGTGGGGACATCAAATTCCGGCTTATTACTACGGAGATGGAAAAGAAGATTATGTAGTTGCTGAAACTAAAGAAGAAGCTTTAAAACTAGCCAAAGAAAAGACCAAAAATGACAATCTAAGCTTAGCCGATTTAACTCAAGATGAAGATGCCTTAGATACTTGGTTCTCCTCTTGGTTGTGGCCTATGAGCGTTTTTAACGGAATTTTAGAACCCGATAATAAGGAAATTAATTACTACTACCCTACCAATGATCTTGTAACGGCACCAGAAATTTTATTTTTCTGGGTAGCCAGAATGATTATTGCAGGATACGAATACCGCGGAGAAAAACCCTTTAACAGCGTTTACCTTACCGGAATTGTAAGAGACAAACAACGCCGTAAAATGAGTAAATCCTTAGGAAACTCTCCAGATCCTTTAAAGTTGATTGATAAATACGGAGCAGACGGAATTAGAGTAGGAATGCTGCTTTCTTCGCCTGCAGGAAATGACTTAATGTTTGAAGAGGATTTATGTAAGCAAGGAAGCGGATTTGTAAATAAAATTTTTAATGCCTCTAGACTTATCCTTAACTGGGAAGTAGACCAAGATAAAACACAACCCGCATATTGTAAAACGGCAATCTCTTGGTACCAAGCTAAATTTCAAAAATCTTTAGCAGAATTAGATGATCATTACGGCAAATATAGAATTAGTGACGCGCTAATGACCACTTATAAGTTGGTTTGGGACGATTTCTGTTCTTGGTTCTTAGAAATGATTAAACCTCCATTTGGAGAAAAAATAGATGCTACCACCTACCAATGTGCTGTAGCGCTTTTGGAAGATAACCTAAAGATTTTACACCCTTTTGTACCTTTTATTTCCGAAGAAATTTGGCAAAATATAAGCGAGAGAAGTAAAGAAGAAGCATTGATTATTGCCCAGTGGCCAAAGCAAACATCAGTAGATGAAAGTTTTATTAAAGATTTTGAAACCGTAAAAGAAATCATTTCTGGAGTTCGCACCATCAGAAAAGAAAAAAATATCTCTTTTAAAGATAGCATCCAGATGAGTGTTATCAATAACGAAATACTAAGCACCTCTTACGACAGCATCATCGCTAAATTAGGAAATATAGAAGAGATCTCTTACGTGGAAGAACAGCAAACTAATAGCATGTCTTACCGTGTTAAATCTAATGAATACTTCATTCCTATGCTTGGAGCTATTGATATTGAGGAAGAAATTAAGAAACTCACTGAAGAATTAAATTACCAACAAGGTTTTTTAAAATCTGTAACCAAAAAACTCTCTAATGAACGCTTTGTAAATAACGCACCAGAGAAAGTGGTGGTTATAGAAAAGCAAAAATTAGCAGATGCTGAAGCAAAAATTGAAGCGATTAGGCAAAGTCTAACGAGTCTAAAATAAAACTTAAAACCTTTTACAAGTCAGTTTTTTCGATTAGTTTTGGACAAACCAAATATATAGTATTATGAAAAAAGTAGTTAGAACATTAGCAATAGCTGCAATCTTAAGTGTCTCTCTTACAAGCTGCAGAGATGAGAACAAAGAAACTAAAACCGTAGAAGGTGTAGAAGTGAGCAAAGATGCTGATATTGACATTAGCGATGACGGTGAAAAAATAAAGATTAAAGACGGTGAAACTGATGTAAAAATCAAAAGAGACGAGGATGGAAACGTCGAGAAAAAGAAAATTGAGACCGAAAACTCAAAGTATAAAGTAAAAAAAGAAGATGGAGAAGTAACCAAGGAAAAAATGAAAACAGATTAATAAGCTTCGTATTTTCTAAAAAAGCAAAACCCCAAGAATTATCTTGGGGTTTTATTTTTATCCAAAATGAAGAAGCTTACAATTTTTTGGCGTTTTTCACTTTTTGCTTCGTAAGTCCTTTTTCCAATACATCTTTCATATCAGACACGTAATGAAAAGTCAAACCCTTTAAGTAGTCTTCTTTAATCTCAGCAATATCTTTCTTATTCTCTTCACAAAGAATAATTTCTTTAATATGAGCACGTTTAGCGGCAAGAATTTTTTCTTTAATTCCACCTACAGGTAAAACCTTCCCACGTAAGGTTATTTCACCAGTCATCGCTAAGCTTTTCTTCACTTTACGTTGTGTAAATAAAGAAACTAAAGAGGTAAGCATCGTTATACCAGCACTAGGTCCATCTTTAGGTGTTGCTCCTTCTGGTACGTGAATGTGAACATTATAATTAGAAAAAACCTCTGGATCAATTCCAAACTCTTCCGCATTAGACTTAATGTATTCCATGGCTATGGTCGCTGACTCTTTCATCACCTTACCCAAATTTCCGGTAACGTTTAAGTTTCCTTTTCCCTTAGAAAGAATAGACTCTATAAATAAAATATCACCTCCTACACTTGTCCAAGCAAGCCCGGTTACTACACCAGCAACCTCGTTATTTTCATATTTATTTCGCTCTAATCGGGCTGGACCCAAAATGGTTACAATATCTTCATCCGTTATTTTTATATTATAATCTTCTTCCAAGGCAATACTTTTTGCCACATAACGCACAACTTTTGCAATTTGCTTTTCGAGACCACGTACTCCAGATTCTCTAGTATAACCCTCTACTACTTTGGTTAATTGAGATTTGCCCAATTTAATTTGAGCTGGTTTAAGTCCGTGTTCTGTAATTTGTTTAGGCAGTAAATGACGTTTGGCTATCTCTACTTTTTCTTCGATAGTATAACCCGTCATGTTAATAATTTCCATTCTATCCCTAAGCGCAGGCTGAATCGTATTTAAGCTATTGGCAGTTGCTACAAACATTACTTTAGAAAGGTCAAATCCCATTTCTAAAAAGTTATCATGAAATTCAGAGTTTTGCTCAGGATCCAATACTTCCAATAAAGCTGAAGAAGGATCTCCCTGATGACTATTGCTTAATTTATCAATTTCATCCAATACAAACACTGGATTACTGGTACCAGCCTTTTTTAAACTCTGAATAATTCGACCAGGCATAGCTCCAATATAGGTCTTACGGTGACCACGTATTTCGGCCTCGTCTCGAAGTCCTCCCAAAGATATGCGCACATATTCTCTCCCCAAAGCTTCTGCAATAGATTTTCCTAAAGAAGTTTTACCTACTCCTGGAGGTCCATAAAAGCAGAGAATCGGCGATTTCATATCGTTTCTCAATTTAAGTACAGCAAGATATTCTATAATTCTACGCTTTACTTCCTCCAGTCCATAATGATCTCTATCTAATATTTTCTGAGCTCTTTTTAGATCAAATTTATCTTTACTGAATTCATCCCACGGCAATTCTAAAAATAAATCTAAGTAATTACGCTGTATAGAATACTCCGCCACTTGAGGGTTCATGCGTTGCATCTTCTTAAGTTCCTTATCAAAATGCTTTGCAATTTTTGAGTTCCATTTCTTCTTCTTAGCAAGCTGTCGCATTTCTTCAATTTCCGTCTCTGCAGAAACCCCTCCAAGTTCTTCCTGAATGGTTTTCATTTGCTGATGCAGAAAGTACTCTCGTTGCTGCTGACTCATATCGCTCTGCACCTTTGACTGAATATCGTTTCTAAGCTCTAGCTTTTGAAACTCTGTGTTCATAAACTTCAAAGTTGACAAGGCTCTATTTCTTAAATTAGTCATCTCTAACAATTCTTGTTTTTCCTTTACGGAAAGACTCATATTAGAAGACACAAAATTGATTAGAAATGAAGGACTCTCTATATTTTTGATCGCAAAAGAGGCTTCAGAAGGTATTGAAGGACTATCTTTAATAATACGTAAAGACAAATCTTTAATAGATTCTACTATAGCTCCAAATTCTTCATTGTCTTTTGCCGGTTTCTCTTCTTGAATAGAAGAAATTCTAGCTTTTAAGTAAGGATCTTCCTGAAGAATCTCTTCAATCTGAAACCTCTTTTTACCCTGAATAATTACCGTAGTATTCCCATCAGGCATTTTAAGAACTCTTAATATTTTAGCAACAACGCCCACTTTATTAATATCTTTTGCTTCAGGATTCTCAACCTCGTCATCTTTTTGAGAAACTACTCCTATGGTTTTATTGCCATTATTGGCATCATTAATTAGAGTAATAGATTTGTCTCTTCCTGCGGTAATAGGAATCACTACTCCTGGAAACAATACCGTATTTTTTAAAGGAAGTATGGCTAATTCTTGAGGCAAGTCCTCACGATCAATCTCTTCTTCATCTTCTGGTGTCATTAGCGGAATTAATTCTGCATCTTCATTGATATCTTGCAGTGACAAATTGTCCATACTAAATATATTTGATTTTCCCATGTTTTATGTTTGGTCAAACTGTCAGTAAAAAACAGTTTTCTATTTATAAATTGAATTCGTATTCACTTTCGTGTATGTATAATCATACGTAAAGTATATAGGACAATTCTTATGCCAATAAAGACATCCCATAAAATGAATAAATTATAGTCACAATATAAGATTTCAACATAGACTATACTGAAATAAAATAAAACGAGTTGAATGGCTAAGTGATTTTTGATAACCCAGAAGCTTTGGAATGTATCCAAACTACGAGTAAACTGAAATCGAAGTGAAATCTTAAAAATGCTTTTCGGTGGCTAAGTTATTTACAACAGCCTCGAAATTTCGGGGG